>JBGSZV010000095.1:0-6361 GCA_041750235.1 Phycisphaerales bacterium
CCCCCACTGCGATGGAGAGGGCGAGAGCGTCGAGGATGTCGATGCGGCGGTCGCGGTTCAGGTCGCCGGGAATGCGCGAAGCTTGGCGGTAGATGACGACAGTGCCGGCGAGGAGGGCGATGGATGCCGCGGCAGCGATCCATCGTGCGGGGGAGATGCGGGCGACGACGCCGGTGGCCGTGGTGGAGCGATCGAAGGCGGCAAGGACCGCTGCGTCGAGGGTGGAGGGCACCGCGGGCGGCTGGTGCGCTGCCCGGAGCGCCCCGACAACTTCGGGCGGGAGCTGGCCGGTTGGATGATCGCGCGGGGCATCGGGGGGCATGGATGGGTCTCCGCGTTCTTCAGGGCGCGAACCCTTCCAGAGTTCCGGCAATCTGCCCGAAAGTGTTCAGATAACCATAAAACTCGGTTGGGCTCTGCAATCAAAGCTCCGCGGGCGTGAATATGTCGGGGCCCGCGTCCGATGAACCACCCCGAGCCACAGTTCCGGGGGGAGCATCCATTCCGGGGGGGAGCGTCCATGAGTTCAGACCGCGACCGCGAGAAACCGATCGTCAGCTCGTTCCGGAACGATCCGGACATGGTGCCGATCATCGAGGAGTTCGTGGTGGAGCTTTCCGAACGGATCGCGTCCATGCGGCGGACCTTTGAATCGGGACAGGTGGAAGGCCTGCAGCGGCTGGCGCACCAGCTCAAGGGGGCGGGGTCGGGGTACGGCTACGAGCCGATCACGCAGGCCGCCGCCAAGCTCGAGTCGGCGATCAAGGTGTCGACCGGCGATCTGGAATCGGTGCGCGGGCAGTTCGAAGAGCTGATCGAGCTGTGCCAGCGCGCCAAAGTGTGAGCCAGGGACGGCAAGCGTTGTGATTGACCGACGGATCGATGTGTTTGCGGGGTGCGTCATGACTCAACAGCAGCAGCAGGAACAGGCTCCGGTCCTTCTTCTTGTGGACGACGCGCCGTCGATCCATCGCCTCTTGGCGGTGAAGCTCAAGGATGAAGGACTGGAGTTTCTCGCGGCATTCAGCGGCACGGAGGCGATCGACCTGGCGCAGAGCCAGCAGCCGTCGCTCATCCTGCTGGATATGAACATGCCGGAGATGTCGGGGCTGGAGACGCTGCGGCGGCTGAAGGCCGACCGCAAGACGATGGAGATCCCGGTGATCATCCTGTCTGGCAACACCGACAGCGACGAGAAGGTCCGGGCGTTCGAGGCGGGCGCGATGGACTACGTGACCAAGCCCTTTGATGTCTATGAACTGCGGGCGCGGATCCAGTCGGCGCTGCGGATCCACAAGCTGATGCATCTGCTTGAGAAGCGTGCCCAGATCGACGGCCTCACGGGGCTCTGGAACCGGCACTATTTCAACGAGCGCCTCGCGGCGGAGTTGAATGCGGCGCAGCGGTCTAGCGCGGCGCTGTCATTGATCATGTGCGACCTGGACCATTTCAAGAAGCTCAACGACGGCTTCGGCCATCCCGCGGGCGACGCGGTGCTTCAGACCTTCGCGGGTGTCCTGCAGCAGGAGCTGCGGACGTACGACATTCCCTGCCGTTACGGCGGCGAGGAGTTCGCGATCATCCTCCCGGGAACGAGTGCGGACGAAGCGGTGACCGTTGCCGACAGGATCCGCAAGGCGCTGGATGTGAAGACGTTCCGGAAGTACCCGGAGATGCACGTGACGGGGTCGTTCGGGTGCGCGGACCAGCCTGTCACGGGGCAGACGGACGCGGCGGGATGGATCGAGGCGGCGGACCGCACGCTGTACTCAGCCAAGCAGGGCGGGCGCAATCGGGTGCACGTGTTTGATGCGGCCTCGGCGACGGGAGTGCCGCCGATGGCGCTCGTGGCGTGAGCGAATCGCGGGGCGGTCTACAATCCGCCCCCTCATGAGCACGCCCGGCGACGGACACACATCGGAACGATTTCTCGGCATGGGCGTTGTCACCGTGCTGATGACGCTCATCGGCTGGTCGAGCGTGCCGTTGTTCCTCAAGCATTTCTCGCACAGCATCGACTGGTGGACGAGCAACGGGTGGCGGTACGGCTTCTCGGCGCTCTTGTGGGCGCCGGTGCTGGTGTGGGGCGCGACGCGGCGTTCGCTGCCGAAGGGACTTTGGAAGGCGGCGCTGGTCCCGGCGCTGTTCAACAGCCTGGGGCAGGTGTGCTTCACCAAGGCGCACTACCTGATCAATCCGGGACTGCTGACCTTCAGCCTGCGGTTCCAGATCATCTTCGTGGCGGTCGGTGCAGCGCTGATGTTCCCGAGTGAGCGCCGGGTGATCCGATCCAAGGGGTTCATCGTCGGTGTGTGCATGGTGATGGCCGGAACGATGACGCTGGTGGCGTTGGGCGACACGTCGCTCGGAGACGCGTCGGGCTGGGGCATCGCGACGGCGCTGGCTTCGGGGCTGTTCTTTGCGTGCTACGCACTCTCGGTGCGGAAGTTCGCGCACGGGCTGCCGCCGTTCGTCGCGTTCGCGGCGATCAGCCAGTACACGGCGGTGGTCATGCTGGGGCTGATGGTGTCGTTTGGCAAGGACCACGGCGTGCACGCGCTGGACCTCTCCGGCGGGCAGTTCTCGCTGCTGCTGTTCTCGAGCTTCATCGGGATCGCGCTGGGGCACGTGTGCTACTACACGGCGATCGCGCGACTGGGCGTGGCGGTGTCGAGCGGGATCATCCAGTTGCAGCCGTTCCTGGTGTCGGCGGCGAGCTATTTCCTGTTCAGGGAAGTGCTGAGCGTGCCGCAGTGGTGCGCGGGGATGGTGGCAATCAGCGGCGCGGCGGTCATCCTGGTCGTGCAGCATCGGATGAAGAAGTCGGCGACCGTCACGTCAGCATCGGTGATCGCGTCCGATGCGGCGGAGTTCGCGGAGCTGCCGGTTGATCCGATGGCGGCGGCGGTGGCGAGTGAGGAAGAGCAAGTGCGCCTACCGATGCGGTGACAGCTACTGGACTGACTCAGCCGATTCGAAATCGCCGTACATCAATCGTGCGTCCAGCCTCCGTCGGCTGAAGTTGGATGTTTGCCGCATTCCGGGCACATGGGCGACGTGAGGTTACGGACGTCGTAGCCGCAGTGCGCGCAACCGTATAGTGGCCATTTGGCGCGAAGATGGAGATACGTGTCGGTCCACACGCTGATGAGCAGACCGACATGCACGAGACTGACGCACAATCCCAAAGACAGAACTGCCAATGGCCACAGCGACAAGAAGACGTTGTGACCGATCCACATGACTCCAAGAATCACTCCGAGCGAGATGATGGGAGGAATGATCATCCACCATCGCCAGGACAGCACTGTGATCACCACCCCGAGCACGCCCGAAGTGGCGACGTACATGTCAATTGAGAACGGCAGGTTCAAGGGTCCGGTGGCAAGAGCAGCGAATTTCGACGCCGGTTCGAGCCAAGCGATGTGGGTGACGCCAAGCAGGGCAACCACGCTAGCACGCACGGTGTTGAGCACGCCGCCGCGGACGGCGTACAGAATTCCCGCGTACACGCCGAAGGCGGCTCCATTCAGCAGGTACGCCAGGATCTGAATGCACGGCAAGATCACCGCAATTGACTGAGCGGCTGCCCATATCAACGCGAATAAACCGACTCTGTCAAGCAAGCGGAACTCGCGGGCGCGCGGCGTTTGCGCGGGAGTCATGAGTTCTTGCTCGAATCAGACTTCACCTGCAGGAGACGTGGTGGCCTGCACGCCCACACCCACATGCTGACCGCCACCCACGCGTTCCAGAGCACGACGATCGGAGGCAGGAATGGGCGTGATTGCAGCGGCGGCCCGCGCAAGTTCCACTGCGGGGGCGGATAGGCTTCTGTGAGTGCGCCTCCGATCGCATAAGCGGGAATGAAGGCGAGCCCCACCGCGACCGACAACCAGAACGATCGACAGATGAATGCGAGCACAATCGCGGTGACCAGTCCTTGAACCCCGCCGAACATGATGGGGCCTGCGACTGTTTCTCCAAGTTCCGGCCAGGCGGCGGAGACGTGTGACAGCGGGACCCATATGGGCAGCGCGATCCACATGCACCAGACCGGAAACGTGATTCCGAAGGCGATCAGCATCAGTCGAGAAAACAGCGACGTTGAGCCCGAGCTCCATGCCAGCAGCGGCGTGTAGACGCTGAACATCGCCGCACCATAGAGAATCCAGTTGGAATCCCCGGGGGCTCCGGACGCGTGGAGGGACCGCTGCAGAAGCACCACGCCGACGAGCACAATTCCGGCGAGGATCGCAAGGTCCCGGCGTGGGTTCGGAGTCGGCACGGTCAGCCTCCGAGGAACATTGACGCTACGTCGTAATGCGCCACTCCGCCCCATCCCTCTCGACGCGCCGGTACAGCGTGTCGCGCTCCACCGGTTCGAACCCGGCTTCGCGGATGGCGCGCTGGAGGTCCCACACCGTGGTTTCCTGATGCGTGTTGGACCCCCCCACTTTCGTGATGTCGTACCAGACGACCGTGCCGTCGATGTCGTCTGCGCCGCACTGGAGCATGGTCTGGGCCATGCCGAGGGTCTGCATGATCCAGAAGGCCTTCACGTGGGGAAAATTGTCGAGCATGAGGCGCGCGATCGCGAGGGTGCGGAGGTTCTCAAGGCCCGAGGGACCGGGGAGGTGTTCGAGTTCGCTGGCGTCGGGGAAGAAGGGGAGGGGGATGATCGTCTGGAAGTAGCCGCTGGGGGCGCGGTGCGCTGTGCGCGATGCGCTGTGCGCCATGCCGGGCTGCGGCAGATCGATGCCGGGGCGGGTGAGGGTGACGACGGGGGTGTCGCTGTTGGGTGAGTTCACGCCGGTGTAGCCGAGGCGCGTGAGTGCCTCGTCCTGGACTTTGCGGAGCATGTCCATGTGGACCAATCGTTCGTGGCGCTGCTCGATGTGGCCGTAGAGGATGGTGGCATTGGTGTTGAGACCGATCTCGTGGGCGATCTGGTGGACATCGAGCCAGACATCCGAGCGGATCTTGCCCTTGAAGGCCTCGTCGTGGACGCGGTCGTCGAAGACTTCCGCGCCGCCGCCGGGGAGGGATCCCAGACCGGCCTTTTTGAGTTCGGTGAGCACGTGCCGGATCGCGGCACGGCGGCCTTCGACATCCTGCTTGTACACCTTCGCGATGCGCGCGAGGTGGACGATCTCGACCGCGGTGAAGGCTTTCAAGTGGAGCTGCGGCACGGCAGCGCGGATGGCGCTGAGCATGTCGGTGTAGTAGCTGAAGGGAAAGAACGGGTGGAGGCCGCCGACGATGTGGCATTCGGTGGCGCCGTTGGCGGCGGCCTTCCTGGCTTCCTCGACGATCTTGGCGACGTCCATCTCGTAGGCGCCCTCGTCGCCGCGCTTGCGGTAGAAGGCGCAGAACTTGCAAGAGAGGGCGCAGACGTTGGAGTAGTTGATGTGGCGGTTGATGTTGTAGTAGGCGGCGTTGCCGTGGAGGCGCCGGCGGACGCTGTCGGCGAGTTCGCAGACGGTCCAGAGGTCGGGGGTGGTGAAGAGGAGATCGCCGTCGTCGAGGGTGAGGCGCTCGCCGCGTTCGACCTTGGCGCGGATGGCGTCGAGGCGGTGATCAAAGAGGGGATGGGCGCTCGGGTGATGGGCGGAGATGGCTGGTGCGGCGGTCATCTTTCAGTTTTCCTTGAAATCTACCGTGAGCATAGCCGCCCGGGATGAATCGGGCGTGGGATGGCGGTACGGGTGTCATCGGAATCGCGGGTTCGACGGGGGCGGGGTTCAGATGCGCGGTTGTGTGGTCGATGTCTCGGACGTTCCGCCGTGGTGTGGTGGCGGTGCGTTATCGGACCCTTCCCCCGGGGACCAGCGATGTCGAACGAGCAAAACCAGGCGATGCCCGAGTCCTCCCAGCAGCCGCAGCAGCATCCTGAGACCGGCGGATTGCGCCCCGGCGACGATGTATTGAACCTGCTGGACCAGATCGGCGGGCACCTCGAGGCACTCCGCAAGATCAAGGCGGAGCGCGATGCGCACGCCATTGAAACAGCCACGCGCGAGGCGGAACTGGCGGCACGTCAGCAGCAGATCGACGAGTCGGCGGCGCTGGTGCAGCAGCGGGTCGAGGAAGCGCACGCGCTGGAGCGGCAGATCGAGTTCAGCCGTGCGGAGACTTCGACCGAGTCGCAGCGGCTGTCGCAACTGGCGCAGCAACTCGAATCGCGGACGCGCGAGCTGGATGAGAAGTTCCAGAAGGCCGAGCAGCGCATCGGCGAGATCGACGGACGCGAGCGCGAGCTGGGCGAACGGCTGAAGAAGTTCGAGCAGGCGGCGGCGGAGCTGCGCGACCAGGCATCGGAACTGACGCGGCGCGAGTCGGCACTGGACGAGGCGAGCGC
>JBGSZV010000096.1:0-6676 GCA_041750235.1 Phycisphaerales bacterium
CGAACGCGGCGAGTGCATCGCGCACCCCCTCCGCCCCTGGGTCAGCCATCGTCGGGCTGACACCCAGGTACACCTTTCCCTCCTTCGGCGGCACCATCGTCAGCCGCGCGCCGGATGCAAACGACGCCACGCGCTCCACCGCCGCCTGAAGGTCCAGCGCGATCCGCTGGTCGCGATCGGGCTGGAGGCTCTGATTCGCGGCCTGCGCCTGCGCAAACTGCCCGAGGATCTCGTTGATACCCGGGCACGACGCGATCTCAACCGCATGAAAGAACCGGCGCTTTTCTTCGAGGCCCACACGCCTCTTGAACGGCACATTCTCGATCGCGATCAGAGGCTTGTGCAGCATCGCCGCCGGGCTGTACAGAAGGTCGCACAGAAGCTGCATCGGCTCGCGCGCGGAGAACGCCTCGGGGCCCTTGCCGGCGCCCCAATGCCGACGCCCGGTGAGCTGTGACGCGTGCCGGTTGGCGTACGTGCCCAGCGGCATCACGCGCCCGCCGTCCTGAATCGGCAGCGACTCGAGCTGCTCAATCCACGCCGGCGTGGAGGGGCGTGCGAGACTCGTCGAAGCCGACGCGAGCAGCAGCAGCAGGAACGACATCAAACGGAACATGGTGCTTCTCCTTACGCGCAAACGGCGCCGGGATACCCGGATGGCCGCGCCCGTAGAAGGTGATGATGATGCCGATGCACAGTCCGGTGCACGCGATGTACGTGAGCACCAGCCCGGGATCGCGCATGACACTGAAGATCGAAACGGTCTGCCCTGAGAAGCCCGACTGGTAAACCTTCCAGCCCGACTGCACGAGGGGCTTGTTCATGGAAATCGTGGTCTCAAAGCTCTCGTCGCCGTGACCTGAAACGGAAACGGCCGATTCATACGCCATCGCCATCTCGGTGCCCGGATAGTCGGTCTTGCGGAACTCATTCAGCGTCATGCTGAAAGGAAGCGTGACGACCAGCGGGCCGTAGCGGATGAGCGTGTTCCGATCGTTGACCGGCGCGGCGATCATCGACTTCCACGCCACCGGCTTCGCGTCGCCCTCCCCCGTGCTGATGACGAGCGCTGGGCGGATATCGCCCGACTCCTTGGTCGGAACGAACCGCGACAACTCGTGCGCCCGTGCAAAGTCGCGAAGAATGGTAAAACGGCGCTTGGACGTCTGGACCGTCCAGGGCAGCCCGCCCTCGTTCGTCCGGGTTGTCACCGCACCTGAGGAATCGATGTGTGTGACCGTGAGCTTCGCGGGATCGCCGTAGACCACCAGCGTTTCCTGCGATGAAGCGCCCGCGCTCGGCGCCAGACGCGCGCCGGAGCGCGCGGTCCCTTCGATGGGTTTTGCGAAATTGATGTCCGGGAACTCCTGGAACGCGGTGTGGCGCTCGGAGGTCCCCTGATTGTCGGTGATGACGACATCAATCGCCGGGTTCGCCTCCGACTCGGGAGCATCGGTGATGCCCGTCGCTGAAACCTTCGCGTGCGAGAACTCCTTGATCTCGGTGATGGTCCACCCCGGGAACGCCTCCTGGCCCACGGCCGTCACCGGGTACTGCTGCCCCCGCACGTTGAACACGTAGCGCGCGGAGCCCTGCGCTCCGGGGTTGGGCGGCTGCCACTGCGAACTCGCGCCGAGCACGCGCACCACGATGCCGTCCACCCGTGCCGGCCCGCCCACGCTCTCATCGCCGATCCAGATCGGCTTGCCCGAACCGCCTTCAAAGTCAATCTCAACCGCGCGGTACGCCTCGGGACCGTTGTCCAGCACTTCCACTTCTTCACGACAGTTGTGCCACCGCTCTGTCACCCGCACCTTAAGGTCCCCGAGCATGAACTCGCCCGGCGATGACGGCGCCGGCGCGACCGCCAGCACGTTGAACGTCCCCATCTGGTGTTCAACCAGCTCTAGGATCTCCCGGTCCGTCTCGATTGAGTTCCCGGCGCTGCCCTGCTCCAGCGCGATCCGCCCCTCCATCCGCCCAAAGAGCGACCAGAAGCCTCCCGCGATCAGCGCGACGAGGCTGGCGTGCACCACCATGAACCCAAGGTGCTTCCGCTGCCACGGGAACCGGCTCACGACGGCAAAGATCAGGCTCACGCACACCAGCGCCATCAGCGCGATGAACCACCACGAGCCGTACACCGCTTCCTTCGCCGCCCGGGCGCCCTTGGTTGAATCGATGAAGGTGCCCCACGCCAGCGCGACGGAAACGAACACCAGCGTCGGCACGGCGAACTGGATGCTCCCCAGCCACAGCACAAGCCTTCCAATAGAAGTGGCATGCCAGGGATGCGTCGCTCTCATGATGACCCCCTCGAATCTCCGACGGGAATGACAACGGTGAAGGTGGTGCCCGCGTTCGGTTCCGACTCGACTTCGAGTCGCCCCGTGTGTTCGCGGACAAGGTTGGAGCTGATGGACAATCCCAGCCCGGTGCCCTGACCAACGGGCTTGGTGGTGAAGAACGGCTCAAAGATGTGCTTGAGATCCTCGGCCGCGATCCCCGAGCCGTTGTCCGACACGCGGATCGTGCAGTGGCCGTCGAGGCGTTGCGTGCGGACAACGAGTTTCGCGTCGGTCCGTTCGGCCATCGCGTCCAGGGCGTTGCGGTACAGGTTCGTCAGTACCTGCTCGAGGGCGTGGCGGTTGACGCGGGCGCTGCCGGCGTGGGCGTCGAGCTCGGAACTCACCTGCACGCGCTTGATACGACGATCGAGCGCCAGCATGTCGAGGGAGGCCTGCACGACATCGTTGATCGGCATCACCTCGAACGTGCCCTTCCCGGCATGCGCGAAGCTCGTGAGCTGGTTCACGATGCGCTGGATCCGCTGGATCTGTTCGCGCAAAGCGCCGACGCTCTCCTCCCGCGGCGTGCTCGGGTTCCGCTGCATGAGCTGCAGCACGCCGTCCATGCTGGCGAGCGGATTGATGATCTCGTGCGCGACGCCGGCGGCGAGCTGGCCCATCGCCACCATCTTCTCACTCTGGATGAGTGCATCCTGCTGCTCCTTGAAACGCGACAGAGTCGCCTCAAGCTGGCGTGCCGCTTCGTCGCGCTCCAGATCGTGCCTGTACAGATGTCCTGAGATTCGGTCGGCGAGGTACACCGCCACAAGCTGCGCAAAGCCCCAGCTGAACAGCGCGAGCCGTTCCGGACGGGAGTCGGGGAACTGCTTGGTGTACCACAGCGCCGAGCACACCATCACGATCGCAATGATCGCGCAGGCGAAGGCCCGTATCCGCGGCTGCAGCAGACCCGCGAAGATCATGTGGAACACAAAGAGCCCCAGCACCACGCTGTCGGCCCCTCCGGTCCACATGACAAGCAGAGTCAGGCACAGCAGGTCCACGTACAACTGCGTCGTGGCGAAGATCTGCACGCCCCGCGCGTGCGTGACGATCGCGGGCGCCAGGCGCGCCACTAGCCACACGCCGGTATTAAAGAGCGCGATCAGCAGCCCCAGCACGACGATTTCCGCCGCGCGGCTCGACCAGTCAAGGAACGGACACAAGCTCAACCCCGCGGCGGTGACGAACACGGCGGCCACCCACCGCAGGCGCATCAGCCAGCGCAGCTCGGCGTACAGCATCGACGTTCGAACATGTCGACGATGGTTCATCATGGTGCATGGGCCCCCGCGCTCGGGGCGTTGATCGAGCCCGGTTCGTCGTCCACAGCGACCGATCGCGGCAGGTCGATCATCTTCTCGCCGGGGAGATAGTCGGTCAGCACGATCCGCCGCACGTTGCGCAGCGACGCGATGGTGCTCGCCATCCGGTTGAGGTTGTCGTGGATCTCGCGCATGTGCGCGGCGAGCGATGAGTCGATCCCGCTGAGGCGGCTCATGATCTCGAGCCGGAGATTGATGATGTTGATCACGTTGTTGAGCTCGTGGCTGAGCGTCACCGCGAGATGCCGCAGCGCCTGCACCTTGCGCTGCTCGTTGGAGGCCAACTCGTCCGCCAGCCGGTTGTGCGCCCGCGCCAGCTCGGCGAACTCGTCCTGCTGATCGACCGTGATGCGATGGTCAAAGTGCTCCTGCGCCAGCTCGCGGCTGCCCTCCAGGAGCTGCGAGACCGGGTTGAGGATCATGCGTGCCGTGCGCAGCAGCACGAACACCGAGATGTTCACCATCGCCAGCGCCGCCAGCGTCAAGCCGATGATCATGGTGCGCAGGCGTCGGCTCAGGCTCGCTTGCCGCGTGGTGATCTCCTGGCGAGTGGCCTGCGTCAGTTCGGCAAAGGCCTCTCGAAGGCCTGAAACGTCGCCCGGTACGGTTCGCAGCGAGGCCTCGATCCGCTCATTCATGCGTGCGTACGCGGCATTCGTCGGGCTCGAAGCGCGGATGATCGAATGGCCCGACAACACACCCAGCGCATCCCGCACCCGCCTGTGGTGATCGTTCAACTCCGAGGCGTTGAGGACCCGGCCATCGCGCACGCTGGCGGTGTCCCCCTCGATCAGCGCGATCGCCGATCCCAGCGTCTGCTCGGCCTCGGTGACCGACGCTGACTCGGCATTCATCGTGTCCAAGTCGCGCAGCACGCGCTGCAGCATCGTGATCGCCACCACCGCGCCGACCACGAAGCCGACCATCAGCAGTCCAAGCCGCAACAGGAGCTTGCGCTGCAGCATCGCTACGCCTCCCCCCATGGCGTGCGGCGCGATCTCGGGCTGTGACTGGTCGTCGTCATGGCGTCATGTCTGATTCAACAGCCCGGGCGATGCCTCACTGGCGCACGGTCGAAGAGGCGGCGTCAACCTGTTCCAGGTCCTTGGGGATCTTGAGTTCCTCGAGCTTGCGGTACAGACTGGAGACGCCGATTCCCAGGTGCTTGGCGGTCTCGTTTTTGTCATACCGATGGCGGCGCAGCGAGTAGATGATGTGCTGCCGCTCGAACTGTGTCAGCGCATCCTTCAGATCCTCGCCGGCGTCGTCCTGCATCGGCTGCTCGGAGGTGAAGGGGAGATCCTCCACCGCGATCTCGCGACCCTCCGCGAAGATCACCGCCCGCTCGATCACGTTCTCGAGTTCCCGCACGTTCCCGCGCCATTCGTGGGCGAGCAGGGCGCGCATCGCGGTGTTCGTGACACCGGAGACATTCTTGTTCATCTCACGCGAATACTTGTCGAGGAAATGGTGCACCAGAAGCGGGATATCCTGGCGACGCTGCCGAAGCGGAGGGAGCGTCAGCCGCACCACGTCGAGCCTGTACAGCAGGTCCTCGCGGAACTTGCCCTGGCGGCAAAGGTCGTACAGATCCTGATTGGACGCCGCGATGATCCGCAGATCGACGGGCCGGCCGCGCGTCTCTCCCACGGGAACCACCACGCGCTCCTCCAACACCCGCAAGAGCGTGCTCTGCACGCCGAGCGGCAGTGTCGAGATCTCGTCGAGGAAGAGCGTGCCGCCGCAGGCAGCTTCGAAGTAGCCGATCCGGTCCTTGATCGCTCCGGTGAATGCGCCGCGTTTGTGACCAAAGAGTTCCGACTCGATCAGGCTCTCCGGGATCGCGCCGCAGTTCACCGCGACAAACGGCTTGTCCCGCGTCACGCCGTTGTAGTGTACGGCCCGTGCGAACAGCTCCTTGCCGGTGCCCGACTCGCCGACGATCAGCACGCTGCTCCGGACCGACGAGAGCTTGCGCGCCAGCTCGAAGACCTTGAGTATCACCGCCGATTCGCCGATCAGATTCTGAAACCCGCTGTGCGCCGCCAGTTGCTCCGTGACCACGCGCTGGTCGCGCCGCAGGACGCCGTACTCCATCGCCCGGTTCACGCGAGCCAGCACGTCATCGAACTGCACGGGCTTCAGCAGGTAGTCCGCGGCGCCGGCCCGCATGGCGCCGACAGCGCTGTCGATCGTGCCAAAGGCGGTCATGACCACCACCGGCGTCTGCCGCGCCAGCTTCTGCAAGTGCTCCAGCAGGGCCATTCCGTCCATCCGCGGCATGCGCATGTCAGTGATGACCAGATCAAACGGCTGCTGCACCGCCAGCTCGTACGCCTCCTGCCCGTCCGCCGCCTGGGTCACGCCATAACCCGCGCCGGTGAGCAACTCGGCCAGAGACTCGCGCAGGAGCTTCTCGTCTTCAGCCAGGAGGATCTGCTTGGTATTGACGCCGTGTTCCATCAGCGGTGCTTTCTCTGCGTTGGCGCGGGTGAGATCACGGCGCGGGCGTCTGGAGGTACTTCTCCGGGATCGCAACCTCGCCGCGCTCGTAGTCCCAGAAAACGGTGACGATCCACCACCGGTCGCCGTCCTTCAGGAGTTGAATGCTGTTGATTCCTCGGATGTAAGGCGCGTGGTCTGCTTTCGCGCGTCGCGACTCGTAGGTGCTCCACACGTGGGCGATGTTCCCGAATGATTCAACCCGGCGGCCCGCTTCGCTGTCGAAGAAGCCGCCCTTCTCGAAGTACCGCTTGTTGGCGACCACGTACTCCTCGGGGCTCAGGATGAACGCCCCCGCCGAACCGTCAGCCGCCACGCGGGCCGGGACCAGGCGTGCCTGCGGGATAAACAGCGACTTGAACCGATCCCACTCGCGGGGCTGGTTCGCCTCGCCGGAGGTTGAGGCGTAGAACGCCGCGATGATGGCGTCGATGGACTGCACATCCGCCGGGGCGGCCTCCGGCCAGTCGGTGATCGGAGGCGGGGGCGCGGGATGCCCTG
>JBGSZV010000097.1:0-26432 GCA_041750235.1 Phycisphaerales bacterium
CGCGGCCGCCTCCAGGTCCGTTCCGTTTCCCGCGACCGTCAGCAAGCGGATCCCGCGCCGGGCCAACTCCGCTTCATCAACCGTCGCGGACGCCGCATTGTGATAGATCACGGCGTCAACCCCGTCCAGGACCAGGGGAACCGCCACGTTCTGATTCACCTGCACCGGCGCGACCCGCGCCCACGCCATCGCCGCCGAGATCGGGCACGCCGGACTCGCCACGAACACCGCGATATCCAGCTCCATCGCGCGCACACGCTCAATGGCGCCGCACGCGGCATCGAGGTACCCGCCTTCTGCCGAGATCACCAGTGGCTCAATCCAGCTCGCCCGAAGCTCCGTCATCATCGAACCGCCCGCGACAACCGAGGAGTGATCCGGCCACTTCAAAAACGTTGCCGTGGGCGTTCGCTTCGTGAACTCCTCCGTCACGATCACGCTGACATCAAATCGCGCCCGATGGTGGTAGCGCACCATCTGCATCAGCCGACGAGACGCCGCCTGGCCCTCCGCAATCGAGGGCATCACGTACGCCAGTCTCCGACCAGAACGTCGCGAGGGGCACGTTCGTCGCTCCAGACCGGCCCCCGCAAAGCATCTTGCGTACGCGTCCCCCACCATCCCCGCCTCGCGGGCCGTGGCAAGAAACGTCTGCTGGTGCCGCTGGATGTCCACCACCGCCATCGCGGCCAGTCGCTCGACCGCGTCGCCCCACCGACGCGCCTCCATGGCCTCCTGGGCCGCCTTCAGGCACGAGGCCACCTCGGCCGGAACACGCACCAATCCACGCTCGGAATCGCGAACAGACGCCGTCATCGCCATCGACTCACTATCGACCACACCCCCCACTCCAGCCGCAGGCCACGGCACGCCGGTTGAAGTGAGAAAGCCAGAACTCTGAAACGGAGGCCCAAACAACGGATCGCTCTCAATTTCCGCAGGCCTGGGACTGCTGCATTCTCACGGACGGGAAACACACCCGACCATCCCGAATCGGGCGTTCGCAAGGAGGTGAAACGTTCCACAGGAGCCATGTTGAAGCGATATACTGGAATCTCAGACCTGTTTATCCGTAATACTCGCCCCCGCCTCTGCTCTGCCCCCTCCCCTCACCGGGGACTCCAACCGTGTTCAAGATGTACGCCCATCGAGGTCCCCCCGCACGAGGTCGCGCCAACCGCCGATTCCGAGCCGCACTGGCCGTCTGCATCGTCCTGGCGTCGATCGCCGGTCCTGCCCAGGCCCAGACCCTCGGCAGCGCCGAAGACCCCAACCGACGCTGCATGCAATGCCACGCGCAAGAGCACATCGCCAAGCTCAGCCCGGCCGAGCGGCTGTCGATGGTCGGAACATCACTCAGCACAGATCCGCGACCTGAAGGCGCCCTGCCCGCCGTGCCACAATCCCCCGTCGCCGATGCTCCCCCCACTCGACCCGGGCTGTTCGTCACGCCGCAGGCGATCGCCACCAGTGTCCACAAGGACGTGAAGTGCGTTGAGTGCCATCAGGACGCCGAGCGGCTGCCGCACTCTCCGAAGCTCAATCTCACCACCTGCGCCACCGCGTGCCACTCGACGGAGGCGAATGCCTACGCGGGCGGCGCCCATATGAAGGCACTCACCGAGAGCAACAGGCTTGCGCCGAACTGCGTCACCTGCCACGGCGGGCACGACATCGCCCCCATCTCCGACGCAAAGGCCAACCACAGCCGGCTCAAGAGCCTCTTCCTCTGCGGCGACTGCCACAAGCAGCACCAGCCCAACGGCGATGGCAGCGACCCCGCCACGCGTGTTTCGGACTACCTCGCGAGCACCCACGCCCGTGCGGTGACCAACTCGGGACTGATCTCCGCCGCCATGTGCGCCGACTGCCACGGTGCGCACCGCGTGCTCCCGTCCGCCGATCCCGCGTCCAGCGTTCACCGCTCCAACGTTCCAGACACCTGCGGCACATGCCACGTCGGAGTCGCCGAGACCTACGCCACCAGCGTCCACGGCAAGGCACATTCAAAGAACAATGGCGAGGCCGCTGTCTGCAGCGATTGCCACACCGCCCACAGCATCACCCGCGCCTCCTCGCCGGAGTTCATGCTCGATGTCATCAACGAGTGCGGCCACTGTCACGACTCGCCCGACGCCACCGGCGACCGAGTCGGCACCTACTACGAAACGTACAATCGCAGCTACCACGGCCAGGTGACCCACCTGGGCGCCACCCGCGCCGCCCGCTGCAGCGACTGCCACGGCTCGCACGATATCCGTCCACTCGATGATCCGAGCTCTCGTGTCAGCGAGCAGAACCTCGTCAATACCTGCGGTCAGTGCCACCCCGGCGCCAACGCCAAGTTCGTGCAGTTCGACCCGCACGCCAACCACCTTGACGCCAAGAACTACCCGCTGCTCCACGGCATCTGGCTCTACTTCATCATCATGATGAGCGGCGTTTTTACCTTCTTCGGACTGCACACACTCCTCTGGTTGATCCGCTCGCTGATCGAGCGTGCCAAGCACGGCAAGCCCGCCAAGCACCCGCACGCGACGACCGCCATCCGACGGTTCACGACTCTCGATCGAGTCAACCACGCCCTGGTGCTCATCACCTTCTTTGGCCTCACCGCGACCGGGATCCCGTTGGTCTTTGCGCAGCAACCCTGGGCCAAGAAGCTGGCGTACCTCTTCGGTGGCATCGAGGCCGCGGGTCTGTGGCACCGTTTCTTCGCGATCCTGCTCATCGCCAACTTCGTGCTGCATTTCATCGGCCTCGGCCGTGCGTTCAGAAAACGCACGGTCTCATGGCATCGATGGCTCTTTGGCCCCAACTCGCTCGTGCCTCGCTGGAAGGACGTGAAGGACTGCCTCGGCATGTTCGGCTGGTTCTTCGGGCGTCGTCGCCCGCCGCGCTTTGACCGTTGGACGTACTGGGAGAAGTTCGACTACTGGGCCGAAGTCTTTGGCTCCATGATCATCGGCGGCACCGGCCTGCTTCTGTGGTTCCCGGAGTTGGCCGCAAAGGTCGTTCCCGGATGGTTCTTCAATGTCGCCATGATCGTGCACGGCTACGAAGCGCTCCTCGCCATCGGCTTCATCTTCACCATCCACTTCTTCAACGCCCACGTCCGTCCCGGCACCTTCCCGGTCGACGAGGTGATCTTCACCGGCAGCGTACCGGAACACGAACTCAAGGAACAGCGCCCGGAGGAGTATGAGCGACTGGTTGCCACTGGACGCCTGGAATCGCTCCGCGTCACCGCTTCCTGCCGAAAGCGCCGGCCCATGCTCATTCTCATCGCCTTCGTCTGTGTCAGCGTCGGCGTCACGCTGCTCATGCTCATCATCCTTGGCGGACTCCGCGTGTTGGACTGAGTGGCCCTCATGCGCATACCCAGCATGTCATCCCGAGTCAGAGACGCCGGCCGACGCCACCGGCGCCTTCTGCTCGCGCTCGGAGGACCAGCGATGCTCGCCATCGGCGTCATCGGCTGGCGGATGCTCTCTGGCAGCGCACGCCCGATCGTCTCTCAACCGAGCACCGATGTCGCCATTGTTTCCACGACTCTGAACGCCTCGACACCGTCCCAACGTGCACATCCGGACGATGCCAACTGCATCAGTTGCCACGACGTCGGACATATCACTTCGGCCCATCGCATCACCAACTCGAACGGCGACTGCCTTGAGTGTCACGACATGAAGAGCGCGTCGTCACGCTCGCTATTGATCGGGGGCAGCGTCGCAAGCGCCTGCAATCGGTGTCACGCCACTACGCAGGGCCACGACACCCACTCGCCCTACGCACAGGGCCAGTGCACCACCTGCCACGAGCCCCACGCTTCACCCACGCCGGCACTCCTGCGCGGCGGGACCGAAGCCGCTCACTGCGCCACATGCCACGAACCGCACGCTCAGTTTATGGCCGCTCAAGCGCACTCACACAACGAGGTCCGCGGCGCGTGCCTCGCCTGCCACAGCCCACATGCTTCTGATTGGGCCGGCTTGCTGCGCAACGAGCCTCGGGCCGGATGCGTCGCTTGCCACGAGCCTGTTGGCGTCGAGGTGGCGACCTCGGTCGTTTCGCATGACGCCGTGCTCACGGGCGATCAGTGCATCTCTTGCCACGAGCCACACGCCGCAGGCGACCCGATGATGCTTCTCACCGACCAGACCAGCGTCTGCCTGAAGTGTCACTCTAAAGAGGTCACGGCGCACGACGGCCGCACGATCAGCGAGATGGCGACCCTTCTCTCCACCGCCCCGGTCGTGCACGGCGCGGTTGCGTCGGGCAACTGTGCCGCGTGCCACAGCGTGCACGGCGGCAACCATGCCAAGCTCCTGAACCTGATGAGCCCTGAAACACTCGTGGGCGGCTTTGACATCCGCAACTATGCGTTGTGCTTCTCGTGCCATGATCCAAACCTGGTGCTGTCGGAATCCGCCCTTGCGACTCAGTTCCGCGACGGCGACCGCAATCTCCACCGCGTGCACGTCCAGGGCGGGGAACGCTCGCGCAGCTGCGGCACCTGCCACGAGGTCCATGCCGGCACGCTCCCGCGGCTGATCGCTTCGACGGTTCGGTACGAGGGCTCCACGTGGGAGGCGCCGATGGGCTTTGAACTCCTGCCGGACGGCGGCCGCTGCGCTTCGGCGTGTCACGAACCGCTCCAGTATCGGCGTGCCACCGGAAACGGAGGTACGCCATGACCAGCCGTGCCACCACCACCCTGCTCAGCACCCTGCTGCTCGCGAGCGCCGCAAATGCACAGATCCAGAACGCTCCACGAGACCGGACCGGCTCTACCATCAGCGCACCCGTCACCGCGATTGCCCGCGAGGGCTGCGTCACCGCCGAGTGCCACCCCGGCATCAAGCATCACACGCGGCTCCACGGTCCCGTCGCGGTCAATGCGTGCGACGGCTGCCACACCCTGAAGGACGCGGCGACGCACGACTTCGAGGCCTCCCGCTCACGAAACGACACGTGCTCGCTGTGCCACATCGTCGAGGCGCCCAAGGGCGAACATGTCCACGCCGCATTCGCTCAGGGCGATTGCCTCTCCTGTCACGACCCGCACGGCAGCGAAGACGTCGCTCTCCTTCGCGGCGCAAGCTACGGGGACGCCTGTAAAACATGTCATCAGGACGTCACCGGAGCACACGACCGGATTCACGGCCCGGTCTCCGCCGGCGCATGCGGCGCCTGCCACGAACCGCACTCTTCCACGCACCCACGCCTTTTGGTTGCCGAGGGGCGCGACTTGTGCCTCAAGTGCCACGTCACCATAGGTCTTGAGCTTGAGTCGCGTTCCGTGATCCACGCTCCGGCGCTCGGCGACTGCATGGTCTGTCACGAGCCGCACGCGTCGGACCACCCCGGCGTACTTTCGACCGATGCCGCGTCACTGTGCGCAGCGTGCCACGAGGACATCGTCACCACCGCAAGCACCGCCTCTACGCAGCACGCTGCCGTGACATCCCAGCGTGCATGCCTCAACTGCCACGCCGCGCACGCCAGCGACCACGCTGGACTCCTCAAGAAGGACGCCATGGCCCTGTGCTTTGAGTGCCATAACCAGACCATCTCGCTCAAGGATGGCGGGAAACTGATGAACATGAAGCAGCTCATCGAGAAGGGCAAGAGCCTCCACGGAGCGATCGCCCAGTCCAGCTGCATCAAGTGTCACGAGATCCACGGCGGCGGTCACCGGCGTCTCCTGACCAACGAGTACCCGTCCAGCATCTACTACCCGTTCACGGAATCGGCGTACGCCCTGTGCTTCAGTTGTCATGACAAGCAGATGGTGATGCTCCCGAAGACCAACGCCGCGACGGGGTTCCGCAACGGCGAGCAGAACCTGCACTTCGTGCACGTCAACGACGACACCAAGGGACGCTCCTGCACCGTCTGCCACGACAGCCACGCCGCCAACCGCGACCGCCACATTCGAGACGAAGTGCCGTACGGCCCGGGCGGATGGCGACTGCCCATCAAGTACGAATCGCTGCCCGACGGCGGCTCGTGCGGCGCGGGCTGCCACGCACCGCTTGAGTACAACCGAACCAACCCAGTGGTGTACCCAGCAACCAAGGACGGGCGTGAGTGGAAGGGAGAAGACCTCGTGCCGGGCGTCAAAGCCGAGCCGTCCAAGGGGAACACGGATTCACGCAAGAAGAAATGACCACAGATCCACTTCGGCCACCGGGCCAAGCAACAGAAGGGACCCGCTATGAACCTCCATCGAATCATCTCACGTTCGTTTGCACTGTGTGCCGTGCTCGCGGTTGCAGCTTTGCCCGCACGCGGCGATGAACTCCGCAACCTGAAGCGCGGGGAACCCGTTCCAACGTACCACCTGCCGACCATCGACGGGCTGGCAGTGGACGACGCTTCCATGAAGGGGAGCGTGGTGGTGATGGTGTTCCTGTCGGCCGAGCAGCGGAGTTCTGAGCTCGCGGCACTCGATTCGCGGGATGTCGTGCGCGATCTCAAGGACGAGAGCGTCCGCCTGGTGCACGTCACGGCCGATGTGGTGCAGAAAGCATACTTCGAGCGCTTCCGCAAGGATCGGGGGCTGGACATGCCGCTGGTCTTCGATCCGGATCGCGCGCTCTACGGCCGACTGGGCCTCATCGTTTTTCCGACCACGGTGATCGTCGACAAAGAAGGCAAGCTGGCGGACGTCATCTCGCTGCACGGCCCGGAGTACAAGCAGGGGCTTGATGCACGGGTGCAGCGGACCATGGGCCGGATCGACGATGCGCAGCTCGCCGAGCGGCTCAAGGCGCATGCTTCAACCGACGGATCACCCAAGAGTCTTGCTTCGGCGCATCGTGCTGCAGCTCGGTTCCTGCGCGAGAAGGGCCAAAATGATGCGGCACGGGAAGAACTCAAGAAGGCGATTGAGCAGGATCCCAGCAATCCGGACATTCTTCTGGACCTTGCGGACCTCGATATGCAGTCTGGCGCACTGGACGATGCCGAAAAGCGGATTGCGTCGGTGGTCGAGATGCAACCCGACAGCCGTCGCGCCAAGCAGCTCAAGGGGATCGCGCTCTACAAGCGCAATCAGTATGACGAAGCGGAGTCGGTGCTGCTGGATGCTCTGAAGCTGAACCCCGATCCGTCACGCGTGCACTACTTCCTTGGGCTGATCTACGAACACAAGGGACAGCATGCCAAGGCGGCCGAGCACTACCGCGAGGCGCTCAAGAAGTTCCTGCACGAGACGGGGGATTGATGCTTGAGAGTTCGCACACCGAGCTTCGATGCGACAGGACACGCGGACACACGCATCGATGGATTAGTGCCTGTACTGTCTGACCTGTGCTGTGAAAACAAGGCGAACTCCAAACAGTCACGACTCGGAAGTGATTCTGGTATTGTGTGCTGATGAATCTCGATGCTCCGGCGCAGCTTGCGCTCATTCTGATCTTGGGCGGCTTGGCGCAGTGGATAGCATGGCGATCGCGCGTTCCGTCGATCCTGCTCTTGCTCGCATCTGGGCTCATCGTCGGCCCCGTCCTGGGACTGTTGACACCAGATGAAGCACTCGGCGGGGCGCTACTGCCCGTGGTTTCACTCGCCGTGGGCTTCATTCTTTTCGATGGCGGGATGGAACTCACGTTTCGGGAAATCCGCGGTGCTTCGGGTGTCGTCTGGCGGCTCGTCACGATCGGACTCTTGGTGACGTGGATCGTCGCCCTGATTGCATCGCGCTACGTTCTTGATCTCTCACTCGGCTTGAGCATGCTGGTTGCCGCGATCGTCGTGGTATCGGGTCCGACTGTTGTCGGTCCCTTGCTGCGATACATCCGCCCTTCGGGAGTCGTCGGATCCGTGCTTAAGTGGGAAGGCATCGTCATCGACCCGATCGGTGTGCTGTTGACCCTTCTGGTGTTCGAGGTGGTTCTGCAGCGCGATCTGGGAAAGGCCCCCCTGCTGATCCTGGAAACGACGCTGATCACCGTGTCCGCCGGTGTCGGCCTTGGCTTGGCGGCGGCATGGCTGCTCGTGGAAAGCGTTCGCCGTTTCTGGGTTCCGGATCACCTGCAGAATGCCGTCGCACTCGTCTTGGTCGTAGGCGCATTCGCCGGATCAAACGCCATCGCCCATGAAGCGGGACTCTTTGCCACAACGGTCATGGGGATCGCGCTCGCGAATCAACGCCGTGCGGACATTCACGGCCTCCAAGAGTTCAGCGAGAGCATACGGGTGATACTGCTCTCGGCGCTGTTCGTCGTTCTTGCCGCTCGATTGCGGGTGGATGACATTCGGATGCTCGGATGGCGCGAACTGTTCTTCCTGCTAATCCTGGTGTTCGTGGCGCGACCACTGTCTGTTCTCGCCTCTGTGATGCGCTCGAAACTCAGCCAGCACGAGCGCGGCTTCCTCATGTGCGTCATGCCCAGGGGGATCGTGGCCGCTGCCGTCTCGAGTGTCTTTGCAATCAGGCTGCAGGAGGCGAATGTCGCGGGAGCCGAGACGCTTGTGCCGATTGTGTTCATGGTCATCATCGGGACCGTGGTCATCTACAGCATCGGTGCACCCGTCGCGGCTCGCAAGTTCGGACTCGCTGAGCCGAGCGCACGCGGTGTGCTCTTTGCCGGCGCCGGATTCTGGACAAGACTGCTCGCGATCGAACTCCAACGCCTTGGTGTCCGGGTGGTGCTCGTGGACACCAGTCATCCACACGTGACCGCGTGTCAGTTCGATCGATTGGAATGCGTCGAAGGCAGCGTGCTCAGCGAGCAAACGATCGACGACCTCGATCTGGCCGGTATCGGCCGATTGCTGGCATGCACCCCCAATCCCTGGATCAACGCGCTGGCGGCAAAACGATTCGAGCGCATCTTCGGCAAGGCGGAAGTGTTCCGCGTCCGGAGCGCCGCTTCCGAATCGAGCGGCCAGCGCGATGAGACCGCTGAACGCCAGACACGATGGCTCTTTGGAGAGGGAGTGACCGAAACGCAACTGGAACAACGAGCCGAGGAAGGTCAGCGCGTGCACGCCGTTCCGATCGAGGAGGCGGCGAGCACGGCCACAGTGATCCAGCGACTCGGCGCAGAAGCGCTCCCGATGATGGTGGTGTCAAAGGAGGGCAAGGTCCTCCCGATCACAGCGGACGGACGACGCGATCTCTCGCCCGGGGACACGCTTTTGGTGATGAGTCCGGCACTCATGCCTCTGGTCGATGAGGCCATTCAACAGCGCTGACGCCCTGCGGCGTTCGCCATCGCATTGATCAAGTGCTCGCTGGACCGCGGACGATTCACTCGCTTCTCCCATTTCGCATCTTGAGATTCGCGACGGGCGTTAAGATCATCTCAGACGACATGACCTCTCGGCGTGAATCCGGCTCGGGGAAGCATGTGGTCGCGATGCTCATGACCTCCGCGGCGTTGCCGAAATAGCCGTAGTTCTCGCCGTAGTAGCTCGACAACTCCACGACGAGATCGGCGAAGTACTTGGCCTCCCTGGGACGCCGATCGATTCCGCAGTAGAAGCCCAGCACCTCATCCGCTTTGTCGCGCAGTCGGCGCTCGACGGTCCAGCGCAGGCCCCATTCGTACACGCACGGATTCAGTGCCTCGTTCCAGTGGTCCGACACGAATGGCGCGAAGAAGTCGGAGTCCGGGCGCACGTGCGAGTTCAGCTCCCAGTAGCCGCCGACTTGAACAAGCATCGCCGGAACCATCTGCCCCTTGAGCATCATCGGCTCCGTGAGATTGCGGTAGAACTTGAAGCCCATGTAGTTGGCCAGCAGGTCGGCGTTCGAGCAGACACCAGTGGCCAGGAAACCGATGGTGGTGGTTTCGGCGAGCACACCCCTCGAGTAGTTCGTGACAACCTCGTGAACCGCCTGCTCCTCCGACGTGCCGGAGTATCGCTTGCTCAAGTAGTCACAGAAGTAGTAGTGGCCCAAATCATGAAAGTGCCCGAACTTGTCAGTGCCGACGTACGAGCCGTACACCTTGACCGAGGATGACGGCAGCAGCATGGGAATAGTGCGCGGATCGATCGGGAGGTGCGCGAAGGCGTAGATCCAATCTGATCGCTTATACGCGCCAACACCGCGGTCACCCAAAGCCCGCCGAGCGGCCTTTGTGCCGAGCGAGTTCTCAAGGCCGATGGTCTCAAAGAACCCGGGACCAAAGGCCTCCCGAACCTTGTTGGCAACGACACGCGGTTTGTACAACCGTTCCAGTCGTTCGGCGCGGCGCGGGCCTGGCTTCATCATCTGTGCGGCGCGGATCTGACGGTTCAGCCGCTGCGTGA
This sequence comes from Phycisphaerales bacterium, assembly GCA_041750235.1. Taxonomy (GTDB): domain Bacteria; phylum Planctomycetota; class Phycisphaerae; order Phycisphaerales; family UBA1924; genus JBGSZV01. The sequence goes on from JBGSZV010000097.1 coordinate 10,270, forward strand.
CCGATTCGAGGACCTCGTAGTGGGCCCGTGACACGCAGCGCCCGATGTCGGCCATCGGCTGGTCAAGGGGCAGGAGGAACTGGTCGGTTTCGTTCGCGGGCGCGGAAGCCGAACCCATGACCATCGCAATCAATATCGCGAGAGACCACGGGAACCCCGCGCGACGACGCGACATCGAGGTATCCTTTGCCTTACCCTCGACACAATCGACCATCCCATCACAGTGGCGACACGAATGACCAAATCGCAACTTCTCAGGCTTTTGGTGTGCATCGCCGTGGGATGGACCGCTCTGGTTGGTTGTTCCAGCGCCTACGACGCAGCGCTGAAGGACCTCTCGATGTCCGGCGACGAACGCGTGCGTGTGAGAATCAACGAGTTGCTGCGGTGCGCGGACCATACGCTGCGCTCCCTCGATGAAGCCGAATCACTGTATCGCCGTCCCGCGCGGGGTGCCTCGGAACAGGTAAAACTGGACGCGTACATCAATGAAGCCGAGGCCGGTGTGTTTCAACTCAATCGCCGCGGGCTTTCCGTGCAAGATGCCGCCCGAGAGATGGAACGCCAGAATGATGAAAACATCATGCGCGTCCTGCACTCGGTTGATGCATGCCAAGACCGTATGAACCTCACCATCGCTGCCCTGCGTGCCCCGGCCACCGACACGGCTGCCGGATCGCTGCCGGTGCAACTTGTCGAGGAAGCGCGTCAAAGCGTGGCGACACTGCACGACAACGCTGACGCTGTCGTCGCGGCGCGGCCTTGATCGGCCGGAGTGCCCGCGGTTCGCGGCGATGGATACGAAAATGGAGCCGGGGGGAATCGAACCCCCGTGCCGTAACAGTCCGCGTGGCGCCTCTACGCGTGTATCTGACGATCGATCTCGGCCCTGGTCAGGCTCGCCAGCGGCGAAACCAGGGCCACTCCCCTGTGTTGCTTCTTGTCATCCTGCACCGGGGTGCAGCAGGACGTACCAGCCCGATGTCTTTCAACCCCCACCCTATCAGGCGTGAGGCGGGGGTTGCGCGAGCCTAAATTAGGCCGCGAGAGCGTAATTGCTGTTGGCAATTAACATTGTGCACGCTTGTTAACGCGGTTCACATGCGCCGCGACGCGCCACACCACACAGTCCCTGTCCGGTCGATAACCGTTCGGCCCCTGTTGTCAAAGAGATTAAATCATAGGCGCAACGCGAGGCACACGGCCCTCGGCAAGCGCTCAAGGCGAGAGCCGGACAGCAGCAATGAAAAAGGCCGCCGGGAATGTCCCGACGGCCTCGTGATTGTTCTGGTGCTTTCAGCGATGCCCGTTGCCCAGTGCCCTTGGGGGCTTACCACGCGAAGTGGGCAAAGGCGCGGTTCGCTTCCGCCATGCGGTGGACCTGGTCGCGGGTCGCCATCGCCTTGCCTTCGCCACGGCTGGCGGCAGCAATCTCTTCCGCGAGGCGGAGGTGCATCGGGCGGCCCTTGTCGGAGCGGCAGCCCTGGATGATCCAGCGGAATGCCAGGCTCTGGCGGCGGCGCGGGCCGACCTGCATCGGAACCTGGTAGTTGGCGCCGCCGACTCGCTTGGAGCGGACTTCGATGAAGGGCTTGCAGTTCTCGATCGCGCGCTCGAAGACTTCGATCTCCGACTTCAGGCCGTCGGGGTGCGGGGTCTTCTCGAGTTTCTTGCGGATCTCATCGAGCGCATCGTAAACAACACGTTCCGCGGCGCCTTTGCGGCCGTCGGTCATGATGCAGTTCACGAAGCGAGAAAGGGTCTTGTTTCCGAACTTGGGGTCCGGACGAAGCTGGGATTCAGCAGCAGTGATACGACCGCCCATATGTGAAACTCCTTTGGCTCATCTGCGCTCCGCGATGCGGAGGGCTCTGTTCACCCGGCGACGGCGGGCAGGCCGTTCACTCGGATTACTTGCCGTGATGATGTGGAAACGAGGGACAGAACCGCGTGCTCACGCTCGCGGCTGATTGACGATTTACTTCTTCGACCGCTTGGCGCCGTACTTGGAGCGACCCTGCTTGCGGCCATCGACGCCGAGGCAGTCCAGCGATCCGCGGACGATGTGGTAGCGAACGCCGGGAAGGTCGCGGACGCGGCCACCGCGGACGAGAACGATCGAGTGTTCCTGGAGGTTGTGACCTTCGCCACCGATGTAGGCGGTCACTTCCTTGCCGTTGGACAGGCGGACGCGGGCGACCTTACGAAGCGCCGAGTTGGGCTTCTTGGGGGTCTGCGTACGCACGAGCACGCACACGCCACGCTTCTGAGGAGCGGCCTGAAGGTCCTTGGTCTTCTTGAGCTTGACCTGAGGACGACGCGGATTGCGGACGAGCTGGTTGATGGTCGGCATAGCGTGCGGCAGTCGGCGGGACGTGAGGGCGGCAGGAGCATCGTCGGCCGTGAACACGGTCGATCCGGGGGTCTACCCGGGCTCCACAGAAATGGACCGATCCGGCCCCCACCGGGCCGAGTCGAGGAGTGTAGTCAGGGGGGGGAGGGGTTGCAACCCGGGGGAGGGTCGGTGGGCGGGTAGCCAACGGACCTGCTCTGCAGCAACCGGGCGGATCAACTGGTCAGCCCGTATTTGGGAAACTGGGGCTGCTTTGGGGCGTATAGCGATGGTATCCCCGAGCTTTCGATCCTTGGAGGTGCCCTGATGGCGAAGCTGTTCCTGACGGCAGTTGCGGTCGCAGCAATGGCCCTTACCGGGGTTGCCCCAGGGGGGGATGCCTCCTGCCCGCCTCAATGGTCAGAGCGGTTTGCCCCAGCCGGGCTCAACAGCCCCTTCCGCGTCCTCGAGATCCGCTCTGCGGGCAACCAGGAAACACTGGCCGTCGGGACCTTCACCAATGCGTCCGGCGAGTTCCGCGAGACGATCGCACGATTGGTGGATCGTTCGTGGGTGGGCATCGAGCGCCCGTCGGATGGACTCGTGCCGTCACGCGTGGATGTCCGGCTCGGCAGCGCGGACGAGGAAGGCGCCGTGGTGGGCGGATGGCTTCGGAAAGCCAACGGCAAGTATGTGTTGGGCGTCGCGCAGTACGACACGGGCTCGTGGACCCAGATCGGAACGCCGATCTCGGCAGAAGTAAACTTTCCACCCACTGACAAAGGCGTGACATCGCTGCACAGGGGAGAGTTCGCCGGGACACAGGTGCTTATCGTCGCGGGGAACTTCTCGTTTCCAGGTGACACACTGAAAGATGGACTGGCGGCGTGGGACGGCACGCAGTGGCTGTCGCTTCGCACACAACAGCGCTGGCCACAGGTGCTCAAGGACCCGATGGTCGGAACAGTGCGCAGCGCCGACGGCAGTACACGATTGCTGCTCGCGTTCAACGACCCCGGTCACGAGGGCGGAACGTTTGAACTGGTCAATGGAGCGTGGCGCTACCTGCGGCAAGCACCGACGATGTTCGCCCCGTACGGCCGACTGGTGATCACTCCCGGAACTCAAGGAGATGAGATCCGCATCCTCGGCGCACGCAAACGCGAGATTACGCTGGCCACCGAACCCGGGACGTGGAAGTGGAATGGAGCAGCGTGGGAGAACCTGGGATTCGGCAACGCTCAGTCGATTGACGATGTACGCAATCAGCGCGACATCAACGGTGTGCCGTGGGTAGTCGGGCGTGGGACGTTCATGGGTGATGATGGCGTCACCCGCACAGGCATTGCGACGCTGAATGGCGCGAGATGGGAGTTCATCGCACCGCTCGTCGTCGAAACACCCTATCTGCCCAAACCTTGGGATATCAGAGGCAGTGCGTCGAACGCCATTCTTACCATGACACAATGGGAGAGTCTGCCAACATCAAGCGTTGGGGCATATCGGGCACATCGATGGACCGACGGCTCTTGGACACCGATGGACGATTATTCGCCGCGCGGAACCACTGGGGGAATCGTTTGGTCGATGCTGCCCGTATTGGACACCGATGGAAACTCGGTACTGATCGTCGGCGGGGAATTTGGCGTCGTTGAGGGTCAAATTGCAAAGCGGGTGGCCAGTTGGGATGGACAGCGCTGGAATCCGATGGGCAATGGTCTTGATTTCTCGCCGTATGAAATGGTCGCGTTTCAAGAGGGCGACCATGTATCGATCATGGCCTTGAACCAAACTTACTCTTTATCGGCAGGGGTCAGCCGGTGGGATGGCCACGAATGGGCCAGGCTCAGCGGTCTGCGCGCTTCCATGGCGTGGTCAATCTGCATTCATCATGGTGATGCAGGCCCGCTGTTGATTCTTGCAGGGTCCGGTCTTCAACTACAGAACGACCCCAGCAATCGCGGCGAGATCGCAGCGTGGGACGGCGAGGCGTGGTCGATTGTCGGGCGCGCATCGTCCGAGCGCACAGTGAAGCAAGTACGAGCCGTCGTATCGCATGATGATGGCTCTGGTGCTGCTTTGTACTGCCTGTACTCCGAGGATGGTATCACTGGGCCTCGGCTCGCAAAAGTCATTGACGGGAAGTACGAGTTCCTGTCCGATGATGCGACTTCGTTTGGAACCTACCCCCCCGTCAGACTCTTGTCGCTCGATGACGGCCAAGGAAAGCGGATTTATGCGATCGGCGGATTCCGTCGAAATGCTGGCGCGGTGGCTGACGGAATCGCAATATGGAATGGCAAAGAGTGGACGGCACTAACCGATCGTCACGGCAACGAGATCGCCGCGATGGGCGGCGTCGGCGACCTCACCGAGATCCACATCAAGGGCAGGCAAGCACTCGCGGGCATCGGACCGGAACTGATCATTTGGTCCGCCGATGGCCTGATCGAACGACGCTCATGCTTCAGTTTGGGCTACCGAGCGATCGCCGGATTCCGGCGCAACGGCGAGGACGTGCTCTGCGTCGGCGCCGGCATTCAACTGGACCCGGTGACGCGCACCGAACGCTTCTCCGAGGCCACCTTCTGCCCCTCACCCTGCCCCGCCGACATCAACTCCGACGGCACGACCGACGCCATGGACCTCGGCCACCTGCTTGCGAACTTCGGCACACGAAACTTCGACCCGATGTTCCTGCCCGACATCAACACTGACGGTTGGGTCGACGGACGCGACCTGGCAGTGCTGCTGGGGACCTTTGGGGCACGATGCGACTAGAGCTCGGGACGCCGGGTTGACTTCTGATATGAGTTTGGTGAAATCGAAGGATGTCAGACGGCGGTGCGTCACGTCCGGTCGGAGCGCGAAGTAGTAGTCGCGCCGACGGCGTGACTGGGTCTGAGGTGAAGGCGATCGCGCCGGCGGCTCCTTCGGCGACAGACTCCGAGCGGCAACTTTCCGCAGTGATCGAGCCGGTGCCGACGTCGGTAATGTACGTGCTGACACTGGGTGTGGTGGCGGTGGCGATGGTGGTGCTGCCGCTGGTGTACATGGCGCTGGTGGGATGTGTCGGGTATCTGGTCTACCTGCACTCGTTGAACGCGGGTGAGTGGATCAGCGGCGGCTCACGTTCGGGGGTGGGACTTCGGGGAGGAACGATCTACTACATCGGCGGGCTCGCAATCGGCGCAATCGTGCTGTTCTTCATGGTTAAGCCGTTGTTCGCGCCGCGCGGACGCCGGATGCGGCCTTACAGCGTGGAGGTGAGCGAGGCGCCGGGTCTGCACCGGCTTGTGCGAGGGATCGCGACGGCGGTGGGAGCGCCCATCCCGACGCGGATCGACATCGACTGCAGCGCGAACGCGTCGGCGAGTTTCCGGAAGGGGTTCCTGAGCTTCCTGGGAAATGACCTGGTGCTGACGATCGGGCTGCCGCTGGTGGCGTGCATGGGCACGCGTCAGCTGGCGGGCGTGATCGCGCACGAGTTGGGGCATTTCACGCAGGGCACGGGGATGCGGCTGACGTACATCATCTCGCGGATCAACGGGTGGTTTGCGCGGGTGGTATACGAGCGGGACCGGTGGGACGAGCGGCTCGAGGAGGCTTCGGGCAGCGGCGGACCGATCTGGGGCACGCTGATCGTCTGGCTGGCGCAGCTCAGTGTATGGACGACGCGGCGCGTGCTGTGGCTGTTGATGATGCTCGGCCACGGGATCAGCTGCTTTGCGCTCCGGCAGATGGAGTACAACGCCGATCGGTACGAGAACCGGGTCGCGGGTACGAAGGCGTTCGCGAGCACCTTCGTGCGACTGCACGGGCTCGGACTTGCCGAGCACCGGGTGCACGGCGAACTCGGGAACTTGTGGTTCAGCGGCGGCACTCTTGTAGACAGCATCCCCGGCGCGGTAGCGGTCCGCTTCCACCAGACGCCGCCGGAGGCCATCGCGAAGATCAAGGAAGTCATGCGCACCGAGAAGACCGGTTTCTTCGACACCCACCCATCGCCGCGCGACCGAGTTCGTGCCGTGCAGAAGGTCGCGTGCGAAGGCATCGTGCGAGATGATCGTCCGGCGACCGGGCTCTTCAAGTCGTTCGATGTCCTGTGCAAGGCGGCAACCCGGGTGTTCTATCTGGATGTCCTGGGACGAAGCGTCCCCGATGAGGCACTGCGGTCAGTGGACTTCCTCACGGATGAACAAGGGCCCTCAAACGTGGCGGCGGCGGCGAAGGTTTCCCGAGATCCCGAGGGGGATATCCCGTTGGCGTGAGTCTCTCACGGCACCACATTCTGCAAGCGCTGCAGATCAAGCTTCTTCGCCCGGTTGCGCTCGCCCCGAGGCAGGTCGATGAGCGGCGCAATGTCGTTGGTGTAGAAGCTCTTGATCTGCCGCTTCCAGGTTCGGGCGTCGCTGCCGCCGCGGGTCAGGCCGAAGTCGCGCAGCACAACCTCAAGGTCCGGTTGGCCGACGCGGGCGTCGCCGTTGATGTCGGCGCACTGGCTCGCATCGCCGAGGTCAGGACAGAAAGTCCCCCACTGCCGCAGGACGCGGAGGATGTCCGAGGGGCCGATGCTGCCGTCGTTGTCGAGGTCGGACTGCAGCCCGGGCTGGAGTTCGATATTGAGTCGGTAGAGACCGCCGCCGGTCTTTCGCTGGACCTTGAGGATGAAGGTGGCAGGCGAGGTGGTGAAGGTCAGGCGTTCGGTGGCGCTGTCGGTGCTGGCGAAGGCCAAAGGCGCGCCGTCGGTGGTGAGAAGTGAAAGGTCAACGTCGAGGCCGGACACATTGCACGCGGCAGTGATCCGCAGCCGCCCGGTTTCCTGCGTCTCGATGGTGAAGTAATCGTCGTCAAAGGACTGCAGTTCGTACTCGGTGATCGCCACGCCGGGCGCATCAAGGAAACTGTCGTTGGGTTCAAAGTCGTCGTCGCCGCCGTCGGAGGTGTTGAGGTAGGCATCGAGCGCGCCCACCGCGTACGAGACGGCAAATCGGCCATAGATGTCGTCCGGATTCACGTTGTAGTTGCAATCGGGATCGCCGCAGCCGCCCAGGAGTTGCCCGACGACTTCGCCGCTTGTGTTGAAGAGCGGCGAACCGCTGGAGCCAGGCTCGGTCACCCCGAGGTTGACGCGGGTGTAGATGAAATCATTGGGAGTGATGCAGATGCCGGGGAAGGGCGTCTGCGGAATGGAGGAGAAACTGACGCGCTTGAAACTGCCGCCAGGGTGATGGACGCCGATCATGCCCCCGCTCGCCACCGCGTCGGTGGACCACCCGGCGTACGTCTGGCCGTCGGTAGTCGCTTCCGCGAGGCGGAGGAGTGTGAAGTCAGTTCGATCGGTTGAGTAGATGAGGGCAGCGCCCAAGGTGCGCGGAACAGTTCCCACACGTGGAACGGGGCCGTCGCAGCGAGAAGACTGATAGAACCAGAACGCCTCGACGGTGCGGGCTTCCTCTTCAGTGCTCAGGCAGTGGTTGGCGGTGATGAACCACGGGATCTGCGTGCTCTGGTCGGCGTCCGCAAGAAGACCGCCGGAGCAGAGGTACGCAAAGCCGCCGGAAATGAAGTTGATGCGCGCGACGGAATCGCGAACCACCGCATCAACATCATGGCAGTTCACATCCTCCTCACAAGGCAGGAGCGCCAGCGCAGCGCGCTCGGTGGTCCGACGCTCGGTAGCAGGATCACGGTACGTATGAAGCAACTCGCCGATTTCGATGATCGGCGCGACCGTGACCCCGGGAGGAGCGACATACTCAAGCCACGCGCTGGCGCCATCAAAGGTGTGGGACCAGAACTCACCATCACCCAAAGGGCCCTTCGAGGTGTAGGCGCGGGCGGGGGCATCGTCGTCAGTGCCGATCACCCTCAGAACAGCCCCTTCCGGGATGTCGAACGCGGTGAAGTGGAGCCGAACGCTCATCGCTTCTGGCGATTCGACGTGCAGCCGCCACACCACCCCCCCATCAGGGCGGCCCGACCACTGGCCGTGCGTCGCGGGATCGAGTGGCTGCCGCTCCATCGCGCGGACGGCAGCGATGCGCGGAGCCAGACCCAGCGCACCCGCAAGGCGAATGTCCTCATCGATATAGCGCTTTGCATCGAAGGGAGCAAGGCGCACGCCACGACTCGCAGTCCAGGCGCTCGCATCAGTCGGCGGCGCGAGGAGCGTGGCCGCGGGTTGGCTCGTGGGCTCGAAACGACCCTGCTCGGGGGGGATGCGAATCGACTGGGCGATTACGGCGGGCTGAATGACCGCACATGCGAGAAGTATGACAGTCGTTGAACGCATGCGCGCCTCCAGGTCCTGCATGGACCCGAGAGGATAGGACGGGACCGGCCGTCCCGGTGGCAACAGTCCCGTCGCTCCGATTTCGGGGGGTGAATGAGCTACTCGACCGTCACGCTCTTGGCGAGGTTGCGGGGCTTGTCCACATCATGGCCGCGGATGACGGCGGCGTGATAGGCGATCATCTGGAGCGGAAGCACCGTGAGCATCGGCGAGAGCGGATCGATGATCTCAGGGACGTACAAGACATCCTCGACGTGCTTCTTGATCTCCTTGTCGCCCTCGGTGGCAACCGCGATGACGTGGCCGCCACGGGCGCGGACCTCGGCGATGTTGCTCATCACCTTGTCGTACTGGCGCCCGCGGTTGGCGATGAACACCGCCGGCATGCCATCGTTGATGAGCGCGATGGGCCCGTGCTTCATCTCGGCCGCGGGCATGCCCTCGGCGTGGATATAGGAGATTTCCTTGAGCTTAAGGGCGCCTTCGAGCGCGGTCGGGTAGTTGTAGCCGCGACCGAGGAAGAGCCAGTTCTCGCGCTCGACGTACTTCTCAGTGACCTTGCGGACGACATCGTCCTGCTCGAGCACCCGCTCCATCTTGTCGGGGATGGACTCAAGCTGCTCGATCCAGCGGGCGCACTGGTCGGCGGACATCACACGGCGCCGGGCCATGAAGAGCGTGATCAGCGCGAGCACCGCAACCTGGCCGGTGAAGGCTTTGGTGCTGGCAACCCCGATCTCGGGTCCGACGCGGAGATAGACACCGGCATCGGTCTCACGCGCCATCGTGGAGCCGACGACATTGACGACGCCGAGCGCGAGCGCCCCGCGGTCCTTGGCCTCGTGCAATGCCGCGAGCGTGTCCGCCGTTTCCCCGGACTGGCTCACGGCAATCACCACCGTGCCGTCTTCAATGATCGGGTTGCGGTAGCGGAACTCGCTCGCGTATTCGGCAACGCTCAGCACCTTTGCGAGATCTTCGAGCATGTACTCGCCGATCATGGCGGCGTGGAGTGCGGTGCCCTGCCCGGTGAGAATGACACGCCTGGCGCGGACAAGTTCCTTGGCGAAGTTCGCGAGGCCGCCAAGGATGATCTTGCCCTCTTCCCGCTGGCAGCGCCCGCGGAAGGTGTTCCTGAGCGCCGCTGGCTGCTCGAAGATCTCCTTCTGCATGAAGTGCTCGAATCGCCCGAGTTCGATCTGCTCAAGGTCGAGTTCAAGCTGCATGACCTTCGGGGTCACGCTGACATTGTGGACGTTCGAGGAGCGGAAGCCCTCCCGGGTGATCTTGACGACGTTGTAATCATCCAGCGGGAACGCCTGTGCCGTGTGGGCGACGATGGCCGACGCATCGGAAGCAACAACGTACTCGCCGTTGCCGATGCCGACGATCAGCGGTGCGCCCTTGCGCGCCACGACGAGCGTCTCGGGCTCCTTCTCGCACATCACGCAGATGGCGTACGCCCCGGTGACTTCCCGGAGTGCCGCCTGCACCGCGGCCTCAAGGTCACCTTCATACAGCTCGCCGATGAGCATCGCGAGGACTTCGGTGTCGGTCTCGGAGACGAACTTGTGGCCCTTGTCCTGGAGATAGGTCTTGAGCGCGGCGTAGTTCTCGATGATGCCGTTGTGGATGACGGCAATGCCGACCTTGTCGTCGCGGTGCGGGTGGGCGTTGGCGTCCGTCACGCCGCCGTGGGTCGCCCAGCGGGTGTGACACATCCCCATCGTGCCCTTGAGGGCACCGACACGGAAAAGCTCGTTCTCGAGATTCGCAACGCGACCGGCCTTTTTGACGACGGTGATCTTGCCATCGTTCATGATGGCGATGCCGGCGGAGTCGTAACCGCGGTACTCGAGGCGTTTCAGCCCCTCGATGAGGAGCCCCTGGGCCTGCTGATCACCGACATACGCCACGATTCCGCACATAGACCCAGCTCCTCACCTCGCCGAAATGGCGCTTGGATGACCTTACGCTATCGGCGCTCGGAGTATCACGACCCACACGCTGGATGGGTTCGCTGTGTCGAAAAACAAACCCGGAGATTCCTCTCCGGGCTTGTGATTGGGACTCTTTGTTTGGCCGACGTTCGCATTCCCGCTCATTGAGGGGGAATGGGATTCTTATCGGGCCATCGCCGTAGCGGGCGCTTTGTCGAGAACATTGGAGAGCTTCCGGGCCGGGCGCTTCTTCCAGGAAGCGCGGTGGAAGGCGTCGCTGGCGAGGATCGGGAAGGTCGTGGTGGCCTCGCCGTAGACCATCTGCTCGTGAACGACATCCACCTTGCCCCACGAGCACGCCTCGCGGAGGGTCGAGCCGGAGAGGGCGCCGTCGCGGCTGTCAGCGACGGTGAGCTGGATGGCGTACTTGTGCATCGGTGCGTCGTGGTTGAGGAGTTCAGCCGCGACAACGATGTCCTGCGCGAAGTTCTTCGGCACACCGCCGCCCAGCATGAGAAGCCCGGTGTCCTTGGTGGCGAGCTTGAGCTGTGTCAGTTCTCGGAAATCCTTGCCGGAGTCAAAGGTAACGCAGTTGCCGTCACCCTTCTCGACCTGGTGCAGAACAATGCCGAAGCCGGCCGAGCAGTCGCTGAAGGCGGGCACAAAGATCGGCACGCGCTTCTTGTAGCAGGTCAGAACGATCGAACGGCCCTTGGGCTTGTGCTCGTTGAGGTACGCGCCCATCTCATCGATGATCTCGCGGCTGCTGTACGCGCCGGGGTCAAGCTCATCGAAGATCTGCTTGGTGGCGTCGTCGCAGAGGCGGAGTTCATCCTCGTCGATGTAGGTGTCGTAGATGCGGTCGATCATCAGCTCGTGGAGCGTGGGGTCGTCGATGACCGGCGCCTCGGGCGAGCCCGGGGCGATGTAGTGGCGGAAGCCCAGACCCTCAAAGAAGTCCTGGTCAACGATGTTCGCGCCGGTCGACACGATGGCGTCAACCATGTTGTTCTCGATCAGCGTGATGATGGCTTCCTTGAGGCCGGCGGAGATCATCGAACCTGCGAGGGTGAGGATGACCGCGCAGTCCTTGTCAGCAAGCATCTTGTCGTAGATGTCGGCGGCGTTGGCGAGGTTGCGCGCCTGGAAGGCGGTCTCGCGGTAGGCATCAACGATCGGGCGAGCGTCAAACGACTTGATGTCGATGTGCTCGACCGGACGGCTGAGCAGCTTCTCCTTCGTCCACTTGCTCTTGGGGGTCGCCATCGGAGCCGCCGCCTTCTTGGTGGTCTTGGCCATGGGGAGTGAATCTCCTGCCGTGCCCCCCGCGGCGAATCGGATGCGATGCCCTGCCGGGGGTGGCGGAAGGGCAAAAGAGAACAGGTGAGGGCCACAGTGTATTCCGGGGCGGCGGAAGTGCTAGGCGACAGCCATCAGTTTGCGGCGCTTGCGGGCACGCAGGGCGTAAATGGTCCCGCCGCCCACGAAGAGGGCGAGAGCGCTCATCACTCCCGCTCCCAGGAGCGTCTTGTCCGAATCAGTGATAATCCAAGGCACACTCGGCGCGGCGGCGTCGGCAGGTGCTTGGAAGCCGTCCCAGAAGGAAGCATCCGTGTCCGGGTGAAGCCCGCGCTGGAACTTGGCGAGCATGAAGTCGGTGCGGGCTTGATGCCAGCGGTCGGCGGCGGCGCGGGCCTTGGTGAAGTAGGCGTCAATCTTCTCATCACCATAGGGCTGCGATCGACTTCGCGCGAGCCGAAGCTCAGCCGGGTCCATGTCGCCGTGAAACTTCAGCGGCCGCTTGCCAGCGTCAAGGAGTTCTTCTGCTCGGAGCCGGGCAAGCCTCGCCAACGATGCATCTTCTGCACTCCCCAAAGCGACCGCGAGACCGTTGAACACATCGATGCTTTCCCAAGCACTTCCGAGGAACACCAAGCCGGATACGCCCTCGACTGCGTCTGTGAATCCTCCCCTTTCGAGCACGTTGGGTGACACCATGCCGTGATAGCGAGCTCCGTCTCTTTCGAAGGCCGGTGAGAAAAAGGTTGGCAAGTCAAGAGTGTCCGCGGGCACGATTGGCTCGATCAGCCAGTCCATCACCATCAACTGGTATTTCTCACGCCCGAAGTGCGCATCAGGATTGATCTTGATCGCCTCGGCGATGTGATCGCGCCCGGCGGTCAGGTCGGCCATGTCTTCACGATTCGCCCCGTTCTTGAGCCATCGGTGCGCGAGAATCGTCCCGATGTTGGCGTGGTAGCGATACAGGTGATCCTTGTAATCGCCATCGTTCGGCGTCATCACGATCAAACGGGCGTGCTTTCGCTCCATCCACGCCACGCCTTCGTCAGGGCGTCCGAGGCGATCACACGCGACCGCGGCATCGTCGTACGCGGCCAGATCATCCGGATTCTCAGCGAGCGCCTTCGACACACGCTCCAGCCGCATCTCGTAGTAGAGCGGCGGATTGCGCTCGAACCGTCCGACGATGATATCAACGATTCCGGGCTTACCTTTTGCCTCGACTCGTAGCGTGTCGCTGTCCCAGAGGCAGGCGAAGGCCGCCGGGACGCCGAACACGATCGTCAGCAGGACGCCAAACCATCGCGCGAACTTCATATATGAGCCTCCGGAATCGTTCGGAGTGACTATTCGCGTGCGGCAAGCTTGAGTTTCAATGCGACTTCAACCGGCCTTGCGGCGTTTGCTCCCGCCTCGTCCGACCGGCTTCTCTTCGACTGAGACGATCATGAGCACGTCAATGTGATCGATTGAATCACTTTCAGTCACAAAGTGGAGAGTCTTGCCGCTCCGAGAAAACGCCAAGAACTCCGGGTGCCTGACGTCGTACTTCCGGCCATCTGCCAGATGCAGACGGAACGGCTTGAAAGGCCGGGCAAGGTGAAGTTCCTTGATCTGATCAATCGCGAGCACGCCTACTCCTCCAAGTAAGTATACCCATCCAGCCCGTTCTCATAGAACTTGAGCAGGGCAGTCGCGTCCTGCGGGCCCATCGACTTGTTGCGGACGGCACGCTCCACGTCCCGCCGCATGTTCGTGCGCAGGTCGTTGTGGTCGATCTGCACGTAGCCGAGCACGTTGGCCACCGTGTCGCCCTTCACCACTTCGTCGATGAAGACCTCGCCGTTCTCGTCGATCTCGACGTGAACGCAGTGGGTGTCGCCCAGGAGGTTGTGATAGTCGCCGAGAATTTCCTGATAGGCGCCGACAAGGAACGCGGCGAGGTAGTAGGGCTTGCCGGGCTCGACGGTGTGGAGTTCAAGGAACTTCTTGATGTCGCGCTTGTCGACGAAGCGATCAATCTTGCCGTCGGAGTCGCACGTGATGTCGGCAAGAACGCCGCGCCGCGTGGGCTCCTCGTTGAGTCGATGGATCGGGAGAATCGGAAAGAGCTGATCGATGGCCCAGGAGTCGGGCATCGAGCGGAAGAGCGAGAAGTTGCAGAAGTAATGATCGCTCAGGATCGAGGGGAGGTCCTCGAACTCCTCGGGCAGGTCGCCGTTCTTGCTGGCGCGCTCGAGGATCTTGACGCCGATGGCCCAGAACAGCCGCTCGGCGACAGCGCGCATCGGCAGGCTCAGGTATCCGAGGCTGAAGAGGCTCATCACTTCATCACGCGCCTGCATAGCGTCGTGGTAGGACTCCAGCAGATTCCGGTCGCTGATGCCCTCGTTGGTCTGGAAGAGGTCCAGCACGGGCTGCGGCACCTCGGTCTCGGCGTTCATGGCGGCTTCGAGTTCGTCCGGGGGCGGGGGCGCATCGAAGCGCGAAGTGCCCAGAACGTCGAACACGAGGATGCTGGAGTACGCAACCATCGCGCGGCCCGACTCGGTGATGATCGTCGGGTGGGGCGCTCCGGCCTCGTCGCAGGCGCTCTTGATGCGATACACGACGTCGGCCGCGTATTCGGCGACCGTGTAGTTCATGCTGCTTTCGTAGGCGGACTGGCTGCCGTCGTAGTCCACCGCAAGACCGCCGCCGATGTCGATCATCTCCATGCCGGCGCCGAGACGGCGCAGCTCGGTGTAGATGTGGGCAAGCTCATTGACCGCATTCTTGAGATTGCGGATGTCGCAGATCTGACTGCCCAGGTGGCAGTGCAGCATGTTCAGGCAGTCGGCCATGTCGTGCTGCTTGAGGTAGTTGAGCGCCGCGAGAACCTCGGAGACGAACAGGCCGAACTTGCTGCGGGCGCCCGCGCTGCTCTCCCACTTGCCGACGCCGCGCGACGCAACCTTGGCGCGGATGCCGATCTTGGGGCGCACGTTGTACCGCTTGGCATGTTTGACCAGCAGTTCCAGCTCGCTGAACTTCTCGACGACCGGGATGATGTTGCGGCCGAGCTTGGTCGCAAGAATCACGGTCTCGATGTACTCCGAGTCCTTGAAGCCGTTGCAGATGATCGGCATGTCGGGGCAGTCGACGGTCATGCCGAGGACCGCGAGGAGTTCGGGCTTGCTGCCGGCCTCGAGGCCGAACCCCAGGGGCGCGCCGATGTCGCGGATCTCTTCGACGAGCTGGCGCTGCTGGTTGACCTTGATGGGGTAGACGCAGCGGTACTGGCCCTTGTAGCCCTCCTGCGCGATGGCGGCCTTGAAGGCGTCGGAGAGTTCGTGGAGGCGGTGCTTCAGGATGTCGGTGAAACGGATGACGAGCGGCGTGTAGATGTCACGCGCGGCGAGGCCCTGCACCAGCTCGCTGATGTCGATCTGCTTCTTGGTGTTCTTGTCGGGCATGACGACAAGGTTGCCCTTCGCGTTGACGCCGACGTAGCCCTTGCCCCAGTCGGCGAGCCCGTACAGCCGCGCGGAATCCTCAATGGTCCACTGGCCGTGAAGGAACGCACTCTTGGTGCGCGGGGCGGAGAGTGATGTCATCTCGGAGCTTTCCTCAGACGGTCACACGCTGGTGTAACCGCCGCACAGGCGAACGCGCGTTTGCGGCATGGCAAGTGGCACCACCCTCCTGCCCGCACACGCTCACGCCGGAACTTTGACGGACCCCGGCGACGAGCAAGCCGCTACTGGTGAAAGAATAGCGTGGCCGGACCCACCGACAACAAGCGATCGCCCCGAAGTGTTCAACCCCCTCCCGCCATCGGGTCATTTCTCCGCGAGCTTGGCGGCGGTGAAGGTGCGGCCGGTGGTGTGGGGGTCCCACATCCACGCGGGACCGCGCTTCTGCTCGTAGTGGTCCCACAGCTCGAACCAGTAGGAGCGGAACTTGTGCGGGCCGAACGGCGCGTAGTGGCGTTCGAGCTTCTTCATCATGGCGCGCGTCGGGCCTTTGTAACCGAGGATGGTCTTCGCGTGCCGGACACTCTCGCTGTCGAGGGGGAGGTGCCCGTAGCGCCCCAGCAGTTGCATGATGTTGTGGGCCGCGTAAGGGCCGATGCCGGGCAGCTCGATGAGCGCTTCGCGCACGGCTTCGTCAGGGGTGGCGGGGTCCTCGAACCACGCGGGGTTGACCTCGCCCTTCACGAACATTTTGGCGAGGGCGACGATGCGGCCGTCGCGATATCCCACGCGGCAGCGGGTCCGGATGGTCATGGGCTTCTGGCGGGCGATCTTCTCAG
>JBGSZV010000098.1:0-28759 GCA_041750235.1 Phycisphaerales bacterium
ACCATCAACGACAGCGTGCTGCTGGCGATGCAGACGGGCGCGGACAATGATGTGAGTGTCTTCCTGAATGCCGTGCCGCCGCCCACGGAATGCGCGGGCGACACCAACGGCGACAACGCCGTCAACGGCGCGGACCTTAGCGTGATGCTCGGCCAGTTCGGCCAGAGCGTGACGCCGGGCACCGGCGCCGACCTGAACGGCGATGGCGTGGTGAACGGGGCGGATTTGAGCGTGCTGCTTGGGCGATTCGGAACGGTTTGCAAGTAATCGCATCTCGCCCCGACGACACAGGCACCATTCGAGCGTTTCAAGGATAGAGCACGGTCCGGGACTTGTGCGCAACCGATGTTCATTAAGGGGGATTGTGCGTTGAGCCGCGGAAATAGGCGTCGACGACCTTCCCCGGTCAGCGACCGAAGACGTGTTCCGCAAGCCCGGCCGTGAACACGTCCACGATCACGGCGGCGGTGGGGGTGGTGGGCTGAAGGTCCCACCCGCGTTCGAAGTTGGCCACCACGTCGCCCCGCGGGGCAACCGCGAGCCATAGCTTGGAGATCCGGCTGTCGCCGAGTTCGAAGCCCGGGCTGGCGGCGTGGTCGGGGAACAGTAACGCTTCGAATCTGTGACCCGCGATGGTGCCGCTGACCCAGACGCCGCCCGCGCCTGTTCGACGCGGCTCGATGCGTTTGATGATGAGGGTGTCCAGGATCTCGCCGGGGTCAATGTCATGCTGCATGCTGCTCATGGTCGTGCTCCATTGCACCCGTGGTGCGTGCCCTGACCACCACTAGGGCAGGAATCAGTCTGAAAATCAAGGCCAATCCACAGAATCCGCGCAGGTGGGCGGTTGTCCACAACGGTCCCACCGGGGCTCGTCCCGGTAGAAAGGAGGCAGCGGGCGCCGGTGGGCGAGGCGTTATCGCCGGCGACGGCGCGACTGGCATGCGAGATCTCCAAGCCGTCCTCGCAGACTGTGGTGAAGCATGTGTTCCGAGCGATATCAATCTGAACGCGGAGGTCGACAGCCTGGATGTCTTGGAGATCATGGGCAGGAAGGGGTCCCCGTCGCGATGACATAAGGACCCCGGCGTGGCGTCGTGGTGGTCGGTACGTCATTCTGACCAAGTCCACGCAATTTGTGCGTGTTGGCAGATGGCTGTTCTCTGCCGCCGCATTGGCTGTCGAGTGAATGTACACTTCTGAAAGGCACTGCAATTCCTGTGTGTGAGCGCTAGTATGCCACGTGGATTACCAGCAATGCATCTGCCGCTTGCCCCCCTCCAGACACCGGCGAGTCGCGTCCTAGTACCGGGGAGTCCGGGGCGCAAGCCTGACTGGCTCCGCACCCTTTTCACCGACACCGCCTCCGACTACGACCGAGTCGAACGCTGGCTCTCCTTCGGCAGCGGTCGCTGGTACCGACGGCAAGCACTGCTGCGCGCCGGCCTCCGTCCGGGGATGGTGGTCGCCGACATCGCCACCGGGACCGGCTTGGTCGCCCGCGAAGCCCTCAAGATCATCGGACCGGACGGCCAAGTCGTCGGCATCGACCCCAGCCCAGGCATGCTCCAACTAGCGAGCCGGATTCCGCACCTTCGGACCGAACTCGGCTCCGCGGAATCTTTGCCCTTGGCAGCGGAGTCGGTCGACTTCATCTGCATGGGCTACGCACTCCGCCACGTCGAGGATCTCAGGGTTGTTTTCAGCGAGTTTGCGCGGGTCCTGAGGCCGGGCGGCCATATCTGCATCCTCGAGATCAGCCGGCCACGGGGAGCAGTGTCCTACTCGCTTCTTCGAACTCATCTCCGACTGGTGGCCGGTGCTGCCCGACTGACCGGAAGAGCATCACGGACTGCCGAACTCTGGCGGTACTACCTCGACACCATCGATCGGTGCGTGCCCGCAACAACCATCGTTGAAGCCCTTGTCGAAGCTGGCTTTGCGGATGCCCGCCAAGTTCTCATTGGGGGGGTCTTTTCAGAGTTCATCGGGACCCGGGCATCAGACCTGCGGTAACATTTGGCCTTTGGCACAAGTCGCCATTTCGACCCCAAGACGGAACTCTGAACCGAGCAATGGCAAGCCGAGACACCACCAACGACATCAAGGCCATCATTCGTGAATGCCTCAGACTTCCTCCCGATACTCCGATCGACGACAACATGCCACTCGCCGGCGGGCAGCACGACCTCGATTCCCTCGACATGCTTCTCCTGATGACCACGGCGGAGAAGAAGTTCGGCATCAAGATACTGACGCCTTCACTTGATCGGAAGGTCTTCGCGAATGTCCAGACTCTCGCAGACTTCGTCGACTCATGCCGAGCCCGGAACCAGCCCGCCTCTTGACGTGAGTTCGATGCTCTCGAACCTCCCTCATCGACCGCCCTTCGTCTTCCTGACTTCACTCCTCAGCTTGAAACCCGGACACAGCGGCTCCGGGGAGTGGCATGTATCCGGACACGAGGACTTCTTCCGCGGGCATTTCCCCGGCGATCCGATCGTCCCCGGCGTGCTGATCACTGAAGCGCTTGCACAGCTGAGCGGGCTCGCGTCCGCAACGGACTCATCCTCGCCAGCTACGGCACGTTTGGCGCATGTTGATGTGAAGTTTCTGGAATCAGTACGACCGCCCGCCGTGATCCGATTGAACTCCGCTGTTCGCGGTGTGCTCGGAAGCCTGACGATGTGCGACGTCACCGCCCAGGTTGGCTTCACGGTAGTCGCTCGAGGCTCGCTCACGTTGGCAATCAGCGAGGTCTCCAAGTGACGTGGCGCGCAAACTTGGCGAAAATGATCCTCCTGATCGGCCTCGCGGCGCCGCTTGCCGCCGACACCGACCCGGCTGACGACGGCGCCTCAGGTTCCACACAGCCCGATATCAGCTCATTCAACGCCAAGTTGGAAGAACTGGATTCAAGGATCGCGAAGATCGACCGACTGCGTGCGTCCTTTCGCCAGATGAAGAAGACACCGCTGCTCAAGAAGCCGATGGTCTCAACCGGGGTAATCTTGGTGAAAGGGGATCGTCTGCGTTGGGACACGACGGAGCCTGCGCCCTCCACGCTGACCAGCGATCCGGAGCTCATCCGCATCTATTACCCCGAGGCGCACGTAGTCGAAGAGTATGAAGCCAAAGGCGATATTCGACTGCTGTCGGGCACCCCTTTGCCTCGTTTGGCGACGCTCCGCCAGCACTTCACGATCTCTGAGCTCAACGTGTCCGAGTTCGACCCACAGCGAGATCCCAAGAGATACCTCGCGGCAGAACTCCAGCCCAAGGCCGGCGACCTCGCCAAGCATGTCAAGGCCGCACGCGTTGTCTTGGACCGCGAAGTGCCCTGTGTGAGCACGCTCATCTTGACCGACCACGACGGCGAGGTGACACAGCTCGACTTCACAGAAGTTCACGTCGGCATCGAGATCACCGAAGATCAAATCACACTCGCGGTCCCCGAGGGTACTCGCGTGAGCCGACCGCTCGGCGACAAGACCGGCGAAGCACCCCCGGCCCCGACCCAGCCCCGACCGGAGCGGTGATGACACTGCGACACCTTCTCGCCGACATGTGGCTGCGTCTGTTGTTTTGGAACGTGAAGCACTTTCCTCGCTTCGTCCAGGCGGTCAAACCCTTGGCGATCCGCGGTGCTTGGACACTGTCCCCCGGTGTCCGGCGTGCAATACGCGCCAATGCACCGCGCTTACTCGAGCGGGATTCGATTGACCGCAGCGAAACGCGACGCTTCGGGTACGCCGTCATCGGTCATTTCTATGACGCGGTGGTCGCCTTTGGCGTCCGTGATGACGGCGCTGAACAGCCGAACCGCGCCCAAGTCCTATCGATTCAGGGAGAGCCCCAGTATCTTCAAGCCCGCCGCGAAGGGACGGGCGCCATACTCGTGACGGCTCACCTGGGGTGCTTCGAATCCGCGGTTGCCATGCTTCGTACCCGGGAGCCGCACGTGCACGTGGTCTTCCGACGAGACCCCTTTCCGGTGTTCGAGAAGCTCCGGTCGGCTCAGCGTGCTCGCCTCGGGGTCGCCGAGGCGGCCATTGATGGCGGCCTCGATACTTGGATCCGACTTCGAGATGCTCTCTCTGCCGACCATGTCGTTCTGATGCAGGGCGACCGCGTCGTCGGCGAGCAGCCGGGCGTCACCGTTCCCTTCTGCTCGGGGCACATCAAGGTCCCTTCCGGGCCCGCCAAGCTGTCTCGGCTCACAGGCGCGCCGGTCATTCCAGTCTTCGCGACCAAGGATGCGCAAGGCCAACCGTGCATTCAGCTCTGCGAACCTCTGTGGCCCGATCAGATCGTCGCGCCGTCCGCCGGCTTGGGTACGATCGATCCCATGATCCTGAAGATAACTCAGACGATTGAGGCAGTCATCAAGATGCACCCGCAGCAATGGCTCTGCCTCCACAGGGCCTTCATCGAGGATGCGGACGGCCCTTCAGCCACCCGGACCATTCATCAATGATTGATCCGCGAGAGGTTGTCATCACCGGACTGGGCGTCATCACGCCGCTTGGTGCGGATATCGACGACACCTTCGCATCGGTGCTGCGCGGAGAGGTCGGCTTGGGCCCGTTGAGCTCGATCGAGCAGCAAGGATCAAACGAAAAGGGCGGCGGAGAGGCAGTGCCGATTCCGGGGGCAGAAGCCGAAGGTACCGACCGGGCTTCACACTACCTGCGCCAAGCGACCCAATCAGCCCTCCGAGACGCGGCACTTCACTCCGATGACCGTGAGTTCCGCATTGCCATGGTCATCGGCTCAACCCTCCACGGCATGCGTGCCGCCGGCGCTTCCCTGCGGGCAAACGATCCATCGCTCTTGAAGTCATTCCTCGCCGGGAGCGTTCTCGACAAAGCCCTCGTCGGCCAGCCTGTCGGGCCGATCCGCATCACAACCTGCTCAGCATGCTCATCGGGGCTCGGAAGTGTCGCCCTGGGCGTCACGCTGCTGCAGGCCAATCTCGCGGATTGCGTGCTTGTTGGCGGATACGACTCGGTGAGTGAGTATGCCTACGCGGGCTTCGATAGCCTACGGCTCATTTCCGAAGGGAATCCTCGGCCCTTCAGCGGCGATCGCGACGGGATGAAAGTCTCAGAGGGATACGCCGTCCTCGTGCTCGAACTGGCCGGACACGCTCTCAAGAGACACGCGATTCCACTTGCCGTGGTGGCCGGCTTCGGCGAGTCCGCGGATGCGTTCCACCTGACGCAGCCTCAACCAGACGGCAGCGGCGCAGCGATCGCAATCAAACGAGCGCTCCTCGAAGCACAGATCCGCCCTGCGGACCTCGCCGCCATCGCCGCGCACGCAACTGCGACGCCAAACAACGACGCCGCCGAGTATCAGGCGCTCGCGCGCACCATGGAGAGTTCGCTCGGCGGAATCCCCGTCGTGGCTCTCAAACGCAATCTCGGCCACACGCTTGGGGCCGCCGGGGCGGTTGAACTCGCGCTCATGGCAAAGGCGATGCACCTGAGCCGGTTGCCCCCGACACCGGCGAGTCATCCTCCCGAATCAGCATTCGCCGGACTTCGATTCACACCGCCCGAGTCGAGCAATGCACCTGTTCGCGCTTCCCTCAACCTCTCGCTGGGCTTCGGGGGAGCCAATACCGCGGTGGTGCTTCGAAACCCCAAGTTCATTGAACGCACGCGAACCTCCACTCCCGCCCAGGATGCGGTCATCACAGGTGTTGGCTTGGTGCTCCCCGGCGCGATCGGTTTTCGGCAGCTCCCCAATCTGCAACATCTACCTCGCTCTGGCCGGCAAGACACCGGCACAATCCCTGAAGCCGCGTACGAGCACCTGTTCTCAACCCGCCGCTCCCGCAGATTGAGTGAGTACTCGAAGCTGAGTCTCGCCGCCGCGACGGAGGCCTGCGCCCACGCCGGACTCGAGCTGACTTCCGCTTCACCATCTGACTGCTGCTGTCTTCTGGGAACCACGCACGGCTCCACCAACTACTGCGAGGAGTACTACGCCACAATCGTTCGCGAAGGCATGGCGGCGGCGAATCCGGTCCTCTTCGCCGAAGGGGTCCCCAACGCCGCTGCGGCCCACGTCAGCATGGCGCTGGGACTTCAGGGCGGATGCCAGACCCTGATCGGAACCCGCTGCGCCGGTTTACAGGCTTTGGGCTTGGCCGCTCTCCGAATCTCGCAAGGCTGTTGGACTCGGGCCATCGTCGGCGCCGCGGAAGAATATTCGGCAATGGTCAATGCGGCCTATGCGTCGTGCGGTCTGTACGGCCCACAGGGGTTCAGCACAGGCGCTTGCGCGGTGGCATTCGTCGTCGAATCCCGATCAGCCGCCGAAGCCCGCGGCGCTCCGATCCTGGCCACAATCGCTTCAGAGCCGGTCTGGGTAGAGGGACTCGAACCCGGCGGCGTCGAAAGACTGTGGGAGACGCTCGGAATGCCCGCCGGTGCGTGCGTCGCATTGTCGCCTGTTCCAAGTGATCAACAAGCCCTCGGCACGTTGCAAGGTCATCACAGCCGCTCTCTCAAGAACGCGAGCGACATGCTCCCTGAGCTATTCAGCGTGGGACCTCTCGCGGCGCTCGCCTTGGGGCTCCATGATGGCCACCCGGACTTCGCAGTCCTTGGTCGAGAGTTCTTCGGTGCAGCCATGGGACTTCGGATCCAGTCAGAACCTGCCCGGAGCATAGAACTGGCCTCGCCTGTGGGCCGTCAGGTATATTGATTTGATCGTGATTGCATCCCACGCCTGTACGACATCATCGGTTGCCCGCGAATCGCCGGCGTTTCAACCGCATCACGTGGAGCAGCTGAACCCGCATTGCCTTCCGCAATGGGTCCGTATCGCGCTTTCGAACGCGACCTCTCGAGAGCGTGCGACCTCAATTGGAAGCCTGGGCGCTCAACTTCGCACACAAGTGGCAAGTGATGCGGCGCTCGTTTCCGTTGTGCTCGAGCGCCCATGCGCGTTGGACGCGGACGATTTTTCAGAAGCAGTGCGTCAGACGTACCACCTCGCTCGGCAGTCGGCCGCTGACGCGGGCTTTCAGTATCTCGCTCGGATCTGGAACTTTCTTCCGGGCATCGGCGCAACGTTGAGCAACGGGCTGGATGGTTACAAAGCCTTCAACCGCGGCCGATACGCAGGGGTCGAGGCCTGGATCGGTCGTGCCGCGGACTTCCACACTCAGGTACCGACGGCCACCGGCGTGGGACATGCTGGCACGGAGTTTGCGCTGCATGTGCTCCTCACTCGGTCTCCTTGCAGGCCTGTCGAGAATCGCCGACAGCACGCCTCGTATCGCTATTCGGACAAGTACGGCCCAGTCCCGCCTTGCTTTGCTCGTGCAACGGTAGCGCAGTTGATGGGCAGCGAGCATCTGCTCATTGGCGGCACGGCCAGCATACGTGGCGAGGATTCCGTGCATATCGATTCGCCGGCCGCCCAGCTCGCGGAAACCTTGACGAACATCGACACGCTTCTCGGATCAACGCGAGCGCGCCTTCGGCGTGAACGCGACATCGTCGCCGTTCGCGCCTATTGCCCGAAGCCGCAGTTCGACGCAGCGCTGCTGCCCGCCATCGCGCGTGCGTTCCCAGCCGCGAATCAGGTCGAGTTCGTGCGAGCCGAGCTCTGTCGTCCAGAATTGCTTGTTGAGATCGAAGGAGTGGCGATACTTCCATCGTCAGCTTCTCAAAGGGATGACGACCATGCGTCCGGACGATAGCACGTACGACGTGCTGATCGTCGGCGGGGGCCCAGCCGGCGCCACGGCCGCCCTCCAATGCGCTCGCCAAGGTCTATCGACGCTCGTCCTGGAGAAGGACCGTCATCCGCGGTTCCACATCGGCGAGTCACTCCTGCCGCGCAACTTTGCTCTCTTCCGTGAACTTGGCATGCTCGACAGGGTTCTGCAACTGCCCCATGTACCCAAGTTCGGCGCCTCTTTTGTGATGGGCAATGGTGATCGATCAACGGACTTCTGGTTCGCCAAGGGACCGCACGGCGAGGACGCCCAGACACTCAGTATCGAGCGGTCGCTGCTCGATGACATGCTGCTGAGGGCCGCCAAAGAAACCGGAGCCTGCGTCACCGAGTCGACGGTTGTCAGATCCATTGAGCATCTTTCCGACGGCGATGCCCGAGTCGTCACCGATAACGGCACAGTTCGCGGTCGCATGCTGATCGACGCCAGCGGCCAGAACACCCTGCTGGGACGACACCTGGAGACGCGGGCGCCACTGCCGGACCTCAAGCGAGTCGCATACTTCGCTCACTTTCAAGGCGTTCAACGCAGGGATGGCCGTCTGGGCGGCTCGCCCATCATCGTCATGTGCTCCGAAGGCTGGTTCTGGGTCATTCCGCTCAACGAAACGACGACGAGCATCGGACTCGTGATAAGTGCTGATGCCGTGCGCGCTGCCGGCGTACCCGCGAATCGCGTGCTGTCATGGGGTATCGATCGGTCTCCCTACATGGCCAGGATCACCGAGTATGCCCGGGGCCCCGAGTTGAACGACGTCGTTGCGGACTTCTCGTACAGCTGCAAACCGTTTGCCGGTCCCGGTTACTTCCTGGTCGGCGATGCCGCGACATTCATCGACCCCATTTTCTCGACCGGCGTGTGCATGGGGATGATGTCGGCCGTCCGAGCAGCGGATGCCGTCAAAGCGATACTGACGAACCCCGGCCACGCATCCGCAGTCCGCCATCGCTACATCAAGGAGATGGAGCACGCTTCCGAGACCTTCTTCCGGCTCGTTCGACGCTATTACCGTCATGGGTTCCGGGAGATGTTCCTCAACGGCACCGGCCCCATGGGTGTGCACAGCGCTGTTCTTTCCGTGCTTGCCGGCCATGTCTTCCCGCGCACGCCATGGTCGGCCCGGTGGCGATTGCAGCTGTTTGACGGCCTGCTATGGGCTCACGAGCACCTTCGCCCCCTCGTCCCCTCCCGACCGAAGTTCTCCCTTCTGGCCTCCCAGCCCGCGGAACAACCTGCCTGCAAAGTGGAGCAGATGACGACCGCATGAAGCCCACGCCATGCACAGATCCGCGGCCCGCGTTGAGCACTACCACAGCCTGTGCAAGCCGTTCGCTCATTCTGGATGCCTTGACCGCTCACGCCGCGCGGAATCCCGCTTGCACCGCGGTCAGCGCTCTGAACGTCGACGGCGAGGCCGTGGAATCACTGTCGCACGCCGAGTTTCTCTGTCTTGCGCACGACTACGCAGCAGTGCTCCGTAGCTCCGCTACCACCGGATCGACGCTGGTTCTTTCTGCACCCAACAGCCCGGCGCTCGTGGTCGCGCTGATGGGCGCACTCATCTCAGGATTTCGCGTCTGCCTGACATCAGCAGGCAGTTCACAGGAAGAACTGACAGATCTCTGCGGTCGTGTGCAAGCGGCCGCGATTGTGTCCGACACGAGCGGCCGTGCCATGCCCGCCGGAGTTCGGTGCATCGCAATGCCGAGCCTTACGGCGTCGTCCCGGCATCAAGGTCCCAACGATCCAGATATTCGGCTCGCGTCGGTGCTGCTCCAGTCCACCGGCACAACGTCCGGATCCAAGATTGTTCGCAGGACCAGCAAGGCCCTCGACGCCGACGCCCGGAATGTCGCGGCAGCATGCGGCCTCAGCACCAACGACCGCGTGCTGATGGTGATCCCGATGACGCACTCCTACGGCCTCGACATGCTCCTCGGAGCCCTCGTTGCCGGCGCTCGCATCGACACGATCGCCAACAATGATCCGCTGGTGCTGGCGTGTTGCCTCACGGAGTCCGCAACCGTCTTTCCCGGCGTGCCGTTCTTCTTTGAGATGCTCTCACGGATGAGCCCGAAGTCCGGGCGCCGGCCCCGCTTAGCATTCTCTGCGGGCTCGGTGCTGCCCGATCAGGTTCGACATCGATTCGAGTCCACCTGGGGCACTCGGATTGGAGACCTATACGGAGCCAGCGAACTGGGAACCGTCACTTTCAATCACCCCGACTCAACCACGTACGCCGCCGGCAGCGTTGGCCTCGCTCTGGATCGCGTGAGCATTCGTGTCCTTGACCCGATGGATCTCGCACGCGAGCGGAGCCCAGGCGAAGAGGGACACATCGCGATCGTTGCCGATTCAATGTTCAGCGGATACGTGGACGGCGATGCCCCCCTGATCGATGGGCATTGGCTGACTGGCGATGTCGGCAGACTCGATGGGCATGGCCGCCTGTTCCTTACCGGCCGGACCAAGTGCCTCATTGACATCGGCGGAATCAAAGTGAACCCCATCGAACTCGAGGAAACGCTCGCGTCCCATCCGGACGTCCTCGAGTGCGTCATTGTGCCGCTCCGCGAATCGCCCACCATCACACGGCTCCATGCCGTTTACGTCCCGCGGTACCTCGACGGGCCCCCCGCACCAGAGGCACTCCGTGAGTTCATGCGGGCACGCGTCGCAGGCGTCAAGGTGCCGCGAGTCTTTGAAGCGGTCCGTTCATTGCCCAGATCAGACACCGGAAAAGTGCTTCGTCAAGCCATCATCGAGGCACGAGGGTGATCGCCCGCCGCGTTCGCATCATCGTTGGCTGCGTTTGGGCTTCTGTTGGACTGGTCGGCTGCGCGTCCTCCGCGCTGCCCGTCTATCCGGATATGCCGCCCCGGAAAGCAGTCAGCGTCCTGCGATCCCGTCTGGAGAGCGTGCACACCATCACGGCCTCAGGAACTCTCACGCTGCAATCTGAGAGCATGGACGTGGTACGTCTCGACGCTGTCGTCATCGCAGCGCCACCGCATCGGTTAAGGCTCAAGGCGTGGAAATTTGGCCGTACGGCGATCGATATCACCGTTCTGGAAGATGGCACCTGGGCCATTCCGCTGGACTCACCGTCCGCCTCGCCGATCAACGTCCATGACTTCCTACCTGCGGCGTCCGCTTTGAGATCCGATTGCTTGAGCAGCGCGAGTGTCGTTGAAAGTCCGGCTGATCCATCACTCATCCTGATCTCAAGCACGGACTGTGACATGCAGTGCGAGATCGATCGTCGGACGATCACAGTTCGGAGCATCTCCGAACTGTCCGCGCGCACACGGACACTGGACTTCTCTGACTACCAGATGGTCGACCAGCAACCCTGGCCAATGACGCTGAAGGCATCACATAAGCACAGCCAGGCGACGCTCCACTTCGACACCATGGAGATCAATGGTGTTCTTTCCGATGAGGCCTTCATCCCCTCCTCGCGAGCGGTCCGGATGCCATGAAAAGGTCAGGACCGTCATCACTTCTCGTCAGCGTCGTGAGATGGTCTGCCACACACCCTCGAACCGTGCTGCTTTCGGCTCTCGCCATTGTTCTGCTGTCCGTCTTAGCGACAGCCCGCATGAGGATCTCGGGCTCACTGTCGGACATGCTTGGCTCGGATTCACCTGAATCTCAAGCGTTGACACGGCTGGTGTCAGAGTACCGGTCCGCCGAAGAACTACTGGTGATCGTGACGCTGGCGAAGCCTGAGCTGGATTCGCCTCGCGTACTTACAGATCACGCAGATCGACTGATCCATGCGATCACATCCGATCCCGATTCTTCTGCATTGATCACCGGCGCCAGCTATGTACGCAGTCGTGAGTACGCTGACTTCATCCGTCAGATTGCCGCGCCATCGATCGCCTACTACCTCGACGATCCGGCATTTGATGAACTCCTGAATCGCCTCACGCCGCAAGGCATGCAGACCCAGCTTCGTCGCGCCGAATCGCTGCTCGCAGCGCCCGGCCCCGCGGCATCTGGCGTGGCAAAGTCGGTCCTGCGTGATCCGCTTCGCATCGCCGAGCTGGTGAGTATCCCGGGCCTTGATTCCGACGTTCTGTTGGCCGATGACCAGACCGCCACGAGTCCCGAGTTCTCAATCGACCAATCGTCCCTGCTGATTCGAGTCACCGGAGCGCAGGGTGTCAACGATCTTGCCTTTTCAAAGCGCTTGACTTCATACGTTCAGTCCGCCATTGATCGCACACCTTCGGAAAATGTGGTCGTCGATCTGGCTGGGGGGTACGCGATTGCTGACACGACTTCTCGCGGGATCCGGCGCGACTCCGTCGTCAGCGTGCTCGTAGCGCTGATTCTGCTGACGCTCCTCTTCGCCGCCTGCTACCGACGTGTACTCGCCCCATTCCTGATCGGAGTCGTCGCCGCGGTGGGCATCCTCGCGGGCTTCGGAGCCTACGCCCTCCATTCCCCGACGATCACCCCACTGACCGCCGTGATCGCCGCACTCCTGGCCGGACTGGGCATCGACTACGGCATTCACTTCCTCTCTCACTATCAGGTCCACAGAACGACCGGCGCCTCGAGCGTCGATGCCGCCATCACGGCAATCTCGGATGTCGGCACGCCCATCGTGACTAACTGCCTGACCTCCATGATCGGCTTCGGATCGCTCTACTGGTCAAGCCTGCAGATGCTCCGCGACTTCGCGGTTCTTGGCGCGCTCGGCCTCCTTGGATGTCTGATCTCGGTCGTCTTCCTCATGCCCGCGATCCTAGTCACTCTGGACCGCCCCACCTCCGCAACTCGCCGGCCACCCCGCTTCGGTCACCTGGCGACATTCGGATACCGGCGCCCGCGCATCGCTCTTGGACTCGCATCGGTTGCAATCATGATCGCCCTCGCGGGTGTGGCGTCGAACGGGACGGTCATCCGTCAAGAGGCGGACCTCGCGGTGATGCACCCACGCCCAAACCGACCACTCGATCTCACCGACTCTCTGTCGCACAGCTTCTCCGACATGGGAGAGGTGCTTCCCATCGAGATTCAGGCTGATTCGCCCTCACGCATGCTCGCCCTCGCGCATCAGGTTGCGGCGGACGTCAGCGCGCAGTCGACCAGCATCCATGGCTTTCGCAGAGTGGTTGGAATACCGACGGTCCTGCCACACCCTGATCGCGCGATTTCTCGGCGCCTTGCATTACAGCAACTCGACCCCGAGCAGGTTGCTCAAGCGTTCGTGTCGGCGCTCGAGGCCTCCCAACTCAACTCTGACTCATTCGAAGGATACGTGGGCTACCTATGGTCAATCGTGACCGCAGCCCCGCCCGGTATGAACTCGCTCACCGCGTTCCCGACCATCGCTTCGCAGTGGCTGCCCCGCGACTCGCTCTCATCAATCGACGGTGCCACTTCAACCGTGCTCGCCGTGCAAATGACCGGTCCCTTCGCAGATCGCGTGGCCCGCGACTCGACGATTACCGCAATCCGCCGCATTCTGACAGACACTCCCGAGGCCACGTTGACCGGAGTCAGCGTCGCCACATACGAGCTCGAGCGAGCCACGCGCAGCGATCTCCCCCGCTCAATCGGCATATCACTGCTCCTCGTCCTAGCCTGGCTCGCCGCCGTCTTGCGCAACCCCGTCGATGTCCTGCTCGCCGTGGCGCCCCTCGCCTTCGCCATCGTCATCACCCTCGGCGTGCTGCTGTGGACCCGTATACCCATCAACGCGGTCAACGGCGTCGCGATCCCGCTGCTCGACGGTATCGCGATCGATGCCGGTGTGTTCCTGGTGGTAAGCGCCAGGAACGCGCGTCGCACCGGTGCCGATCTCAACGTCAAGCTGCTCTCGACGGCCCAAGCCGTATTCGCCGCATCAGCAACAACCGTGGCCGGCTTTGTGGCGCTGTGCGCCACCAGCACTCCCGCGATCCGCTCACTCGGCATGCTTGGATCAATTGGCATCCTGGCAAGCCTGGGCGGTGCGATGCTGATTCTCATTCCCGTTCTTTCCCTTCTCAATCACCGGAGAGGTCGTGTGCTCGCATGATCCGCATCACGCTCTGCCTCATGCTGATGATGATGTGCTCGGGCTGCGTCGCACCAAGCGAGCACCTGCGATTCCCCAGCTCAGCGCACTCCACCACTTCTCTCGAACGTCGCTTCGACATTAACGGCAACGGCAAGACAGAGTTCTCGATCGTCGTCGAGCATGATCGCGTGAATCGCCTGGAGTACGACGACAACGAGGATGGCGCCATCGATCGTATCTATCGACTTTCCGACTACTCCAACGACGATGTGCCGCACTTCATCATCCTGTTCGATTCAATTCCTTTCGCGCAAGTTTCGGAGCGTTACTCCAAGGCCGACTTGGCATGGTTCGACCCTCCCGTCAAGGTCATGCCGCCGTTTCCCACAATGAGCCCGGTGATCTTCAGCCGCATGCTCGGCGCACCGCCCCAGCCCGGAGCGATCAACCAGTACTACGACCGTCGATCCGGGAAGCGCGTGAACCGACTGTTCGAACGAACCACAGGCAACCCCAACTCATGGGAGCGGCGCCTGCACTACCGCCTCAAGTACTGGGAGAACGGCCTCTCGTTCCTCGAACCGCGTCGCTGGTTCCGCGCCGAACTGGTCCGAGCCAAGGAAGCGTTCGACAAGAGCCCCGACCGCGTTACGCTCGCCTATTTCGCCAGCACCGCCGGTATGGTCAGCAAGTACGGGCGAGAGGGCGTCGACGAGTGCCTCGACGGACTCGAGCAGCTGTGCCTTCAGCTCCTCTACGAGCGGAACGGAGCCATCAAGATCAGTGCCGTGGCGGACCACGGCCACACCCTGCGCCCCGGCACTCGGATCGATCTTGAGACCATGCTCCGCACCGCGCGGTTCACGCCAGCTGACCGATTGACCCGGGCGAATCAAGTAGTCATAGAACAGGACGGGCTGGTCAACTTTGCTGGAGTGCACACGTGGCAACCCGACGCCGTCGCACGCCTGCTGGCCTCCCAGCCTGAGATCCGCCTTGCGATGCACATGAACCAGGACGCGGTGGTCATCCGCGATGCCACTGGGAGCGTCGCCATCGAGGCTAGGGGTGATCGGTACCGCTACCGTCCGATCGATGCAGACATCTTCCGTTACACGTCGGTCATGGACGCCATGCGTGCTCAGGGAACAATGGACGCCGAAGGCTACGCCACCGCCGATGCGTGGTTCAATGCGACCATCGATCATGAGTGGCCGGAGACCCCGCCCCGGGTGTGGAAGGCGTTCCACGGCATCGTCGTGAACACGCCCGATGTCATGATCGTCACCGCACCCGGCTTCTACGCTGGCCTCTCATCCTTCGATTGGTACGTCGACATGGCCTCAACCCACGGAGGACTGGACCAGATCGACAGTGCCACCTTCCTGTTGACCATGACCGGTCGAGCCAACCGACCGCTTCGAACAGAGGAAGTCTTGAAGACAGTCGAACCGTCCTACAACCCCTCCACCCTCCGCCGCTAACGACTATGTCCGACCCGCTCCTCGCATTGACCACGCCCACCACCGCTGCTGCCGCCGGCGCGGCCATCACCGCTGCCGCCGCCGTCTTGTCTCATGCACTGTTCGTGCCTCAATCGAATCTCTTCGGGCAGACGGATTCTCGTCTGTGCCCTACGACAAACGCCGTAGCGTTGACATTCGATGACGGACCTCTTCCCGGATCGACCGATGCCATCCTGGACATCCTCGGCGAGCACAACACCAAAGCGACCTTCTTCGTGATCGGCCGATACGCCGCGGCGCACCCCGCACTTATCGAACGAATCCACCGCGAGGGACACCAGCTCGGCAACCACACGTTTGATCATCACCGCACGGGACTCTTCCATGGTCGGTCCTACTGGAAGCAACAGATCGAGCGCACCAATAGGGCGATTGCGGAAGTGACCGGTGCCGCCCCCCGAGACTTTCGTCCGCCCATGGGATTCAAGGCTCCCCCAATGGTCGCCGCGGCACGAGCGCTTAACCATCGCATCGTGGCATGGTCCAAACGCGGCTTCGACGGCGTCACCACCACGCCGGAACGCATCCTTCACGCGCTTCGCGGCATTCAACCCAAAGACATCGTCCTGCTGCACGACGGGAGGGACCCGGCAAGTCGCCGAGAGCTCGGCGCCACATCAAAGGCACTTCCAGAACTGCTGGCAGTTCTTCGGGATCGCGGTCTTACGCCGGTTCGACTGGACGAAGGTCTTGATCCAGCCCAGAGTTCCGTGCCTCTCGCTCCGCCGCGTGCCGATCCCTCGGCCTGATGCCATTGAAGACCGCAGCGGACACGACGAAGATCGCAACGGCCAGCACGAACCCCAGGACCACACTTCCTAGCAGCCATGCCGGCAGCCACTGCTCCGCCATCAACCGGATCGCCGACCAGCTTCGGGGCATGTTCGCCATCGGTGCGACCTCTCCGGTCAGCATCAAGTTGCCCAGCCAGGCCGACGCGATGGCGAGACCGACCCCAATCGGCGGCATGGAAATCTGCGAGCCCAGAATCATGGCAGCCGGACGCAGGTGCAGCCGCCAAGCCGTGTAGGCACACATCAGCGTGTGAAACCCATAGAAGGGAAGAGTGCCGATCCATGCTCCCAATGCGAGAGCGGTCGAGAGCTCAAGCCGGCCGAGGTCCGACGACCGAATGTCACGCCAGCAGGCCACTGGGTTGAGCCAGGAGAGCACCCTCATGCACCGCTGCCACGGCGTCGCCTTCGCCCCCGCCGAGCCGCGCTGGCCGCTCCCGAACGGCAGAAGTGCCAACCCCAGCAAATAGACATGCAGCGCCGCCTGCCTCACGGAATCGACGATGGGTCGATAGTGACTCGATCGCGCCGCGCCCGTGAAGTACTTGCAGTTGACCGCAACCTCCTCGATGCCGTATCCCGCCCACGCCGCACGAGTGATCACCTCGGATTCAAACGCGTACCGACCGGCACCGCACTTCACCTGTTGCAAAAGTTCAAGGGGGTACACCCGCAACCCGCACTGCGTGTCCGAGAGTCGAACGCCCGACTGAACGGCAACTGCCAATGAAGTCAGCCGACGTCCCAGATTGCACCGACTCGGACATCCGTCCATCTGCCGCGGGCGAGATCCGAGGATCAGGCGTGTGGGGTGCCTTGCCGCAACCTCAAGGAGCCTCGGAATATCTTCTGGATCAAGCTGCCCGTCCGCGTCGACGGTGGCGACATGCGTCGCACCCAGCATCGCCCCACGCCCGAAGCCTGACTGAAGCGCAGCCGCCTTCCCGAGGTTTTTTGAATGGGTGACCACCTCAAGCCCAGCGGATGGATTGACCGCTACCCATCGAGCCAGCTGCTCTGCCGTGCCATCCGTCGATCCGTCGTCAACGACGATTACCGGAAACCCGCGTGCGAGTGACCGCTCCACGACTGATATCAGCGTGCCGCCATGGTTAAAGCTCGGCACGACCACAGCCGGAACGACGCTTCCGCTGCCTTCCAGAGGAGCCTCAGCCTCACGCACTTCGAGTTGCAGTTCACCCGGGCTCACTCATTGACTCAGCTGGGGGAACTTCGCCAGCATGCTCGCTGAAGCGATCTCGCCAGCCGTCTTGCCGGCGTTGTTTCGGATCCCGACATTCGGTGCTCCCAACAGCAGCGATTGCACCGTATCCATGTGCCCACGCCCAACCGCCAGATGAAGCGGGGTGTTTCCGTCGCGGTCGACTGCATTCACATTCGCACCCTGCGTAACCATGTAGCTCACCAGCTTTTTGTGGCCGTTGTACGAAGCTGCATGAAGCGGTGTCCAACCGTTCTTGGGGTTGACTCCGTTGATGTCCTTGCCTTTCTTGATCCGCTCCTCCATCAGACCTCGATGCCCGCCCTCGCCGGCTTTGTACATCTCGCGGTCGTAGGTCGACTCGGTGCCGGATACGGTAGAGGCTGTCGTCTGCGGTGTACTTGGATTGCTGGACTTACTGCTGCAGCCGAGTGACACACTGATCAATCCAAGAATGACAGCTGAAACTCCGAGTGAAAGAATGTGTTGTGGTCGCATTGTCTTTGTTCCTGTACTGGTACTATGAAGCAGCGTCAGCACTACTATATGATCACATGAGCGGATGTTCGTATTGCCACGAGATCGAACCCGTTTCTGTCTAGTCTACAGCGCACGCAGGGTGGCATTCAGCAGCTTGGAAAGTCGGCAGGTATCAATCCGTCCGGCTTGCTGCTCGTAGTAGACCGCGAGCGTGGCCATCGAAATCGAAAGCGACATCGATAGTGTCGCCCGCAGCAGCCCCGGTAAGGCTCCCAACTCCCGTACTCATCGCCGCGGACGCACGTCGGGGAGGCATCGGAATGGACTCGTTTTTATCCGATGCTCTGGATGTGTGACGGCGTCGCTTGGCCCGTCATCGACAAGCCAACCGATCTACCGCTGCCCGAACATGTACATGGGGATCTCTATTGCGCCGCGCAAAAGAGAGGCTGCCGGTTGAGCGCCCGCCGACCTTCACGCCGCCCGTCGGTAATAGTGCTTCAACACCCCTCCCAGCCGCTCCCGGCACAGGACTTCTCCAGCGCGGGCACCGTGGCTCTCATTCGCGGGTGGTGACCAGCGACTTCACCGCGGCGCCGAGCGGGCGACCGAGCCGGACCAATCGCATCCGCTCTTGCGGGGTGGTTTTGACGGGGCCCTTGATCCGAGACCGGAGGATCTGGTTTTCAGCTTTGAGGAACTGCACCTGTCGGCGCAGGTCGTGCTGATTGGACTCGGTGAGAACGCGCAGCACGCGGCCGAAGAGGCTCATCATGCGAGCCCAGGATATCGCTCCGTGCCTGTGAAATGGCGCGGACAGGGTTTATGCACCCCGCTGAGAAGTGGGAAACGAGGTTCAGCGTTGGGTGTGCCGCCGGGTCGTTTACAGAGACCTGAATAGCAGGGCTCTCTGCGGTGATTTTCGGTCTGCTCCCCCAAGTGTGATGGCCGGCAACTCAGCAGTGGTTCACTGCAACCAAGGTGCAAGAGTCTAATTCTTTGCGCCGCGCAAAGATTTGGGCCGGGCCCGCGAAGAGGCGAAAACAGGTGGCAAAAGTGTCCCGAGGGGGGACTTTGGCGAGGGGGGCCACATCGTGTGGTAGAGGCCAATTTCGTGTGTTACTGATAGTCCTCCGTTTTGAGTTTTTGGAGCCCGCTGGGGAGAGCGGCTGCCCCCGATCTAAAACTCGACCCTGAACCCCACCCATACGAAAGCGTTGCACGCAACCAACCGTCCTCACGCCCCTAAATGCAACCCGTTAGCAAATCTTTGCGCGGCGCAAAGATTTGGATTGAGGAGGACACGGGAATTACTGCTGTGGCTGCAATCGTGAGCCCAGGCGGTGGCGAATCGGGTGCCCTCGATGGCCTAATAATTTCCAAATCTGATCTTGCGCAAAGCTTCGAGCGCGTCCTCTGCCTGACGTTGCAAGAGATGCATCTCAGCATCATCTCGTTCTCTTTTGAACCTCCGCGCCACAAGAGATTCGGACCAGCCATCAGATGGTCCAGGCGTGTTGAGGGCGTGCTTGATCCCATGTATCCAAGCAAACTGTCCAGCCTTGAGGATTTGTAGTCGCCGATCGGCAAGAACGAAGTGGATGCGATGAAGCAGAAACAGAGCAGTCTTGTACGTAGTACCCACTTCTCTCTGCATCCTCTCAGCGGATTCATCGCCCCAAATTGAGCAGTAGCAATGGAAAGCCAGACACCAGCATGGCAGGGAAAGGCGTGTATTCTCTAACAGAGTTCCAGTTCGCACGGTGAATCGATATCTGCAATCCCGACAGCGCCAGCGGTAGTCCTTGTTTCGCCGATCAGTAGCGCGGTCGGCCATTTTGTAGACGGCGCCGGAATCACAGTGAGCGCAGCGAGGAGTGTTGCCCCATCGAGCACGTTCCATCAGCATCGCGGCGGCACTATCGCTCACAAATGCCCGCTTAATCCTGTCGTGAATGTGACACACGAGGGTTTGGCTTTGGCGCATAACGGCATATTGCCTGTCGAATCCCCCTCATCCCACGTTTCCGCGTGTTCCAATAGGTATCACATCATTAGCGAGGACGGGCAAAAAAGTGCCTCACTGTACCACACTTGAATGGAATTTCAGGAAAGCAAAAATGGCAAAACGCACTACAAACGGAGACCAAAAGCGCTATGTCGATAGGGCCTCCGCTTACGACGAGAACCTGAAATCGAGGTTCTCGAGACCGACGAGGAACTTGGCCCCGGGTCGCGTGTAATCGCGACCCGGGGAGGGTTCTTGGTGTGCTCTCTGCGAAGAACCGGTGAGAAGGCGGCGGGTTCGGGGCTGGTCTCTCTTCGGCGAGTTTGGGTGGTTTGAAAACTCGTTGTGGTTGTGCTGCTTCATCTGTTCGATTGTCGCTGCCGCCAACGAAGTCACCGCACGACTGGCGCGTTTGGTTGAACGCCCGCACGGAACTGTTTTCGGCGCCGGCGATGTACGGCGGCGACCAGCGTGGCGAACAAGACCTTGCGCTGCTGGGCGTCGGAGTCCAGAGGGTCTTGTTGAGTCGTGAATGGTTTCTTCGCGGGTTCACAGCGACCTGCCAAAGAACAACTCATCCGTTCGCGACAGGTTTCACGACACCCAACACCAAGATCCACCAAGCGGCTGCATCGTTGGCGCTCAGGGAATGCGGGGTGTCGCGTGTTCATCACAAGACGAACTCGACCACGCGATTTCGGTGACGATCGAAATCTGCCGGTGAAACGAGATCGATCCTTGCCGTCAGTGTTTCGCGGGCTACCCTAACAAAATGCTATCTTGCCCCCGACTTGCCGCAGCACGCCGACTCTTGGATCCGCTGCATCGTGAACGTCGGGGCACCGCGTCAAGCTTCGCGGAGTCGGCATCCCCGTGGGGCTGCTTCCTGGATTCCGGCGCGATCCATGAATGGTTCGGCGGCGGCGACGACAACGTACCGCTGCCGCTCAGCGTGGTCGCTTCTCTTGGCCGCTCGGCAAGAACCGCTCCTGTTCTCTGGATCGGTCCGCCCGTCTGGCTCTTTCCTCCTGCGATGGCGCGCCAGTCGCCGGCGCTGCTTCGGTCATCCGTGTTCCTCGAGCCGTCGCGCCGCGAGGAACGCATCTGGGCCATCGACTGCGCGCTGCGATGTTCCGGCGTCGGCATGGTCGTCGCCGACTCCTCGGGACTCACGATGCCCGAGTCTCGGCGCCTGCAACTGGCTGCCGAAGCCGGTGGGACGCTGGGCCTCTTGCTGCGGCCACCGCGTGAACTCGCCAGCCTCTCCGTGGCGCGCACCCGCTGGCGGCTGACACCACTCTCAACCGCAACCCCCGATCCGCACTGGACGCTCGAACTCTTGCGTTGCAAAGGACTGCGACCCGCCACCGAGGATGCACGCCGTTGGGTCGTGCGGCACAGCCATGCAACGAGCGATGTCCATCTGGTTCCCGATGCTGCCGATCGAGCTGCACCTGCGACGCCATCGGCGCAGCGCCTTGCCGTCTGAGGTGCTGCTACTGGTCCGTGCAGTCGCGCAGCGTCAGCTCGTTGTCGCCGTTTGCCAGACCGGACTGGCCCAGGGGATCACTCCCGGCATGGCAGTCAGCGACGCCAAGGCGGTATTGCGGGGATCGGTCCAGATCGCCACCCACGACCCGCTGCGCGATGCCAAGGCCCTGACGGCCATCGCCATGTGGGCGCGCCGGTTCTCTCCGATCGTGGCCGCTGATCTGCCCGATGGCCTGCTGCTGGATGTGACCGGCTGCGCGCACCTGTTCGGCGGCGAGCAGGCCATGCTCGGGCGCGTTGAGTCTGATTTCCGCGCCTTGGGCATGACCACCTCCGCCACCATTGCCCCCTCGTTCGGTTCGGCGCGAGCGGCCGCCCGGTTCGGTGCCGCGGGGAGCATCATCGCTCCGCACAACATCCGCGAGGCCCTCGGTCTGCTGCCGTTGCAATCGCTGGGCATCGACCCCAGCGCCATCGACGGCATGGGCGAGGTCGGCATCAAGGCGGTCCACGAACTGCTCGCGCTGCCGCGTGGCTCGATTGCCGCCCGATTCGGTGACGGCGTGCTGCGCCGCGTTGATCAGGTGCTGGGCAGGCTGCCCGAAGTCATCGAGCCGATCCGCCCAGTCGATCCGCCGCACGCTGAGCAGTTGTTTGCGGGGCCGTGCTGCTGCGTTGAGACGATCGGCGTCGCGTGCCAGGGGGTGCTGGAACGGGTGTGCATGGAACTGGTTCGGCGCGGCAAGGGCCTGACCGATGCCCGCATCACCCTCTTGCGGAGCGACCTGCAACCATTGAACCTGCCGCTCCGCCTGTCGGCGGCGAGCCGTGATCCATCGCACCTGTGGTCCCTGCTCCGCCCCCGCATCGAACGCGCGCACCTGGGGTTCGGGGTCGAGGGTGTCCGCATCACCGCCACGCGCCTGGGCGCCCTCCGCGAGGAGCAACAGCGGTGGTGGAATGATGCCGAGCAAACCGCCGATTCGAATACCGCGCTGGACCAACTGCTCGACACTCTGATCAATCGGCTCGGCAAGGACAACGTCCTTCGCCCCCATCTTGTGGAGTCGCACCTGCCCGAACGTTCCTTCCGGTTGCTGAGTGTGCTGGATGCGGGAGCGTCATGCTCTGCCGGCACGATCGATGCCGACCGTCCCACGCTGCTCTACGACCGCCCAAATCCGATCGAGGTCATCGCGCTGACCCCCGATGGCCCCGTCAGCCGGTTCGGGTGGGAGGCCCGGAACCACGCCATCCGCTCGTGCATCGGCCCGGAGCGGATCGCCTCCGAGTGGTGGCATCGAGAGCGATTCACGCGGGACTACTACAAGGTGCAGGACGAGAGCGGGCGGTGGTTCTGGCTGTTCTGTGACCTCGATGCACGCTTGTGGTTCGTCCACGGCGTGTGGGCATGAGAGAAAGCCATGCCCGAAGACCCCAACCCCAAGCCGCGTCCGCACCCGTTCCGTTTCGCGTCCGGTGAAGCAGGTTCTTCACCGGTACGCGCTGTCTGCTCTATCGGCTATGCCGAGTTAGCGGTCACGACCAACTACTCGTTTCTGCGCGGGGCCAGCCATCCCGACGAAATGGTCGAGATGGCGGGCACGTTCGGCCACCGGTTCGCGGCGATCGCGGATCGGAACACGCTGGCGGGCATTGTCCGCGCGCACGTCGCGGCGAAGGAAGCGGGCATCCCCATCGCCATCGGCTGCCGGTTGGTCTTCACCGACCCTGACGGCCTTGAGCTGCTGGTCTTTCCCTCGTCACGTGCGGCCTACGCCCACCTCTGCCAACTGCTCACCACCGGGAAGCGCCGCGCCCCCAAGGGTGAATGCCACCTGCGGTGGAACGACCTGCTGGCGCACCAGTCCGGACTGCTTGCGGTGGCGCTCCCGCCGTCCGCGCTCTGCGAGGCGTTCACCCAGCAACTCCGCGAACTCCGTGCCGTGTTCGACGATGATCGGCTGTCGCTGGCGGCGACCCGGTCCTACGGTCCCGATGACAGCGCCCGAATGCTGGCTCTGGCTTCGCTCGCCAAGCTCACCCGCACGCCGCTGGTTGCTGTCAATGACGCCCATTACCACGTCAGCAATCGGCGGCCCTTGCAGGATGTGCTGACCTGCATCCGCCACGGCTGCACCATCCACGAAGCCGGATTCCGCCTGCAAGCCAACGCCGAACGCCATCTCAAACCGCCCGATGAGATGGCCCGACTCTTCGCCGAATACCCCGAAGCGATCGCGCGAACGAACGAGGTGGCCCAGCGCGCCGCTGCTTTCAGCCTTGACGAACTCAAGTACGAATACCCCGACGAACCGATCCCACGCGGTATTTCGGCCATCGAGCATCTCCGGAATCTCTGCGATCAGGGCGCCCGCCTTCGATATCCGAACGGCATCCCGGAGAAGCTGCGTGCTTCACTGGATCACGAAACCGCGTTGATCGCTGAACTGCGCTACGAGCCGTACTTCCTGACCTGCCACGATATCGTGCGCTTCGCACGTTCCAAGGGCATCCTCTGCCAGGGGCGGGGCGCGGCCGCCAACTCGGCGGTGTGTTTCTGCCTGGGCATCACCGAAGTCGATCCCGCCAAGAACCAGCTTCTCTTTGAGCGGTTTATCAGCGCGGCACGCAAGGAGCCGCTCGACATCGACATCGATTTCGAGCACGAACGCCGCGAGGAGGTGATCCAGTACATCTACCAGCGCTACGGACGGGATCGGGCAGCGCTCACCGCGGAAGTCATCAGCTATCGCGGGCGAAGCGCGGTCCGTGACGTCGGCAAGGCGATGGGGCTGTCGCTGGATTGTGTGGACACCCTCGCCCGGAATCTGGACCTCTGGGGTGAGACGCCGTCGGCGCAGCGGGTCAAAGAAGCGGGCATCAACCCCGACGATGCCACCATCCGCATGGTGATGGCGCTGACCGCGCAGCTTCAGGGTTTCCCTCGTCACCTCTCCCAGCACGTCGGCGGGTTCGTGATGACCCGCTCGCCGCTCTGTGAACTGGTCCCCATCGAGAACGCGGCGATGGAGGACCGGACCGTGATCGAGTGGGACAAGGACGACATCGACGCGATGGGGATGCTCAAGGTCGATGTGCTGGGGCTGGGGATGCTGACCTGCATCCGCAAGGCGTTCGACCTCGTGGCCAGGAGCGGCGGAGAAGCGCTCTCCATCGCGCGCATCATGGATCATCACGCCGAGGACCCGGCCACATACGCCATGATCCAACGGGCCGACACGATCGGTGTCTTTCAGATTGAGAGCCGGGCGCAGATGTCGATGCTGCCACGCCTCAAGCCCGCTGAGTTCTACGACCTTGTCATCGAGGTCGCGATCGTGCGGCCCGGTCCCATTCAGGGCAAGATGGTCCACCCGTATCTGCGTCGGCGGAGAGGCGAGGAGCAGTTCGACTACCCCGGACCGGAGATCCGTCAGGTTCTGGAGCGCACGCTCGGAGTGCCGCTGTTCCAGGAGCAGGCGATGCAGCTTGCCATCGTCGCGGGCGGCTTCACCCCCGAGGAAGCCGACAAGCTGCGGCGCGCCATGGCCGCCTGGAAACGCAAGGGCGATCTGATCTTCCGATTCGGGCAGAAGCTCATCGAAGGCATGCTCGCGCGCGGGTATCCCGCTGAGTTCGCCGAGCGGTGCTTCGAGCAGATCAAGGGGTTCAGCGAGT
Source organism: Phycisphaerales bacterium (assembly GCA_041750235.1). Classification (GTDB taxonomy): domain Bacteria; phylum Planctomycetota; class Phycisphaerae; order Phycisphaerales; family UBA1924; genus JBGSZV01. Next base: position 24,981 of record JBGSZV010000098.1, read on the forward strand.
ACGGCTTCCCCGAATCTCACGCCGCGAGCTTTGCGATCTTGGTCTATGTCTCGTGCTGGCTCAAGTGCCATCATCCCGCCGCCTTCGCCGCGGCGCTCATCAACAGCCAGCCGATGGGGTTCTACCAGCCCGCGCAGATCGTCCGTGATGCCAAGGAGCATGGAGTCGAGGTACGCCCCATCGATGTGAACCACAGCGCGTGGGATTGCACGCTCGAGGAATGCCCCTCCGGTCTTGCCATCCGGCTCGGGATGCGGCTGGCCAAGGGGTTGCCCCAGATCGACGCCGACCGGGTTTCAGCGATCGTCCGTCAAAGGGGACGATTCGATTCGGTCTTGGCGCTCTGGCGTCAAAGCCGTGCATCAGCCCGCGCGATGCGGTGCCTCGCCCGCGCGGATGCCTTCGGCTCCTTGGGCATCGACCGTCAGGCTGCGCTGTGGGCGGTCCGCACGCTCCGCGATGATGAACTGCCGCTCTTCGATGCCGTGGGTGAGGATGCCATCGTCGAATCCAGCGGGGCGACGACCCTGCCCGCTATTCCTGCGCCCGAGCGCACCCTCCACGATTACGCCTTCACCGGGCTGTCACTCCGGGATCACCCGATGGCGTTTCTGCGGAAACGTCTGGATCGCAAGCGGGTCGTTCCTGCCGCACGCCTGCGGAACGAAGCGGACTGCCCCTCGGGTCGAATGGTCCGGGTGGCGGGGGTGGTGCTGGTCCGCCAGCGACCGGCGACGGCATCTGGGGTCGTGTTCATCACGCTGGAAGATGAGACCGGCATCGCCAATCTGGTCGTCTGGACCGACACCTACGAGCGGTTCCGCCGCACCATCCGGCTGAGTCATTCCCTTCTGGTCGAGGGCAAGGTCGAACGCGAGGGAGAGGTCGTGCATGTGCACGCGCGACGGTTCCGGGGGCTGGATGAGTATCTGCCGGCGCTCGAGTCGGTGTCGCGGGATTTCCACTGAAACTAGACTCTCGTCATGTGCGGACGGTACACCTACAAGTTCACCTGGAGCCAGCTCCGCGAGCTGCTGGACCTGCATCGTATCCCCGTGAAGGAACTTGCTCCGAACGAAAACGTCGCGCCGACCGATACCGCGCCCGTGGTGCGGCAGAATGCCGATGGGCGCGAGGGGGTGATGATGCGTTGGGGGCTGGTGCCGGCGTGGGCCGAGTCGATCCAAGAACTGAAGAACACCTTCAACGCCCGAGCCGACACACTGGAGACCAAGCCGAGTTACCGATCCGCCTTCAAGACCAAGCGATGCGTGGTCCCGGTGACTGGGTTTATCGAGTGGATCGAGATCATCGGCGTGAAGCGCAAGCAAAAACTCCTGATTCACTCTCCGGAAATGAAACCGGTGTACCTGGCGGGATTGTGGGAAACATGGGACAAGGGCGCCACGCCGCTTGAATCGTTCACCGTTGTCACGACTGATCCCAACGCGATGATGGCGAAGATCCACACGCGGATGCCTGTGGTGCTGGACGAGGAAGGGGTCAACACCTGGCTCGACCCAAACAGCAGCCCCGAACAGCTTCGCCCACTCATGCGGCCGGCGCCCGATGGCGTGCTCACGATGAGCACCATGGAGTCGCCCGTGCCCGAGCAGAAGTCGAGCAAGAGAAAGCCCCAGGACGATGGTTCGACGCTGTTCGGGTGAGCGGGTTTGATGGCTCGCACCCTCGGCGAAGGTGTTAGACGGGAGACTCTCCTCGGGAGTCTCCCGGCTCGTTTCTTGGAGTCATTGGCGAGGAGCGAGCGCGATTCGGGTTCGCCCAGTCGCAGAGAGAGGCGGCCTGCCGTTCATGGTTCCGGTCGAGAAACCTGTCTTTCGGCGGCGGCTTCACTTTGATTGGCCTTCACGCGCTCGCGGTAGGTTCTCGTGTCCCAGAGACGGACCGTGGCATCGCCGCCGCCGGATGCGAGCGTTTGACCGTCGGGGCTGAAGGCGAGGCAGTACACCAATGAGGTGTGGCCGTACAGCGGGGTCAGCGATTCGAATGTCTCTGCGCACCAGATGCGGATGACGCGGTCGCGTCCGGCGGAGACCAGTCGGCGTCCGTCGGGGCTGAAGATGGTCGCGTAGATCTCGTCGCTGTGTCCCGGCATGGTCGCGATCACGCGCCTGCTGGCGACGTTCCATACGCGGAGCGTGTGGTCGGTGCCTCCGCTCACCAGTTGCGTGCCATCGGGACTGAACGACAGGGCGTAGATCGCGCGCCCGGGCACGTTGAGCGTGGCGATGTCGTTCCAGGTCTTGAAGTCCAGAAGGCGGATCTGACCGCCGCTTGCGACAGCCATGATCGATTGATCCGGGGAGATTGCGGCGCGGCAGCCTTCGCCGCTGGTCTGCGCCGGGAATTTCTTGATTCGAAGCTGCTCGCCGGTGTTGATGTCCTGGGCGATCAGGCGTCCGCCGTTGCCGAGCGACCACAACTGGCCGTCTGTGCCGAAGTTCACCCAGTTGGTGCGCCACCAGTGGCCGGACCACGACGCGATCGGTTGACCCTTGGCGTCGAGAATTGATGTTTTGTCGGTGGTCGAGCGTCCTATCGCGAGCAGTGAACCGTCCTGGTTGAACGCCAGGGTGCTGAGGTTTCCCTCGCTTCCGGCGAACTCCTCACGCTGACTCGCGATATTCCAGATGCGGAGCGGGCGCTCGCCGACCAGGGACGCTGACGCGATGCGCGTGCCGTCGGGAGAGAATGCGACCGCGTACACCGTGCCGGGAGTGCGGAGCACGAACGGGTCTGATGCGGCGCCCGCGTCCCACCACCGGATGTGCCGGTCCGCTGCGAGCGTGGCGAAGGCAGGCTGCGACCCCGGGATCGTCGGCGGGAAGACCAATTCGCTGAAGGCGCCGGCGCTGCCGTGCATGGCGCTGATCTGGGATCCGTCGTTCGTCCGCCACAATCTGACGGTTCGATCGTTCGAAGCGGTCGCGATGAAGGCCGCGTCCGGGCTGAATCCGACGGCCGTGACGGGCGAGTTGTGGCCGGTCAGGGTCACCAGCTCCCGGCCGGTGGCTGCGTCGAGGACGACCACGGCACCGGTGCCGCAGCCAACGACCAGCTTCGTTCCGTCCATCGAGTACGAGAGATCGAGCACCTGATCGAGGTCCGGTCGGCTCCAGACGGCAGCGCCGTCCTCGGTGCGGAACACCGACAGACCGGCGTTGCCAGCGGTGTGGGCGGCCAGTTGCTTCCCGTTTGGGGAGAACGCGCAGCGCGGCCAGAGATCGACGGGCTTGTCGAAGGAGAAGAGTTCACGGCCCGTCAGCACTTCGACGACACTCGCCCGGCCCGGGTTGCTCCGGTCAACGGCGATTCCGAACTTCCCGTCGTCACTGCGTGATTCAAGCGCCAGGTCGTCGCTTCTGAACAGTTTCATGGAGGCGGCATCGAGCCAGGTCGATCCCATGGGTGTATCGGCGCGCAGTTCCCGGCCATCGGGCGAGAACACCAGCCGCGACACCCGCCGCCGTTGAGTGCTGCCGGTAAGATTGTGTTCGGCGATCGGGGTGAGGTCGGACACGCGCCACGACTTGATCTTGCCGCCGGAGTTGCACGAGACGACCGTGCCGCCGTCGGGACTGATGGCCATGCACATGGGCGTGAACTTCACATCCAGCGCGCGGAGGCTGTCGTCCAGACGGCTGCTGAGCTGGGCCCACTCCCAGCCGCGCAGTTCCTCCGGCGCGTTCTCGAGTTGATGCCTGGCGTCGCCGATCTCGTGGTACCGCAGCGCCGACGATGCGGCGACGAGCGACGCC
>JBGSZV010000099.1:0-7595 GCA_041750235.1 Phycisphaerales bacterium
GCCCGGGTTGGCGAGGGCGCGACGGCACTCTCGCTCGGTGACACCGCCCGCCCCGGTGACGACGAACTGGCCGAGCGCCTCTTCAAGGGCGTTGGGCCGCTGGTGATCCGGATCGATGAGTCGCTCATGGACGCCTTCACCGCGGTGGCCGCGTCGGGGCCGGCGTACCTGTTATTTCTCGCCGAGGCCATGGTCAAGGCGGCGGTTTCACTTGGTTTTGCGCCCGATGTCGCGGACCGCGTTGTCCGTCAGACCTTGGCCGGTTCGGCGGAACTTCTGGCGCAGGCGCCCGAATCTCCTGAGGATCTGCGGTTGCGAGTCACCAGCAAGGGCGGCACCACCGAGGCCGCGATCCGTGTGCTCGAGTCCGCCGGGCTCACCGAGGCGGTGGTGCGTGCCCTGACCGCCGCTCGCGACCGCGGGCGTGAACTGGACCGGCTGACATAAACTCCGGCGAGATCTTCGGTTTTCTCAGTTCAAGGAGTTCCCGGAATGGATGTCTCCCGGCTTCTGGCACTCGTGCCCATCGCGCTTGCCTGCTGCCTCCTGGCCCCCGCTCCGGCGGTGGCGCAGGACGACGACTCCGAGGAACTCGAAGACTCGGAGGAGATGGCAGACGACATGATGATCGACGCCTGGGGCGAAGGTCGCCTCGGCCGCGGCGATATGGAATCGCTCGCGCGCCTGATGAACATGGCGCCCGAGCAGAAGTCCTCAGCGATGGACCTCTTCTCCGCCTACGACTCGGCGATGAAGTCCGCCTACCAGAAGCTCGCGGAAGTGCAGAAGTCAGTCCAGGGCGATGGCGAGGAATACGACCCCGAAGCGTGGGCGAAGCTCGAGCCCGTGTACGAGAAATACGGCGCCCACACCGAGAAGCTCCGCAACACCCTGATCGAAGACCTGCAGCTCACCCTGACCGACGAGCAGAAGGCGCTGTGGCCCAAGTTTGAGCGGCGTCTGCTCCGCAAGGAGTCGATGCAGGGGCTGATGGCCAGCGGTGCGCGGACGGATCTCATCGCTCTCACCGAGCAGACCATGAAGGGCGAGACGTGGACCCCCGAACTCACCCGCGTGATCGATGAGTACGAGGTGGACCTCGACGGCGTGCTCGCGGGTGCCGCCAAGTGGCGGAAGGAACGCGAGAAAGAATGGCGCGACGCCGCAAAGGATTTCAGCAAGATGTCCGCTGAGGAACGGATGGAGTACTCGCAGCGCATGATGCAGGAGGGCGTCGTCCGCTCCAAGACCGTGCGGGAAGTCAACCTGCGCTATCTCAAGCGGATCGGCGAGCAGCTCCCCGAGTCCAAGCGATTCGGCTTTGAGGATCGCTTCTACACCCAGTCCTTCTGGGGCTTGCAGATGATGAATCTCAACTCCCGCGGTTCGACGGGCCAGAAGGCGCTGGAGGTCATCGCGTCCGCGAAGGACCTGGGCGTGACCCCGGAGCAAGAGGCCAAGATCGACGAGGTCCGACGCGACTACGAATCCAAACGCCGAGCCGATCGCGACAAGGCGGTCGCCCGCATCATCGAAGCCGAAGACAACCCCAAGGAGGGCGAGCGCGGCGGGATGTACGGCAACTTCAACATGGACCCGCAGGAGATGGCCGCGTCCTGGGAGAAGAGCCGCGAGTTCGAGAAGGGCACCATCGACAAGCTTCGCGCGATCTTTACGCCCGAACAGCTCGACAAGCTCGCCCCGCCCCTGAAGCAGCGCGAAGCGCCGGATCTCGACGACGTTGATTTCGAGGAATAGGGGCGTTTCACACGGGCTTGGGTTCGCCACCCGGTGAAATCGCGGGCCCGATCCCCGGAACACACCCTTCAGAGGGTGGCCCTCCCGCGGCGGTTTGCGTTCTGACCGGTACGATATGGAACGCGTGGGCCCACCCCGCGCCGCCTGGTTCCCCTGGTCCTAAGGAGTCTCGTCGTGGCTCACACCCTGCAGACACTTCGTTCCTTCTTCCGTCGTGCGGTGCCGGCCTTGGCGCTCGTGATCGGCCTGCTGGCCGCCGTGCCCTCCGCCCGCGCGCAGTTCATGGGCATGAACGGACAGATGGAGATCCCCCTCACCAGCCACGACATTGATCGCATGACCAAGCTGCTTTCCCTTACGGAAGATCAGGCGAGTCAGGTGAAGGACCTTTACCAGAGCTTCCAGCAGGAGTTCGACACCGGTCGCAAGAAGATCAGCGAAGAGATGCAGGAGATCATGCAGGAGTACCAGGAGAACCGTGACCCCACCGTTTTCCAGGACCTCACCCGCAAGATGGTCGACTTCCAGGCCAACACCGAGAAGCAGCAGAAGTCGCTTTACGACGACATCCGACTGCTGCTCGATGAGAAGCAGGCCGGCGAGTGGCCCAAGTTCGAGCGCCGCGTGAAGCGGCACCAGGTCTTCCGCCAGGTGAGCCAGGCCAACATCGTCTCGGGCGCCGGCGTGGACCTCGTTACCGTCGTCGAAGATCAGAAGCTCCCCGCCGAGCAGATGGCCGCGGTGTCCTCCGAACTCGATCAATACGAGACGGAAATGGACCGCATCGTCACGGCACAGAAGAAGCTACAGGACGAGCAGACCAAGGAATACATGGACAACATGGAGCAGTTCAGCGACTTCATGGGGAACATGGACAAGTTTGAGAAGATGTTCAGCGACTCGCGCGAGCTGATGGTTCAGGTCCGCGACCTCAACGCCAAGTACAGCCGCCAGATCGCCGCGTTGATGCCGGAGGACGCCCGCCCCAAGTTCGTCCAGGCGTACAACGAGGGCGCGATGCCGCAGGTCTATCGCGCTTCCTATGTCTCCAAGGCCTTCACGACGGCCAAGGGGATGGAGGACCTCACTCCTGAGCAAAAGACGCAGGTCGAGGAGCTGCAGACGGCCTACGAGCGTGAACTCGGCGCGGCGAACGACAAGTGGGCCTCCGCTCTCCGCGATTGGGAAGTTGGCATGAAGATGACCGACTTCTGGCAGGCCGGCAGTCGCCCGCAGGACCTCAAGGACGCCCAGGCGGCCCGGAAGGAACTCGATACCCGCACCTACGAGAAGCTTGGCGCGGTCATGACCGAGGAGCAGCGCGAGAAGCTGCCCAAGAAGTCCACCCCGCGGAATGAGCCGGGCCTCGGCGGCGAGTGATCCTGTTCCGAAACCGAGCGACCCTCGGCGTCGTACCGGAGTTGGTCGGTTTGATCTCTCCAACCATGGAAGCCCGTCATGTGTCTCCGAGCATGCTCGATCGCCGTGCGCATTCTGCTGGCAGTGACGCTCATGTTGGCGGCGATGCCGTCGGCGCGTGCCCAATTGGGCGGTCCCGCCTTTGAGCCCCGATTCACCACCAAGGATCTCGATCGTGCGATGGGCTTGCTGGCGATCTCCGACGCGGAGCGCTCCAGCCTGACCGAGCTTCACGAGGCCTACCTCGCTGAGTTCGCGGTGTCGTGCCAGAAGATGCGCACGTACATGGAGCAGTACCAGGAAGCGGTCAACGATCAGCCCGCCAGCGAGCACACATGGGACGAATGGCGGGAGTCTTGGGAGAAGTTCGAGAAGCACGGCGACCGACTCGGCGAGCAGTTCATTTCAGATCTCAAGATCGCGCTCACCCCGGAGCAGCTCGAACGCTGGTCGCGCGTCGAGCAACGGATGTACCGCCAGAAGTTCTACGGCCGTGGCTGGCTGACCGGCGAACGCGTGGACCTTGTCGAGTTGGTCGAGTCGTTGAAGGTCGATCACGCGGTCGAAAACCGGCTCGATCCGATTTTGCAGCGATATGAGACGGAGTTCGACTCTGCCCTTCGAGCCCGGCAGGAGTTCATGGACACGAAGTTGGAAGAGGCGGGGAAGCTGTGGGAAGCGCGGGACATGGAGCGGTTGGACGCGTACTACCGCGAGGGCCGCGAAGTGTGTCTGCGTGTCCGGGATGCCAACCTCCGAACGGCGCGCTTGATCGCTGCGGAACTTCCCACGGATCTCAAGGATCGCTTTCAGGCCGAGTTCAATCTTCACGCTTTCGGAGAGATCTACGCCCCCACGAACGGGGAGAGGCTGCTGACAGCCGCGCGTGGACTCGATGACCTCTCCCCCCAGCAGCGCGAGCAGGTCGATGAGATCGCTCAACGCCTCGAGGGGGGCTTGAGGGTGGTCCGGGAGCGTTGGGCGACGGCCCAACTGAAGTACGAGACCGACCGCACCATCGCCCAGGTGATGGCCGACGAGGAGGGCGGCGAAAACCCCTTCAAGGACCATCAACAGGCCATCGAAGCGGTGACCGGCAAGGTGCCGGATCAACTTCGCGGGATCCTCAGTCTCGAGCAGGTCAACAAGCTGCCGGGCATGGGACGCCCGAAGAACCTCCCAAAGCTCGAGTTTTGACTCTTGAATCCGCTCCGGAGCGGTCAGCGAAGAACATTTCGCTCTATCTCCTTTTCCCCGATTCGATCTCACGGGCAAACGTGCCGGTCTTCCCCGCATTCCGAGGGCCGGCACGTTCGCTTTTTGTGGAGTTCCTGCAAGAATCAGCCCGCCGACTTCGTTCTCCCATGGGTCGACCCTCACCTCGCGGAGCTTTCGCATCATGTCCAAACTGAACGGTTTGCTTCGTCGCCTTCCTCTGGCGCGGCTGGCCATCGTCGCCTGCGCCCTTGTGTCCACCCAAGCCGCGATTGCCCAGCCCGGCATGGGAATGGCGATGAGGACGATGCGCGAGCCCGCCGTCGACTCCAAGGAACTCGAGACCTTCGCCGAGCTGCTCAAGCTCACCCCCGACCAGATGGACGGGGCCAAGGACCTGCTCGACGGCCTGCAGACCGAACACGCCACCATCACCGGTGAGATGCGCGACCGCTTGGACGCCGCCCGCGAAGAGGCCCGCGAGAACAACGACCCGACCGTGTTCCGCGAAGCCATGACCATGATGGACGACTACCGCGCTCGACTCACCAAGGTCGAGGAGTCGTTCTTTGAAGACCTCAAGCTTCTGCTCAACGAGGAGCAGCTCGCCCAGTGGCCCAAGCTCGAACGAATGCACCGCCGCGATCAGACCCTCGCCCGCGGTGGAATCATCAGCGGCGAAACCATCGACCTCGTCAAGGTCACCCGTCAAGTGATGACCAAGGACGAGCCGATCCCCGCCGAAGTCGAACCGGTTCTCGAGCAGTACGAGATCGAACTCGATAAAGCCCTCGTCGAGCGCAATGCCACGTACGAGAGTTCCATGCGCAAGGGCATGGAAATGTGGACGAATCAGGACTTCGACGGCATGCAGAAGCTCTTTGACGAGGCGCGCGATTCCGCCGTCCGCATCCGCGACCTCAACCGCCGCTTCGCCCGCCAGATCGAGCCGCTGATGCCCGAAGCCCTCCGAGAGAAGTTCACCGGCGCCTTCCAGGAAGCTTGCTTCCCGCGCGTGTACGGCGCTTCCTACCCCCAGAAGGCTTTCGCCACGGTCGATTCGATGACGGATCTCGATTCTGCTCAGAAAGAGCAACTCGCCGAGATCAAGGCCAACTACCGGCGTGAAGTCGCCACCCTCAACGAGAAATGGTCGAAGGCGATCGAGGAGTCTGAAATGACGCGCACGCCCATGCAGATGTTCGGCATGGGCGGACGTGGCGGGCAGGGCGGTCGCGGTGGGGACCGGGGCGACGGCGATGGCGCCCGCGAGGCCCGGGAAGCCCGCCGTGAGTTCGACAACGCCACCGTCGAAAAGCTCAACAGCCTCCTGACCGAGGACCAGAAGAAGAAGTTGCCCGAGCGTGAGCCCGAACGCGACTGGCGTCGGCGCGGCGGCGATGACCGCCAGCCCAACGCCTGATCGGTGAGAAGTTCCTGACCGCTTGTGCCGGAAAACTCCCTCCCGCGCGTCCCGGCAAGGTGCCTGGCTGTGCCGTTGCGGCATTGGAACCCTGATTCCCCCGGAAAATTCTCCGGACCGCAACCGCCGGCCCAAGCGTGGAGGTCTCTCGATGAACCGCTCCGGCTCTCCCCTGAAAATGACCGCTCGTACGGCTTGTTTCCTCGTTGTTCTGGCTGGCGGAATCGGCCTTCCAGCGGCTCCCGCGATGGCCCGACAGGCCGTCTTTGTCGCCGGCGGACCCGGGGGCGGGGGCGGGGGGCTCGGCGGGCGTTCGGGCCCGCCCGTCACGCAGGGTCAGGTGGAGGGCTACGCCGACCTCCTGAACCTGAGCGAAGAGCAGCGTCAGTCGGCCAAGGAACTGCTCGAGGCCATGCAGGCCGAGTTCGCGAAGGCAAGCGCGGAGCATCGAGAAGCCCTCGCCGAGGTCCAGGCTGAGTTCCAGGAGACCCGGGACACACAGATCATCATGAAGTCGATGCCCGAGCTCATGGGCAAGTTCCAGGCTCGGCGAGCCGAACTCGAAACCGCTTTCCTCGAAGACCTCCAACTGACTCTCAACGATGCACAAATCGCCCAGTGGCCTGCTGTTGAGCGGATGCGGCGGCGTGACCTTGCGGGCAACGGCACCATGCTCAGCGGCGAGTCGATCGACCTCGTGAAGCTCGTGAAGGACCTGGAGTTCCCCGCCGCGGTGAACGCCGAGGTTGCCCCCGTGATGGAGCGGTACGAGGCGGACTTCGATCGTGCCCTGATCGAGCGTCAAAAGACGATGGCCGATCACCAGACCATGTTTGTTGGCGGACCGCCCCCGGACCCCGAGTCGATGATGGCCAGGATGAACGAACTGCGTGAGCAGTCCGTCAAGGTTCGCGACGTCAATCGCTCCTACGCCCGCCAGATCCAGAACCTGCTCCCGCCCGATGAAGCTTCAAAGTTCGATGTGGCGCTCAAGAAGGCCTCATTCCCACAGGTGTATGGGCCGGGCCATGCGGTCCGCTCCATCGATGCCGCCCTCGCCTTTGACGATCTCACCCCCGAACAGCGTGCCGCCCTCAACGAGATCAAGGAAACCTATCTCCGCGAGGCTCGCCTCCTCAACGACAAGTGGGCCGAGGCGATCGACGCCGATGAGTCGGACCCCAACGCTGCGAATATCTCGATGCTGGGCGGCCAGACGATGCGGATCGTCACCCGCGAGACCGACGGCTCGGGAGAAAAGGAAAACCCGCTCGACAAGGCCACATCAGCGCGACGGGACCTTGATAACCGGACGCTTGACCGGGCCAAAGCGCTGCTCAATCCCGCGCAGCAGGCTCGAATGCCCAAGCGCCAGGCCCAGCCCGGCGGCGTCTGGGCCGCAGGCGATGGTGGCGAGCCACCCGCTGACGCCATGATCGTCGAAGTCACCGAGAGTCACGACGGGGTCAACGAACCGCAGCAGAGCGTCCGCGTCAGCCGTCCGTCCACCGGGGAATCCACCGAAGTGACGTCCGGTGGCGGGGGCACTCCGCCCACCCCGCCGCCGCCCCCGACCCCCTAAAGACCGCGCGATCCGCAGCGCGATCGGGCCGACAGGGGTATAAACACCGCACACGCACGCGGAGCGTGCCAGCAGGGGGTACTCGTGTCGACCATCGGATCAGCTACGGAAGGCGGCCTCCACATCGACCACAGCGGCGAATACCCGCGCATCGCCCAGCGCCCGCAGGTCGAGCCGCGCGCCACGCGGACGATCACC
>JBGSZV010000100.1:0-16153 GCA_041750235.1 Phycisphaerales bacterium
CCCGTCTTTGAGCCGCACACCGCTCGCACGTCCGCCGCGGAACTCGATGTTCGCGACCTCCGCGTGCTCGCGCATCACTGCACCGTGCCGACGCGCTGCTTCCGCCACCCCGGTCACGAAATCACCCGGCACCGCAAACCCGCTGTCGGGATGCCACAGCGCACCCGCCACTCCCGGCAAGAGTGCCGGCTCTCTTCGCCGCGCTTCCTCACCGGGGATCGGCTCGTCGCGCATGCCGTAGCGGTGCAGGAACTCCGCCTCCTGCTGGCAGTGGCGGTAGCCCGCCTCGGTGCGGAACACATCCATGTACCCGCCCGAGCGGTACTCGAAGTTCACGCGCTCCTCGCGCGCAAAGTGGTCAAACAGCTCCATCGTCCCCCGCGACAACTCCGCGATCGCCTTCATCGAGACTTCAAGCTGCCGCTCGCTGCACGCCCGAGCAAAGCCCCACAGCCACCACAGCAGGCTCGGCTCCAGCCGCGGCACGATCAGCAGCGGGCTTGTGCGGTCGAACATCCACTTGAAGCTCCGCAGGATCAGCCCCGGCTTGGGCAGGGGCAGGTGGCCCACGGAGATCAACCCGGCGTTCCCGAAACTGGCCGCCTGTCGCCCGGCGATCTCCCCGGACTCCAGCAAAGTCACGCGGCAGCCGCGCCGCGCAAGAAAGTACGCCGAGCAGACGCCGATCACGCCGCCCCCGACCACGATCACATGCTTCGGGCCGCTCCGAACGCCCGGAATATGCCGCATTTGGTCCGGGGCCGCCGGTTGTGGGACCTCAAGGCTCAAGTCCGCTTTCCCCCCAGTCCGATGGCGTCGATCCAGTTCCAACCGAAGTGGAGGCGAAACAATCCACCCCACGAGGCGGTAAGAATAGGTTCCTGAAGACCCGACAGCCAAAGCCGCCCCCGCCTCAGACAGGCCCGGGCGATCATCGGAGACCGATCAATGACTTCCCCCGCAGCCCGCACCCTTGCCGCGACGCTCACCGCCTTCACGCTCCTCGCCGGGTTTACCACCGCCGTCGCGCAGCAGCCCGCGACCGCACCGCAGCCCGCAACCACCGTGACTCCCCGCGCTATCGCCGGACCGCAGGTCAGTGTGGATCCCCCCGTGCGCGACGTCGGCGTCGCGGATCCCAACGAAGTCATCAGGACCACCTTCACCTTCACCAACACCGGCAAGAAGCCGCTGGTCCTCAAGGAGACCAAGGCCGCGTGCAGTTGCACGCAGGCCTCGCTCGTGCCGACGGTTCTTCCGCCCGGCGGCAAGGCCACGCTGAACGTCGCCATCGATCTTCGCGGCTCGAGCGGCCCCGTCGATAAGGATGTCCAGATTTACTTCGAGGGCAACCCGATCCCGATCGTCGCCAAGACCAAGGGAACCATGTCCTTCGCGGTCGCGGCCGAACCCTCCGCCGCACGCCCCGACTCCCTCCGTGGCGGAACCATCGAACTCCGCTCGATCGACGGCCGCCCCTTCAAGGTGCTCGCGATCAATGGCGAGGCGCCCATCATCATCGCCCGCAACCCCGAGGGCGGTGAGCGTGCCGTCAGCAACACCTTCGCCTACAAGTTCCCCGAAGGCGCCATGCCCAGTCTCCTCGTGGTCGAGACCGATCACCCCGACGCACCGGTCATCGATGTGCCCGTCTACCACCACGAAACGAGCTCGCGCGAGAACGAGTACTTCGCCGTGCTGCGCGACATCTTCATCATGCGCAAGGGGCTCAACATCGGCGTCGTCACCCCCGACAAGCCCGTTGAGTTCAAGATCCAGGTTCAGCTCGCCGAGAGCCGCAAGAACAACCCCGTCACGCTGACCGCCGACTCGGAAGACATCACCGCCGAGATCATCGATCAAAAGCCCTACATCCCGGGCCCCGGCTTCGAGTACACCGTCCGCGTGAAGTCGAACGCCAAGCGCGAAGGCTACCTTCTGGTGCCGTTCTACTTCCAGGTCGATGACAAGAAGACCCGCATCTGGGGCGCCGGCCTGCTGAAGAACCAATGGCCCGCCAAGCCCGCCGCCGCGGCTGCCCCCACCCCCACCCCCGCGGGGAGCGGCTCGTGACGAGTTCGACTGCCACGCACAAGCCTTCGCCGAAGATCAGCATCGTGATGACGATCACGGCGCTGCTGATCACCCTGGTGCTCGGCTTCGGGGCATTCGCCAAGTTCACCCAACCCGACCCCAAGAAGCATCTCATCAGCCCCGAGAGCTTCACGCTCCATGACAAGGGCCTGCTGCTCGACCATGTCGTCGCGTCCGCCGAAGTGATCGTCATCCTCGGCGTGATCATCTTCCACCGCCGTCGCTGGCTGTGGTCGCTCGTTTCCCTGATGTTCGCCGGCTTCTCCGGCTACACCCTCTCATACCTGATCCGCGGCGAACCCTGCGGCTGCTTCGGCGCCCTCTGGACCCCGCCGCACGGCCTGACCTTCGGCCTTGACACCGCGTTCGCCATCATCGCCTTCATCCTCAGCGGCGTCCGCAATCAGAAAGCCGCCGCGCTTCTGTGCGGGATGCTCGTCTGCTTCGGCATCGGCTTTGGCTACGCCCGCACCACCGCCCCAAAGACCTCCAAGAAGGCGATCGAGGAGGTCATCGCCACCACGGGTATTCGCCCCGAGCAGAAGCTCTTGGAGTCCGAGTTCCTCGCCGACGTCTTCGCCGACAAGACCAGCCACATCACCTACTACGTCTTCATCTACGACCCCGACTGCCACCACTGCCAGGCGATGAAACCCAACATCGAGCTGCAGCAGAAGGAACTCGACGAGATGGAAGACCCCGTCCTCAGGGTCCGCATCATCTCCGTCCCCGAAATCACGCAGAAGCTGGGCATCGAGTCATTTGTCTGGACGCCCACGCCCACCGCGCTCTTCATCCGCGACGGGGCGCTCATCATGGACGAGAAAGTCGGCAAGCCCGAGCCGCGTCGCATCAGCGGCACCAGCGTCCCCTTCCCCAAGGACCCCGAGGTGTACGACAAGGCCTTCGAGGAACTCAACGCCATTATCCAGGGCGGTTGAACACACCCAGCGCTGCGATCACTTCACCGCGGCCCTGTTCCATTGCTCAAGCTGCACGCCAGCGCGAGCGTTGGCAAGCAGCGCCGCGACCTGCTCCTGATACGCCGGGAGGTACGCCGGCGGAACGAGGGGCAGGCCATCGCTGAACGCCTTGAGCGCATCATCGTTGTCTGCGATCGCCAAGGACAGCACACCAAGCCGGTAGCGGAGTTCAGCGTCATCGGGCTTGTCGCCGATCTGTCTTTTGACCGTCGTGATCGCCCGATCAATCGCCGGGCGGAGCTCTTTGATCATTCGATCGAGCGTTTTGAACTCAGGTGAATCCGCGGCCCGCTGAGCCCGCGTGACATACAGATCCACCAACACGCCCGGCTCAAGGCGCGCGGCCTTCGAGTACGACACCACGCCGTCGGCAATGCGATTCCTCTGAACCTGCAGACCCGCCAGCATCAGCCATTTGTCAATCGAACCCGGGTCGTGTTCCGCCGCGTGCGTGAGATGCACGATGACGCCATCAAGATCCTGCTCGCTCGTCGCTGTCTGAAGCAGCGCCGCGCCGAGGTTCTCTTGAAGCACGAAGCTCTTGGGCCGGTCCTTCACCCCAAGACGCAGTTGCTCAATTGCGTTCTGCGGCTCGCCGATCGCGGCGAGCATGCGGGCCAGCAGCAGGCGTGTGCGCCCGCGGTCGCGCGCGGTCTTCCAGTTGACCGGGATCTTCTCCAGCGCGGTCTTGGCGTCCGCGATCGCCGCGGCGATACGCGGGTCCCGCGCCACGACACTCGTGTACTCCTGCGGCGGGTTCCAGATGCTGATCTGGCGACCGATCCGCTGCATGTGCTCTCCAAGCAGCGAGTACACACGAAGCTCCCTCACCTCCCAGAATCGCGGATGCTCGGCAAGCGTGCGATCGATCAACGCCTCAGCTTCTTCCGGCTTTCCCTCCAGTCGAAGGATCTTCACGATCTCCGCCGTGAGTCCGGCGTGAGCACCGTGGCGGTCCTGCACCCTGTTGAGGATCGCCTTCGCATCATCAGTGCGGTCAAGCAACAGGTGCAGCAGCGCCGCTCGCAACTGCACATCCCGCTCGGGCATGAGCCCCTTGCCGCCGTGCGAGAATGAATCAACGAGCGCGAAGTGCTTCAGAGCGCCGCGCGCGTGCTCAAGGGCGTCCTCCGGGAAGGGCCGGGCCGAAGCATCAAACGCCAGCGCCGGAGCGAGCGTGATCTTGTTTGCCAACTGGTTGCCGCGCCATTTGTGAAGGTTGATGTACCCCGTGTGCACCGTGGCCGCGATCAGCAGGAGGCTGATCAGTGCGTACGCCAGCCCCGTTTTCGTCGGCTTTCCCAGCCGCTTGAGCTGGAAGGTCATCAGCCGCACGTCTCGCTCGCGCAGCATCCGCCACGCCTTGTAGAAGATGAAGGTCAGGATCGCGGCAGTGCCGATCGCAAACAGCGACGACATGATGTTGTACGCCCCGCGGATCGCCATGAAGCACGCCAGCATGATCAGCGAGAACGCCGCGTCCTCCGCCAGGGTCATGTCGTAGACCCGCTTGGGCGCCTTGTTCTTGGGCTTTCCCTTCAGGATGCCCGGTCGAGCAAACTTCCACGACAGCGCCGTGTTCGGGCACACGCTCACGCAGTCCATGCACTTCATGCACCCGGCGTCGACCACCATCCCGTACTCGCGGATCTCGTCATGGACGCGCACGTTCGAAGTGCACACCGCCGTGCAGTGCCCGCACTGATGGCACTTGTCGTGGTCAACCACGATGCGCCCGATCGCCAGCTTGTCCACAGGGCCAAAGATCCCGCCGTACGGGCAGCCATACGTGCAGAATCCCTTCGCCCCCAGAAAGTAGACCGTCGCGAAGCCGCAGACCAGGAGAAACGGAACGGCAACATACCAGGGCGGAAAGGTCGCCCAGAACTCATCGACAATGAACTCGTTGGTGAATCCCTGCTTCGGAAAGGGCATGATCCGCCCGGTGAACTCGAGCGCCGCGGGAAAGAATCGTTCGGCGAGGGGCTCGTAGATGTAGCGGCTGAAGTTCGGCCAGATGAACATGTAGAACGCAAACACCACCGGCGCCCACGCGAGAATGCGCGTGCGGAACGGCTTGGGCCGCACCCCGATCTTCTTCATCGCCCACCCGCACAGGTCCTGCATCGCCACGATGTGGCAGCCCCAGCCGCAGAAGAAGCGCCCGAAGATCAGCGTCGACAGGATGGCCACCGCGAAGAACACGGCGCCGGCGTTGACCGCGCCCTTCACCAGCGTGTGCATGGTCTCCGATGGCTCGACCGGCGAGAGCGTGCCGCCCATCAACCACCACTGCACGATGTGCGCCGCCATCAGAACGTGGACGGTAATCAATACCGCGACGCGCCATTTCCCGGCCTTGGACTTCCGGATCTTGCCGCCGTCCGTGCGTTCAAGTGCAAGCACAGGCAACGACACCGTCGCGCCGGGCTGCTTCGTGCCATCGCACCGCGCCGATTTCGGAGCACCGCTCGTTGGACGTGAAGATGCACTCATGTGGTCCGCCAATAGTCACAAAGCCTAGCCGGTCGCTCTATCTTCACACTTCCCCCCTCCGCCCATCTTCGGCCAGACGGTGGACCGTGTGCGCGAAACAAGCAATTCTTCCAAAGCCCGGGGCCTTTCTCCGGGCCAACGCGCCAGCCTCTCGATTCCGTGTCCCAACTCCTCCGATTTCGAGGTGGAGTCCGGGCGTTCGTGTGGTCTAATGTCCCCCTGCCCCCTGTCACGGGTGCACGTCCGAGAACGCGTTTCTGGCCGTTGCCGATCATTTCGATCGGTCACCGGTCGATAACGACTCTCTTCCCCCGTGGCGAATGGCAAACCGGAGCTTCCTGGCGCCCGTCGCCCTGAAGCGGAGAAGAGAGTCAAAAGGTCTCACCAAGACAGTGGAGGATGAGCTGGATGTTCAGCATGAAGTCATTGTCCCGATTCGCCGCGAGCATCACCGCCGCGGCACTTTCCGCTTCCGCCTTCGCCGGCGGAACGAGCCTTGACACCGTTCGCGTCGCGAGCGGTCTCACACTGCCGCTCCACGTGACTGCGCCTGAAGGCGATTTCAGTCGTCTCTTTATTGTCGAGCAGCGCAGCTCGGGTGGTGTCGCCACCCGCGCCGACATCCGAATCCTCAACCTCCCCGGCAACACCCTCAACGCGACGCCCTACCTCTCCATCAGCCCGGTTGCCACCGGCAACGAGCAGGGCCTCCTCGGTATGGCGTTCCACCCCGACTTCCTCAACAACGGCTACTTCTTCGTCCACTACAGCAGTTCCGGCGGCGCGACCGTGATCGCGCGTTACCAGGCCAGTGCCCCGTTCGCGACCTCCACCAGCGCCAACCCCACGGGGACCGTCGTTCTCAGCGTCACCCAACCGTTCACCAACCACAACGGTGGCTGGATCGGCTTCGGACCCGACGGCTACCTCTACATCTCTCTCGGTGACGGCGGCAGCGCCAACGACCCCGGCAACCGCGCTCAAACCATCACCAACCTGCTCGGCAAGATGCTTCGCATCGACGTCGACGGCGCCGACAACTTCCCCGGCAACGACGACGACGACGGCATCATCGGCGGCGCCGCCCTCCCGTACACCAGCCCTCCCGACAATCCCTTTGCTGGCGCGATTCCCGGCTCAGATGAGATTTGGGCGTACGGCCTGCGCAACGCGTTCCGTTGCTCTTTCGATCGCCTCACCGGCGAGCTCTACATGGGCGACGTCGGTCAGGACGCCGAAGAGGAAATCTCCTGGCAGCCCGCGAACACGCCCGGCACCCTCCCCGGCCAGTCCGGCTACCAGGGCGGCCGAAACTACGGCTGGAAGTGCTACGAGGGCAATCTCTGCAAGGCCACGAACTGCCCCACCTGCCCCAACGCCATTCCCACCGCCATCGCGCCGATTGCTACCTATCGCAACTCCGGCGGCGGCGCTGTCTTTGCTCCATTCTCCATCAGCGGTTGCTCCGTGACCGGCGGCTACGTCTATCGCGGATGCGCCATCCCCGATCTCCAGGGAACCTACTTCTTCACCGACTACTGCACCCCGACCATCTTCTCGTTCCGCAACACCAATGGCGTTCTCTCGGCCATCGAGAACCGCACCACCGAACTCGCCCCGGGCGGCGGGCTCTCCATCGGAACCATCAACTCCTTCGGTGAAGACGCCTACGGCGAGCTGTACATCGTGGACCAGGGCGGAGAGGTCTTCAAGATCATCCCCGCCGCCGGATCCCCGCTCCCCGCCGACTGCAACAACAACCTCAAGAACGACGCCTGCGACATTGCCGACGGCACCTCCCTCGACGTCGCTCCCGCCAACGGAATCCCCGACGAGTGCGAAGTCCCGCCCGAGTGCCCCGGTGACGCCAACGGCGACAACCAGGTCGACGGCGCCGATCTCTCGGTCCTCCTCGGTCAGTTCGGCGACAACGTCGATCCCAACACCGGAGCCGACTTCAACGGCGACGGCCAGGTCGACGGCGCCGACCTCAGCGTCCTCCTCGGTCAGTTCGGTAACTCCTGCGTCTGATCGACCGACCGCAAGCTGACTCTCACGCGGCGGGCCACCTCGGCCCGCCGCGTTTCTTTTTGCCCGCCGTACACTCCTCCACCATGCGCCGCATCGCCAAGCGATCGCTCCTTGCCATTCTCATCCTGCTGATCGTCGCCGGCAGCATCACGCTGTTCACCGCCCGCTCCCTCCTCGTTGCCTCACTCGCGCGCGAGAGCGGCGATGTGCCGATCGTCGGCCTCTCGGCTCCCGTCACCATCGAGCGTGACGCCCTCGGCGTTCCCACCATCACCGCCGCATCGCTCACCGACGCCTGCCGCGCCCTCGGCTTTGTTCATGCGCAAGAGCGCTTCTTCCAGATGGACGCGGCCCGCCGCTTCGCCGCCGGCCGCCTCGCCGAACTCATCGGCCCCCGCATGCTCGACATCGACCGCGACATGCGCAAGCACCGATTCTCAAAGCACGCCGACGAAGCCTTCAAAAGTCTCCCCGAGCGGCACCGCGATCTCCTCACCGCCTACTCCGAAGGGGTGAACGCCGGTCTCGCCGATCTCGACTCCCGACCGCCCGAGTACTGGGCCCTCCGCGCCACCCCCGAACCCTGGCGCCCCGAGGATGTCCTCCTGCTTCAGTGCTTCATGTTCCACAACCTCTCCCTGGGGGCCCGCGCCGAGCTCACCCGCGACACCCTCAACGCCGCGCTCCCCGCGCCCCTCGCCGCATTCCTCACCCCCGATGTCTCGCCCTGGGACACCACCATTCTCGCGGATGCACCCCATGCGCCGCCGAAGATCCCCGGCCCCGATGTCATCGATCTCCGCAACGCCCCCGCGACGTCTTCGCCCGCTGTCATCGAACGCGCAATGCCCGGCTCCAACGCATGGGCAGTGGGGGGGAAGCGCACCGCCGACAACCGCGCCATCCTCGCCAACGACATGCACCTGGGCCTCCGCGTCCCCAACTCATGGTTCCGCGCGCAACTCAAATGGCCCGGCCACACCGCCGTCGGCGTCACACTCCCCGGCGTTCCCGGCATCGTGGTCGGCAGCACGAACAACGTCGCGTGGGGATTCACCAACCTCTGCGGCGACCTCGAAGACCATGTCGTCATCGACACCCTTCCCGGCAATCCATCGCGCTACAAGACACCCGAAGGTGATGAGCCCTTCGAGGTCCTCGTCGAAGACCTTCATGTCAAGGGTGCTGAAACCCAGCACATGGAACTCCGCGTCACCCGCTGGGGCGTTGTGACCGAGACCGACGCGCAAGGCCGTCCCCTCGCCGAGAAGTGGTCCGCCCTTGAACCCGGCGCGCTTGATGTCCGCATCCTCGACATGATGACCGCGGCTGACGCCAAGGAAGCCCTCGAGATCGCCGCTCAATGGCACGGCCCGCCGCAGAACGTCCTGATCGCCGACGCCCAGGGCAACATCGCGTGGACCATCTCCGGCTGGATCCCCAAACGATCGGGTTTCGACGGCACAAGCCCCGTCTCTTGGGCCAAGCCCGGCGTCGGATGGTCCGGCACACTCGACGAGAAGCTTCGCCCGCGCCTCATCAATCCCGACAACGGCTCCATCGTCACCGCCAACAACCGCACCCTCCCCCTCGAAACCGCCCGCTTCTTTGGCGCCAACTGGAGCCACCCCTTTCGCGCGCACCGCATCAACGAACTCATACAAGCCAGGCCCCTTCTCACCGAGCGCGACCTGCTCAACATCCAGCTCGACACCAAGGCCTCGCTCATCGAGCGCGCCCGCGAAATCGTCGCCGAGTCCGTCCCCGCCGATCACGCCGACGCCGATGTCCGCCGCGCGCTCAAGCACATCACCGACTGGAACGGCAACGCCGATGCCGATCAGGTGGGCTACCGCATCCTGAAGCTCTACGTTACCCGTCTCACGACGTCGATCATCGGAACGCTCACCAAACCCGCCGCCGACAAGGTCGCCGGTTTCCGCTACTCGTGGTTCCTGGGCGAGGTGCCCCTCCGCCAGATCGTCGAAGCGCGCCCCCCGCACATGCTCCCGCGCGGCGACTCATGGCCCGCCTTCTTCCGCGACGAGTTCGAACGCACCGTCGCCGAGCAGAAACTCGCCGCCAACCACGGCATCGATCGAACCTGGGGAGACGCCAACCGCGCCGCCATCCGCCACCCGCTCTCCGCCGCCCTCGGCCCGCTCGCCACGTTCCTCGACATGCCCGCCGACCCGCTCAACGGCGACAACCAGGTCGTCCGCGTCACCGGCCGTACCTTTGGCGCCAGCGAGCGACTGGTCGTCAGCCCGGCGCACCTCGACGACGCCTATTTCCACATGCCCGCCGGACAGTCCGGCCACCCGCTCTCACCCTATTACCGGGCCGGCCATGGCGCCTGGGTCCGCGGCGACGCGACCCCGCTCCTCCCCGGACCAGCCGTTTCGACCTTCTCCCTCACCCCCGCCAACGCCCCGTAACCCGTCCAACTCGCACACCCGGAAGACCCCGCTATACTCTCACCCTCGATTGGCCGATCCGTCGGCCGACATCCTTGGGCGATTGGCGCAGTTGGCTAGCGCGCATCCTTGACATGGATGAGGTCACTGGTTCGAGTCCAGTATCGCCCACTTTTCTCCAGCCTCGGGCGTCCGCAGCGGCCCTCGAGTGCCTTCGGGCCCCGTCAGGCGTGCCCGTCTGCCGCCGTAGCTCAATTGGCAGAGCGCGTGATTTGTAATCTCGAGGTTGCGGGTTCAAGTCCCGCTGGCGGCTATCGGTCGGAAAGTTCCCATCGCGAACAAGGCCGCGTTTGCCCCCGGTCGATTCGTTCGCTACATTTGCTCTCTCGGTCGTGATTCACATCTCGACTCTCGGGCGTGTACCGAAGCGGCCAAACGGGTCAGACTGTAAATCTGATGGCTTATGCCTTCGCTGGTTCGAATCCAGCCGCGCCCACTTTCCTCTATTTCATCCGCTTCACGCGTGCGACGGCCGGTGCCGCGAGCCCAGCTCGCTCCGCACCCGGTCCGATTCACGCTTGATCTTCCCCGCATCCGCCCCGCGGTCCGCCAGGATCGCCTCCGCGAGCGCCACCCCCGACTCCACCTCGTCCACCACCGTCACATCCGCGCCGTAGTCGCGGAGTTCGGGCTCCTCGACCACGTACTTCGCCCGGATCAGAATCTTGATCATCGGGTTGAGCAGCTTGGCATTCGACACCATCGCCAGTTGGTTCTCGCTGCTCGGTGATGAAAACACCAGGTGCGAAGCCCGCTCGATCCCCGCCTGCGCGAGCACCTCCGGGTTCGTCGCATCGCCGTAGATCGCAACCCGATCTTCCGCCATCAGCGTGGAGACCACGTCCATATTCAAGTCGATCACCACCGTGCGGATGCCCGACTTCCTCAGCAGCCCGTCCAGTTGGCGACCGACCGGTCCGTAGCCCACCAGCACCGCGATCGGCCCCTTGATCTCCTCGACTTTGTCGCGCGCCGCCGCGTTCCCGGCTTTCGCGCGCCGATCCGATCGACCGTCAAGCAGGTTCCACACCCGCGGCCACAGCCGCAGACGTCCCTCGATCCGGTCAAGCGAGCGGAACACCAGCGGGTTCAGCGTGATCGACACGAGCGCGCACGCCACCAGCAGCGAGCGTCCCTCCTCCGGCAGCAGCCCGTGCTTCATCGCCAGTTCGCCCACGATGAAGCTGAACTCGCCGATCTGCGCGAGTCCGATCGCCACCGTCAGCGCTGTTCTCCCCGGGTATCCAAGCGCCGCCACGATCGCGATCGCCGCCAGCGGCTTGGCCACCAGCACCACCACCAGTCCACCCGCCAGCAACTCGGGATGCTCAATCACAAAGCTCGGATCAAAGAGCATCCCGACCGACACGAAAAACAGCACGGCAAAGGCATCGCGCAACGGCAACGCATCAGCGCCTGCCTGCTGACTAACCGGCGACTGCGCCACCACCATCCCCGCCAGAAACGCCCCCAGCGCCGGCGAGGCACCAAAGAACGCCGCCGTTCCCGCCGCGACCGCAATCGACAGGACCAGCACCGTCAGGGTGAACAGTTCACGCGACCGCAGCCGCGCCACCTGCACCAGCACCCACGGCACGACCTTGCCGCCCAGCACCAGCACCACCACCACCATCACGCACAGCTTGAACAGAGCGATCCCCAGCGAAATCAGCAAGGGCTTCCCGCCGCCCGCCGCCGCGGCGCCATGACCATCGTCGGAAGCGATCGCACCACCCGCCAGCGCCGGGATCATCACCAGCAACACGACCGTGATCAGGTCCTCCACGATCAGCCAACCCACCGCCGCATGCCCCGCCGACGAGTTCAGTTGCCGCGCATCCATCAGTACGCGCATCAACACCACGGTGCTCGCCACCGCCATCGCCATGCCCGCGACGAGGCCCGAGGTGAGTGTCCACCCCATGGCTTTGAAGATCACCGCCCCCGCGACTGTCGCGACCAGGCTCTGCACGATCGCCCCCGGAATCGCGATCCCCTTCACCGCCAAAAGGTCCTTGGCGTGAAAATGCAGCCCCACGCCGAACATCAGCAGGATCACGCCCAGCTCCGCCAGTTGCGGCGCCAGGCTCACATCGCCGACGAACCCGGGCGTATGCGGGCCGATCGCCACCCCCGCCAGCAAGTATCCGACGATCGGCGAAAGGCCGAAACGCTGCGTGATCAGCCCCAGCACCCACGCCGCGGTGAATCCAGCGGCCAGCATCGTGATGAGCGGATAGTCGTGCAAGGGTGCTCCTGTTCCGTTTGAAGAGGCCGTCGACAGACACCCGTGAATCCCATTGTGCCCCCGTCGTCGCCCTCTCTCCACCCGAAGCGCCAGAAAAACTCGAATCCGCACGCCCGCCCGGTCGACTTCCCACCAGTCCCCGCTCGCCCCTCCCACCCAAACGTTCCTAAGGTCATCCCATGCACCGGCGCGCCTTCACCCTCATCGAACTCCTCGTCGTCGTCGCCATCATCGCGCTGCTCATTGGGGTGCTGCTCCCGGCCCTCAGCGCCGCCCGAGAGTCCGCGCGCGGCGCTGCCTGCGGCTCCAATCTCAAGCAGATCGCCATCGGCATCACCAACTACACCGGCCAGTTCTCCGATCAGCTCCCCCAGATGCGAGTCGACGGAGCCGGCAATCCCACCACCGGCAGCAACGGCGACAACATCGGCTCCCTCTTCGGCGGCAAAAAGGGCAAGCTCCCCTTCTTCGGCATCGATCAGATCGGCCCCCAGCGCCGCCCCTTGAACCAGTACGTCACCGACGTCGAAGTTCCCCGCGACACCGATCCTTCCTCCGACACCTTCCAGATGGAAGTCTTCGAAGACCCCGCCGACCGCGGCACGCAGGACGATTTCCTCTCCGGCGCCGGATTCGACACGTCCAGCATGTACGAACTCGTCGGCACCTCCTACAACCTCAACGACCACGCCCTCGACACCGACCCCTCCGATGAGCCCTACCCCACCCTGATCCCCGAACGCGGCGGCAAGATGCCCCGCGTCGCCAACCCCTCACGCACCTGGCTCTGCGGCGATCAGCCCATCTACAACCACGATGATGGGGGCGATCGCGGCCAGAAATGGCACGGCAACCGCCTCCGCGCCAACCTCCTCTTCGTCGATATGCACGTCGGCGTCGGCATCGACGTCGCCCCCGGTCAGACACAATCCACCAGCGAATACACATTTCTCCCCGATCCCAAGTGGCTCGAACAGTTCGGCGTCACCACGCCCTGATTCACCTCGCATTGCGCACCCCGCTTTGGATTACTATCCAAAGCATGCGAGACCAGCCCTTCTCCGCGCTCCTCGATTCCATCGCCGCCAAAACGCCCACGCCCGGCGGCGGCGCGGTCACCGCGGCAGTGGGGGCCATCAGCGCGGCGCTCGCTTCCATGGTCGTTGCCTACACCACCGGTAAGAAAAACTACGAAGCCCACGAGCCCGAACTCCAGCGCGCCATGCAGACCCTCTCCCGCGCCCGCGCACTCATGCTCGAACTCGCCGCCGAAGATGAAAGCGCCTACGCCGATCTCAACGCGCTCCTCAAGCTCCCCGAGTCCGACCCCAAGCGCATCGCCGAGATGCCCATCGTCACCCGCGCCGCCATCCAGGCGCCCCTCGCCGTCATCGGCGCCTCCATCGACCTCCTGCGCCTCTTCCACCGCCTCTCTTCCATCACCAACCCCCGCTTGAAGAGCGATCTCGCCATCGCCGCGGTCCTCATCGAGAGTGTCGCCCGCGCCTCGCAGTGGAACGTCGCGATCAATCTCCCCCTCCTCACCGCCGAAACCGACCGCCTCGACGTCGAGTCCGTTTCCCAGACCATGCTCGCCGAAGGCAGACGCCTCCTCCCCCTGATCGAGGCCGCCTGCCGCTGACGCTCCTCAAGAACCGCCACCGCCCCGGTCGATCACTGTGGCGTGGAATGGATCGCCGGAGAACCCGATCAGGGCCCACAGGGCCGCAGGCACCAGCCAGCGGAAAAACGCCGCTGGCTCGGCATCCTTTTTCGCTGCTGCCAGGTCTACGGCCGGATCTACAAAACCCCCGCCGGCGACGCCTACCTCGGCCACTGCCCACGCTGCAGCGCCGAGATCCGGGTGGGCGTGGGCTCCGGCGGAACCAGCCGCCGATTCTTCGAAGCCGGCTGAACCGCCACCCCGGGGCTTCCCCCGATCCCGCTAGACTGGTCCACTATGTCAAGGATGGCGACCAGCGGATTCGAACTCGGACGTCGCTCGGAACAGTGCGGCCTCACCGGCAAGGCGCTCTTCCCCGGTGATCACATCGTCACCGCCCTCTTCGAGAAAGATGGTGAGGAAGGTCTCGAACGCCGCGACTATCTCGCCGCCGCATGGAACGATGGCCCCCGCCCGCGCAACGTCTTTGCCTTCTGGCGCGGCACGGTTCCCGACCCCACCGCCAAACCCCGCACCCTCATCGACAGCGAATCCGTCATGTCGATCTTCGAGTCCCTCGCCGACGACGACGATCCCAAGCGCCAGCTCTTCCGCTATCTCCTCGCCCTCGTCCTTATCCGTAAGCGCTTGCTCTCGGTGATTGACTCCCGCCCCGGCGAAAACGCCCGCGGCAGCATCATGCTCGTCCGCCCGCGCGGCGTCCCCCCCGAGAGCGCGCCCATCCAGGTCACCGACCCCGGCGTCGACGAAGCCTCGGTCGCGGAAGCCACCGAACAGCTCGAAGCCGTGCTCCGGAGCGACGCGTGATCCGCCACGCCGCCATCGCCGCGCTCTTCTCCGCGCTCACGCTCACAAGCTGCACCACCGACCGCTCCGCCCCTCTTTCCGAAGTCGAGCAGCGCGCGATCATCCGCGCCCAGCAGCCGCCGCCCCCGGTCCCAGTTGCTCAGCGCCCCGCCCCGGCCTCCACTCGTCGCGAAGCGCCCGCCAAAGCAACCACGACATCCGAATCCGAGGCCGAACCCGAACCCACCCTCGAACCCGCGCCCGTCACGCAGATCGCCGTCGAAGACCCGGAGATCGACATCGCGCTACCGGAACCCGAGCCCGCCACCGGAATCGCCCCGCCCTCCTACCTCGCCGTCGCCAAGATCTACAACGAACGCATCGCCCGCCTCCCGCGCATCTGGGCTGTCTCGACTGTTGGCTTTGAATTCACCGACGAAAATGGCAGCAGGCGCAAAGAGCAGGGCTTGGGTCATATCCAATTCCAGCGCCCGCATTTCCTCTCGCTTGATATTGGCAAAGCGGGCGAAACCCTCTTTTGGCTCGGTTGTGACAATGATCGCTTCTGGGTCTTTGACCTTCAGAAGAACCGAACCGCCCACGTGGGTACGCACGCGGCGCTCACACGCGAACGTGCCGCGGAACTCGGTCTTCCTGCGTTGCCGACGGAACTGCCCATGCTTCTGGGCATCGCTCCACTGCCCACCGACGCAAACGCCTCAATCCGGGCGATCGAAAAGGGAAAGGCATGGCGCATCTCACTTCCGCCACGCAACGGCGTCGTAACGCGACTCATCGTCGATCCGAAGAAGGTTTGGCCGACTCGCGTCGAGCAACTCAACATGAGCGGCGAACTACTGCTCGAGTCTGACCTTGCCGAGTACCACCAGGTCAAGATCGCGGGCGAGGGCGGGTTCTTCCCTCAGATCGCCGGACGCACACGAATCTTCCACGCAGCGACCGACACGCTGATGATCATCACCCTCGACGATCCCGTCGATGACCGCAAGATCAACCCCGCCAGCTTCGACTACGACATTCTTAAGACCAGCCTCAACGCCCAGCACGAAGTCGACGTTGATCAGCAGATCCGCGGGCAGTTGGAAGCACCAGGCAACTGGGCACCGTGACGATCCGCCCTCCATTCACCCGCGTCATCACGCTCGCCGCCCTATGCCTCGCCGCGCTCACCGCGCACGCCGGCGTCGAATCCACATCATCCATCTCCCGTGACCACCTCCGCCCCATCGCCGGCGGCCGGTTGCACGCATGGTTCGCGCTGCACTCACCCTCCTCGCCCGTCACATCCGACTGCACGCTCTATCACATCCCCGCCGACGCCGAGCCCGGCGCC
>JBGSZV010000101.1:0-5384 GCA_041750235.1 Phycisphaerales bacterium
CGGAGTGCCTGAACGAAAACTGGTTCTTGAGCTTGGAGGATGCGCGCGAGAAGATCGAGTGCTGGCGTCGGCATTACAATGAAGATCGTCCCCACAGCGCTCTGGGCAACCTGGCCCCCAGGGAGTTCGCTTCATCCGGCCAGGCTAGCCTGGCCGGATGAATGCACCGGAAAAGCTCACCCTGCAACTGGTACTGAAACGGGGACAAGCGCAAGATAGCTGGAGGCATCGAGAATGAGGTAGTCCATCTCCGCCGTGGCGTCGCCGCCATCCGGAGTGAACCCGCCGAGGGTAATGCTCTGGCCGAGGTCGGCGGAGTTCATCGTGCCGACGCGCTTGCCGTACCAGTAGTTCACCTCGTTGAGCTTGATCCAAAGGTTCTTTAGCAGGTGGGTGGCTTCGTCAGGGCCCAGCGTGCCGGCCGCCTTCTCGGCTTGGTAGTACGGATCCATGAGCTGGCCGAAGTAGGCCTCGGAATAGCCGCAACCCACCTGCTCAAGTTCGCCAACGATGTGGCAGAGGAAGTGGGACTGCATGGCCTCGCGCAGGTTGCGCGCGGGATGCTCCGGCACGTGTTCGCACACCTCGGCAATGTCGAGCAGCTCCTGCTTGCGTTCGGCGTTCGCTTCCTTCGCGGCCATGTCCCGGGCCAGCTTGGCATAGCGATTGGAGAATCTGACGACCGCCCGCATGACGATAAGACAGGCTTCGTAGAAATAGATCTTCGGGGCATTGGGCAGGCGGATGTCGAGCTCGGCCTGACGCGCCTCCACATCCTTGATCACACTGGCAACGCCGTTGTGATACATCAGCGGATAGTTGAGATTGCCGCCACCGCCCGGCCAGGAGCAGAAATCCATGAAGAGCCCGGCTTCGACCGAGACGTTCGGATCGTAGCCAAACTTCTTCTTGAAGATCTCGTCAACGCGGGGCTTGAGCCCACGGTGTTCCCAGAACTTCAGCACCCACTCGTTCGCCTCGCGGTCTTCCGGAGTCTTGGAATCCGCGATCACATCATCTTCCTTCATCCAGGCGATGCTCCATTCGGGGTAGGTGTACACCCCGTTGAGATCACCCGTCATGCTGCCCACGAAGAGGTTGTCATCGATATAGATCCTCTTGTGATCCAGCAAGTAAGCGAGAAACGTGGCCCGCAGGACGATCTGCTGGTAGCCGGCATTCTCTTCGTAGATCTTCTTCATGAAGCGGACCCGCTCGTAGTCCACCTTGAGCGGTGTTTTCACGTACAGATCCTTCAGCCGGTCAATCCGGGCGTCATCCACCCTGATCCGCTTGGCGGTGGGTGCCGTCGTTTCGGTTGCCGTGTTTCGTTCCATGTGCGCCGTTGCCATGCTGCATTCTCCTGTCGATTGTGTAACACTCGTGTGGTGGGTCATTGCTGGTGTATTCAGCGTGCCGAACACATCGCCCGCGACAACATCCCGCCGGATATGTTCCGGGCCTTGTATCCGTGCTGAAGCAGAACCCGCGTCGCGTAATAGGCACGCTGGGCTGAGCGGCAAATGATGAGGATCTCGCGATCCTTCGGGAGCTCCCCGAGGCGGGCGCGGAGCTCGTGGAGCGGGATGTTGACCGCGCCGGGGACGCTCTCGAGGACAAGCTCGACCGGCAGTCGCACGTCGAGCAGGTACGCGT
This sequence comes from Phycisphaerales bacterium, assembly GCA_041750235.1. Classification (GTDB taxonomy): domain Bacteria; phylum Planctomycetota; class Phycisphaerae; order Phycisphaerales; family UBA1924; genus JBGSZV01. The sequence continues at coordinate 1,657 of JBGSZV010000101.1, forward strand.
CATTCGTCTGGTCCCAATGAGCGAGCGGCATGTCGCCGCACAGCACGTCGGCGGCGACCATCCCGGCGAAGTTCACCGGGTCCTTGGCACTGCCGAATTGGGGCGCGTAGCAGAGTTCGGCTTCCTCAAGGTCGTACACCGTCGCACGCATTTGCAGCGCCATCGCGAGGGCACTGATCCGCTTGTCCACCCCCGGGCCGTCCTCCCCGAGCGCCTGTGCTCCGAGGAGCCGCCCGTCAGACTTGCGGAAGAGGACCTTGAGCGCGATCAACTTCGCGCCCGGGTAGTAGCCGGCGTGCGAGTTCGGAAACAGGTAGATCTTCTCGTAATCCTGATCGCCGAGCTTCTCAAGCGTCTTCTCGCTGACGCCGGTCCAGGCGGCGGCGCCCCCGAACAGTCCGATGATCGCGGTGCCCTGCGTGCCTCTGAACTTCGCATCGCGCCCAGCGATGACGTCGGCCGCGATGCGGCCTTGGCGATTCGCAGGCCCGGCCAGCGCCACGAGTCCCCACTGTTTCGTCACCCAGTCCTTGACCTCGATGGCGTCGCCCACCGCGAAGATGTCCGGATCACTCGTCCGCATCTGGTCATCGACGCGGATTCCCCCGCACTCGCCGATCTCGAGTCCGGCGGCCTTCGCGAGGGCTGTGTCGGGTCGCACGCCGAGGGCGAGGATGACGACGTCCGCAGGATAGACCTTGCCGGATTTCGCCTGCACATCAAGCCCACCGCCATCCCTTTGCTTGAAGCCGGCAACCCCGTCGTTGAGGGCGAGCCGAACGCCATGCCGAGAAAGATGACCTTGGACAAGGTTGGCGAACTCCCGGTCGAGGGGGGCCAGCACTTGATCGAGCATCTCGACCAGCGTCACCTCGAATCCCGCGTGAACGAGGTTCTCCGCCGTCTCGAGCCCGATGAAGCCTCCGCCGATGACCACGGCTCGCCGCGGCGGCTTGACGAACTGAATCCCCGAGTAGGTGGACATTCCGGCCAGGAATGCCGTCCCCTTTTCGATCCACTCCTTGATCGCACGCGCATCCGGCACGGTCCGCACCTGAAAAATCCCGGGCAGGTCGATCCCCGGCAGCGGCGGACGGACCGATGTCGCCCCAGGCGACAGGACCAGTTTGTCGTACTTCTCCGTCGTCACTTCGCCGGTCACGACGTTCTTCAGACCGACGGTCTTGCCCTTCCGGTCGATCGAGACCGCCTCACAGTTCGTCCGCGCATCGATGGCCAGGTTCGCCTTGAAGTACGCCTCGTTCGCAACCAGGAGGCTCGACTCCTTCGGAATCACGCCCGAGATGTGGTACGGGAGGCCGCAGTTCGCGTAGGACAAGTACGGCCCACGCTCCACCATCACGATCTGCGCCTTCTCGTCCAGCCGACGCAGACGGGCGGCACACGAGGCTCCTCCCGCAACTCCGCCAACGATGACGACTTTCATGGTGGTTTTCTCCGGACATCGGCGGGCAAAGAGTCGGTGACGTTCGCGGCGCACCCGGACCCGTTTCGACTGCGACGGCGTGATGCAAACCCCATGCCGACGTCTCTTTGTGTGCCCAAAGTCATTGCAGACAACGACTTAGCGCAAAGCGAAGCCGCCCGAGCACCTCACGGCGAAGCCATGTCCTCCGAAATATCGTGGAAGGGTCTGGAATCAGATACAATTCACGACAGCAAGCTCGTCAATTCCGAGTTGGGCACAGCGACAAGGTTGGGCCTGACGGGCCAATGCGGAGCTTTCCGGCGCCATTCGATGACAACGATCCAGACCATCGCCCAATCACTCCCGTCGCGAAACGACGCGGAGCATTTTCAGACGCTCCTCATGGAGCTCTCGACCTGCTTCATCAGCATTGACGCCGCGAACATTGATCAGGCGATCCAGCGTGGTCAACGCCATATCTGCGAGGCTCTGGGCCTCGACCGCTCCTCGCTCTGGCAGATCGAACCGGATGACCCCCTGCAGCTCGAATTGACGCACCTGTATCAACGGCTGAGCATGCCGCCCACTCCGAAGACCGCGTCGATGCGGCCGCTGTTCCCGTGGTTCATTGAACACTTGCGGGCGGGGAAGACTATGGCGATCTGCCGGCTGGAGGATCTTCCCGAGGCCGCAGCTGCGGACCGGGAGTCACTCCGCAGGTATGGCACGCACGCTCTGGTGGTGATCCCGTTCGTCGACGATGAGAGAGTACACGGCGCGCTGACGTTCGCGTCTGCGAGTGATCGAGAGGGCTGGCCGGAAAACACGCTGACCTGGCTCAAGCTGATCGCCGGGGTTTTCTCAAACGCTCTCAAGCGTGCGAAGAGCGACCAAGAGCTCCGCGACAGCGAGAAGCGGCTGAGTGACTCGCTCTCCGAGGTGCGGCAGTTGCGGGATCAGCTCCTGGAGCACAACACTTTCCTGCGGCGGGAGGTGAAGCAGCTCGCAGGGCCGAGGCGGGTCGTCGGCGAAAGCAGGTCATTCCAGCAGATCCAGGCGCTTGTCGAGCAGGTTGCGCCGACGAGTTCGACCGTGCTTCTGCTCGGCGAAACCGGCACGGGCAAGGGGGTGATCGCGGCGAAGATCCACGAGTTGAGCCCCCGCCGGGCTCATCACATGGTGTCAGTGAACTGTGCTGCCATCCCGGCCTTGCTTCTCGAAAGCGAGCTGTTCGGCCGGGAGAAAGGGGCGTACACGGGGGCTTTGTCGAAGCAGATCGGTCGATTCGAACTCGCTCACGGATCAACGCTCTTCCTCGATGAAATCGGGGAGCTCCCGATCGAGCTTCAGGTCAAGCTGCTGCGGGCGATCGAGGACCACGAGATCGAACGACTCGGCAGCCCCAATCCCGTCCGTGTGGATGTGCGGATCATTGCCGCGACGAACCGGGACCTTCTTGTCGCGATTCGCGAGCGGACCTTTCGAGCGGATCTGTACTATCGCCTCAGCCCCTTCCCGATCGAGGTCCCGCCGCTCCGCGAGCGTCCCGACGACATCCCGCTCCTCGTGAACGCCTTCGTTGAAGAGTTCTCCGTCACGCTCGGAAAGCGCATCGAGTCGATCACCGAGGTGAGCATCGGAGCACTGCAGCGCTACCGCTGGCCCGGCAACGTGCGCGAGCTGCGAAACGTTGTTGAGCGGGCCATGATCCTTGCCAAGGGTACGGAGCTGATGGTGATGCCTCCTGTGGAACCCACGCAGGTCCCGGTCTCAGCCATGGCGATGAAGAGCATGGAGCGAGAGCACATCCGCCGCGTCCTGGAACTCGCCAGCGGGCGGATTCGCGGAAAGGACGGTGCTGCAGAGTTGCTCGAGCTCAAGCCCACCACCCTTGAGAGCCGCATGGCCAAGCTCGGCATTTCTGGTCGCCGGGCCCGTCCCACGAAATAATGGAGTCGGATGTCCGAGATTTTGGAGAGTGACACGTCGCGAGCGGGCTCGCGCCGCATTCCGCGATTCGCAATTCTCCGCGTACCAAGGCCCCGCGCGTCCTCGCGAGCCCTTGGCTCGCCCCGGCACGTTGATTGCACTTACGTTGGGCATGTTTCAGGTCATCTTGACGATGAACACGGCCCCGCAGCAGACCGCCGAAGTGGTTCGCGCCTTTCGGTCCCTGAGACTCGCAATCCAGCCGGTCCGGGGTTTGATCTGCGCGCGCGCGTACCTCGATGCCGAGTCGCCGAACTCGCTGTGCTACATCGAGGAGTGGGAGACGCCGGAAGACCTCGGCCAAGACGGG
>JBGSZV010000102.1:0-6496 GCA_041750235.1 Phycisphaerales bacterium
GCCGCGTCCGATCAGGCCGATGACGCGGAAGGGAGCGATCGACAGGCCCGCCACATCCGTCGTGCCAGGCTCCACCGCCGCGCGGAACGGGGCATGCAGCGGGCTCGCGTCGAGCGGGAGCGAGGCGTGTTCATGCTGGCGCAGCAGTCGCTCAACATGACGGCGCAGCTCCGCATCGTCGCCGCAGCGATCCTTGATGAAATCGGCACGCTCGCCGGGCGGGCGGTCGAGGGCGGCCTCGAACACCTCACGGGCGCGTTCGAACCGGTCCCGACTCACTCCGTGCCTTTCCAGGTCAGGCGGTCCATGAGCCACACGCGCGCGAAACGCCAATCTCGTTCGACCGATGAAAGCGACACGCCAAGATAATCGGCGACCTCTTCCAGCGACAGACTCCCAAAGAACCGTAGTTCGACCACCTGTGCTGATCGAGCATCAAGGGCGGCAAGTTCGATGAGCGCGCTGTTGATCGCCTCGAAGTCATAGACCGATTCGGCGCCGCTGGCGGGCATGTCGGTGAGGTTGACGCGTGTGCGATCCCCGCCGCGCTTTTCGCTGGCTTTGGAACGGGCGTGGTCGACGAGGATGTGACGCATCACCCGCGCCGCCAAGGCCTGAAAGTGCACCCGTGTCCGAGGTGCCGATGCGAGCGCCGCCGAGTCGAACATGCGGATGTACGCCTCGTGCACCAGCGCGGTGGGCTGGAGGCTGTGGTCCGGCCGCTCATCGCGAAAGTACGACCCCGCCAAGGCTCGGAGTTGGTCGTACACCAGCGGGAACAACTCGTTGGTCGCGGCGGGATCGCCGTCGGCGACTTTGGCGAGAAGTTCGGTCGTCCGCTGCATGAATCGCTCCAGGGTCCGGCATGGGCCGTCGGGGCTCGCCGATCCATCGTACTACCCCATCCATTTCTCTCTCACACAAGAAAATTGAGATCGGCATGAAGGGTTGGAGCTGCGGATTCCGCATCTGCTCATGACGGGCGCCCCAGTGGGCCCGCTCCCATGTTCGGGATGTGTTCAGATCGCCCCACTTCCAAGGAAACCGCCATGAAAACCCCGCTCCTCACCGCCCTGTCGATCGTCGCCCTCTCCGCCGCCCAGGCCAGCGCCGCGGACTTCACCGTCACCAGTCTCTTCGACAGCGGGCCCGGGACGCTTCGAGATTGCCTGACGCAGGCGAACGCGTTGCCCGGTCCCCACACCGTGACGTTCCACCCGGCACTGTCGGGTTCGGTGCGACCGATGAGCGAGTTGCTGATCACCGAGCCGGTCACGATCATCGGCCCGGAGTCCAGAGCGATCAGCATCGATGGCTCGTTGACAGGGTATCTGATCCGCATCACTGGAGACCTCACCCCGATCGAAGTAGGCCTGCTGGATCTGGAGTTTCGCAACGGTTACGCGGCGGTGCGAATCGAGAGGAAGCTGAGGCTCAACGTCCATCGCTGCGTCTTCCGGGACTTCGGAAACGACGGCATGGGGTTTGCCGGCGCCTTCGACACGACGTGGAGCACCGCCAAGTCGATCACCGGGACGGTTCGATCGAGCAGCTTCATCAACAATCGTGGAACGTATGCGGGGGTCGTGATCACCGTCGCAGAGCCGAGCGGTGAACCACTTGAGTTCATCAACTGCACCTTCTGCGGCAACAGCAGTACAAACGGCGCATCCGTTGCGTGGATCTGGAACGGCAACACCGTCGGCCAGGGCATCACCCATTTCATCAACTGCACGATGACCGGCAACCAAGGCGGCACCTTCGGCAACGCCGGCGGGGCGATCGTCAATACGAACTCCACACCTGCGTGCCGCGTGAAGAACTGCATCATGGCCGAGAACACCGCCGACGACGGCCTTGATCCGAACTTCACCGGGTCTCACGGGCTGACGGGCAACATTCTCGAAGGTGTGAACATCTTCAGTAACGCCATGCTGTCGCCGCTGCAGGTGGTCAACGGCATGTACGTGCGGACGCCGCTGCCGGGCAGCCCCTGCATCGATGCCGCCTTTCCCGACACAGAGGTCATCACTGATCAACTGGGCAAGAGCCGCCCGTTCATGGTTCCCGGCACCACGCCCGCACCGGGCTCGGACGGGTCGGATGTCGGGGCGGTCGAACGTCAGTCTGGAAGCTGCGGCCTGGCCGACATCAATGGCAACGGCCGCGTCGACGGCGCGGATCTTTCGGTGATCCTGAGCACGTTTGGTTCCTCGTGCCCCTGAGCCTGATCAAGCTGGCAAGATGACGACTGAAGCCCCTGCATCCGCAGGGGCTTTTTGTCCACTGGGCGATCGGCCATGTCGGGGTCGACGCCGAGACCGAACACTCCGCATCCCCCGATGGGCGCGCACCAACCGCCCCGCGGCCCCTGGATCAGCGAAAGCTGCGCTCAACGACCTTCGCAAGGGACCCCGCCAACGGTCAGAGAACGAGAGCACGGCCGCGTCGCTCAGCCGCGCATTCCGGACTGCTTTGTCCGTAATAGCCGAACGATGCTGTAAGATGCGCCTGATCCCCCGGTTCGATCCGCCGGCAACGCAGCGGAGGCCGTGGGAACTTCGGGGCTCGTGGGGTCACGCTTTATGGAACAGCCGCGCTTCATCAACAGCCTTTCGGGGCGCCTTCTCCTTCTCGGCGTCATGCCCGCGGTGCTGGCCATCGCCACGATCGTGACGTGGAGCGCCGTCGAGGTGTACCACGGCGCGATGCGGACGCAGAAGCAGATCTTGGCTTCGGACGCCGCGGCGGCCGCCGCCGAACTCAGCGCCAGAAACGACCGCTGGAACGCGACGGCAGAGATCCTGGCCATGGGCCAGGTCGATGGACTGTTCGGACGTCGCAAGGAAAGTCTTGCGTTCTTGAAATCGGCAAACTCGCTGACCAGTCTCAACCTCAGCATGTACATCGTGTACGAGCCCAACGCCGACGGGCGCGACGCTGACTCCCTCAAGTCAGGTGAGATCCCCAAGGAAGCGATGGACGAAACCGGCCGCTTCGTGCCCGTGTGGTACGACGAATATTCGGACGGCGTCCGCACCGGCGAAACGAAACTCAAACAATCTGTCGGGATGGAAGCACTCGACTACTACCTCCTGCCCAAGTCCGAGTTTGCCAGGACTGGCAAGGCCGTGTCGATTGTCACCGAGCCATACATCAAGGAAGGCGAGACGCTCGTCTCGCACGTCTGCCCCATCGTGATCCAGAACAAGTTCATGGGCATCGCGGGCGTCAACCGCAGCCTGGATGTCCTCACAAGCATCGCGGAAGCCATCAAGAAACGGTCGCACGCGGATGTGTTCATCCTCAGTCCCGGCGGGCACTTCATCGCCGCCACGACGGATGCCGGAAAGAGCGGCGAAGAGGTCCTGAAGGACCGCGACATCGCAGACACGGCATTCGCCCCGATCGCTTCGCGCTGGCAGGTTGCCGAAGGAACAAATGACCAAACAGGCTTCCAGTTGCACGATCCCGTGCTCGACGAAGATTGCCTGTACGCGACCGCGAAGGTCGGAGTGGGCGGCTGGTCGGTTGTCACGCGTCGCCCCATTTCAGAAGTCATGCGCGCCGCCAACGCGGCCATCCGCCGAAACGTGGTGCTCGGCATCATCGGCGTCGCCCTCGTCGGCGGCCTGATGTTCACGGTCACCCGCCGCGTCGCCGGGCGCGTCCGACTCGCGGCCGAGTCCGCAGACCGCATCGCCCACGGCGACCTCACCCAGCCGATCGCGCAATCCGCGAGCCACGACGAGAGCGGCCAGCTCATGCGATCCATGCACTCCATGGACGCCAACCTCAACGCGCTCGTCGGGAATGTGAAACAGGCGGGCATCCGCCTCAACTCCACCGCCACGGAGATCGCCGCCACTAGCAAACAGCAAGAGGCCTCGTCCGCCACCTTCGGCGCCGCTTCGAACCAGATCGCCGCCGCGGTGAAGGAGATCTCCGCCACCGGCCGCGATCTCGTCAAGACGATGGAATCGGTCAACCGCATGGCTGGCGAGAGCGCCTCGCTTGCGACCTCCGGCCAGGCCAGCCTCCAGAACATGGAGGGGGTCATGCGCGACCTCGACGGCGCCACCGCCTCCATCGCCGACAAGCTCAACGCCATCAACGAACGCTCGCAGAAGATCACCACCGTCATCACCACCATCACCAAGGTCGCCGATCAGACCAACATCCTCTCGATCAACGCGGCCATCGAGGCCGAAAAGGCCGGGGAGTACGGCTCGGGCTTCCTCGTCATCGCCCGCGAGATCCGACGCCTCGCCGACCAGACCGCCACCGCCACGCTCGACATCGAGCAGATGGTCCAGCAGATGCAAGGGGCCGTGTCGTCGGGTGTGATGGAAATGGACCGCTTCTCCGACCAGGTCCGGCGAGGGGTGCGCGAGGTCGCATCCGCGGGCGCCCAGCTCACCGAGATCATCGACCGCGTCAACCGCAGCACCAGCAGCTTCACGCAGGTGAACGAGTCGATGCAGGCCCAGTCTGAGGGCGCGCAACAGATCAGCGATGCGATGGCGTCCCTGGTCGCCAACGCCAACCAGACGGTGCAATCGGTCAAGGAGTTCAGCGGCGCGGCCACCGACCTGCAGTCGGCCATTTCGCTGCTCCGCGAGGCCGTCGCACAATTCAAGCTCAGGGAGTAGTTGTGCCCACGCTTGCGGTCATTTGGCGCTCGGCCGGCCTGCTCTTTGCGACGGGCGTTGATTGCATTGTCGAGGTCCTCCCGCCGCTCGCATGGAGCCCAACGCCGGCGGTCCCCGCGTGGGTCCGCGGCCTCTTCTCCCATCGCGGGCAGTTGATCCCGCTGGTTGACGCCTGCACGCTCCTCGGTGCTTCCCGACCCGCCGACAGCATGGCGAACCGCGTGCTCGTCGTCCGCTGCTCACTCGCGCCCGACTCCCGTTTCTGCACCGCGGGCCTCTGGGTCCAGAGCGTGGTTGAACTCGATCGCCTCGATTTCGGCGCTGCGGGCTCCCACCCGGGTTTCGCCACGGAAGCGGGCCGCTTCCTCGGTTCCGTGATCGACACGCGCTTCGGCCAGGTCCAACTCGTACGACCCGAGAATCTCTTCACACCCGACCAGGCCGCGGTGCTCGCCGAACGCCTGAGCGAGGCGGCGGCATGAACTACCCCGCCGTACGCCAATGGTTGTTGAGCCACACGTGCCTGGAACCCGCGCTCCTCGAAGGCGTGGGTTTCGATTCGCACGTCAGCGAGCGGCTCGCGGCATGCCGCAGCAACAGCGAATCGGCCTACATCTCCGTTCTTGAACGCTCACCGGATGAGCTGGATTGCCTCACCTCGGGAATCGCCGTCCCGGAAACGTGGTTCTTCCGCTACCCACAATCGTTCCGGTTGCTGGTTGAGTTCCTCGAGCAGCGCCGGAGCACCGGGGCCACTGGCGTTCGGATGGCCAGCATCGGCTGCGCCACCGGCGAAGAGCCGCACAGCATGGCCATGGCCGCGCTGCACGCGGGCTGGCCCGCCGACTCGATCGACATCGAAGCATTCGACCGAAGCCCGCGGGCACTCGCCCGAGCTCGAGCGGCAACCTACGGCGCCGCCTCCTTTCGCGGCGAGATCCCGGCGTGGGCCGCAGCCGACTTGCAGCGCACCGGCGCTGAGTTGGTCGTCGACCCCGCCATCAGCGGGATCTCCCGCTTCGTCGAGATGGATGTCACCCAGCCCGGCGCCTTCCTCACCGGTGCAGCGCGGGACATCATCTTCTGCCGAAACCTGCTGATCTACCTTGATGCGAACGCTCGACGCCGACTGCTCGAGCAGTGCGCCGATTCTCTCGCTCCAGGCGGCCTCCTCTTCGTAGGCCACGCCGAGCCGCTGGTCTGCGCCGGACCGTTGTTTCGGCCTTGCGTGGCCCCGCACGCTTTCGTTCTGGAGCGCACGGGGATCAACTCGAACGCGATCTCCACCCCTCCGTCTTTCACGCCCACCCCGAACCAGACAACCGGCGTGCGGTTCGCCATGCCGTTGGCCGTGCGCCCGTCACCGTCACCGCCGCCGCCCTCGCCAAGAGCCAGCACCATTGCCGAGCCCACCATCGACGACGCCCGTGACCTAGCCGACGCTGGCCGCTCGGCCGAGAGCGAAACGATGGTCCGCTCCCTGCTTTCGCGTCACGGCCCATCGGCCGATGCGCTCGAACTCCTCGGCATGATCCGAATGGCCGCCAGAGACCTGCCCGAGGCCAAGCGATGCTTCGAGCAGGCTGTTTATCTCGAGCCGTCTCGCACGGCCTCACTCATCCAACTTGCCATGATCAGCGAGAGCAAGGGCGACACGAACCGCGCTGAAACATACTGGCGCCGCGCCCGCCGATCCGACGCCTCCAATCGTCAGGAGCAGCGCGGATGACACAGCCAGGATCGGGCAACCACGATTCACCCATCGCGGCGGACCCTTCCGGCGTCACGAGCGCTCTGCTGCGCCTGCTTGACAAGCCCGTCTCCGCCGAGGACCTCGCGGCCGG
>JBGSZV010000103.1:0-4028 GCA_041750235.1 Phycisphaerales bacterium
TCTGCGTATGGACGCCGCGCGAGCCCACATCTTCGAGCCCGGTCCCTTCGGCGTGAGCCTGGCCTCCGCCAGCGCCTGACCCCCGTCCCACGATCACCGCCATGCCACACACCGACCACCTCGACCACCACGAACAACGCCACGGCGCCATCGCACATCGGGAGCTCTTCTGGCAGAACGTACTCCGCGAGGCGCTCACGTCGCTCTCGGTGCAGGCCATGATGATCCGGGCCGCACGGGAGCAGGCCCAGCGCCTCGCCATGTCCGCGGGAGGAACGCAGACCCTCGTCGGGCCCGGGCTCCCGTCGAAGGGCAAGCCGCTCATGAGGGCCTCCGCCCAGGTCGGCGACGAAGACGAAGATGAAGACGCGGGCGCAGAGGGAGGCGAGGAATTCAGCGGCCACATGCTCGTGCCCGAGACCGACGACGAGCAGCAGATGGAGCAGCAGGCCGAGGACGCCAGCGACGATCCGTTCGACGGTCGTCTCGGCGTCATCACCACCCAGGGCATGCGCATCCCGATCGCCGACGTGTACCCGCTCTTCGCGTGCTCCGTCCCGGGCTCCCCGGAATCACGGGCGATGTCCGAGGAGGTCCAGTGCACCGTGTTCCAGATCCGAACCCCCGGGGGCGAGATCTACACCCTGCCCCTCGCGGAGATCCGCGGCCTGCACGGGGCCAACCCGAACGCCATGGCCGAGTTCGAGGCCGGCCGAGCACAGAACGGCACCGGCGAGTCCAAGCCCTTCGGCTACGCCGCGTTCACCAGCCTCGCCCGCGAGGAGGCCCGCAAGCGCGGCGAGGTCAGCGGCTGAAGCTAAGAGTTTCGAACACTTAGGAGCCAAAGACGAGCAAAGTGCTCCGCTCGCGGGCCACCATCGTCGAATTTAGTTTCCATTCAGAATGTCACGCACACCATCGATGCCCGCATGGTACGGGAATCGCTGGATAAACTCCCTCGCAAGCTGCGGCGCAATCGTGCTGTGGGCCTTGCCCTCAAGAAGCACGCGGGAGTACATGAACTGCGCGCTCACCATCTGACGTTCCGAGTTCACGAGCGGTCGCGCGCGCCCAACGCGCTCTCGCTCAAGCGATTCACCCTCTGCGTCCTGAGCCTCGATCAGCGCACGGTCCCGAACCATGATCTGTGCGAGATAACCTGCGGCCTCACGCATCTCTTGTACATCGCCTCGATTCAGGAGTTCCATCGCATACGACGCAATGCGAGACGTCATCGGCTGTCGATCCTCCGTCGTGGGCCTTTCGTACCATTCTCGTGCAAAGCGGAAGGCGGCGAGTCGGTCGGACCGCGCGATCAGGTCCACGATGCTCGTCGCATGGAACCCGCTACCACGCCGCTTGACGGGAAGATCATCGATCGCGCCAAGGCATCGCCGCACTGCGTCCATGTCCCCGATGGCGAGTGCGTTTCGCGCAGCGTCATAGTACAAGTCGTCGGGGCGTGGACCGCTGAATTCGGGCGATGTCTGGAACTCCAGCGGCGCCTGGGCCGTCTCCGATGCGGCCTGCTCGAACCACTCAAGCGCGATGGCGTTGTCACCAATCCGCTCAGCGACGATGGCCGTATTCGAGAGTAACCTAACAAATGAATCGAGGAGGGATACCGACCACCCCGCATCTGCCTGTAGGAGTATGGCTTCTTCACGCAGAGCGCGAGCAGAGGCGATTTCGGCATCTGGAACAACGGACGTCACGCGACCAGATGAAGCGGTGATTCGGACTCGCATCGCGTTCGATGCTCCCTCCAGCCATCGCAATCCCTCCGATGCCTCGGACGCGATCGAGAACAACTCCAACGAGATCGCTTCGACACCTGCCCAGTCGGACGATCGGGTAGCCTCGGCCAGTTCGCTGAGCAGGCTTTCACGGACGGGATCCGCTGCCGGCGGCTCGCTTGGAACCGACCATGCGGAGCCCCTCGCCGCGAGCGGTGCCCCTCCTCCATGAACGACCCCGTTCACACATGCAATCAATGGCGCACATGCCAATAGCCGAACATGCATGCGTGATACTCCTGGCGATGAACACTGCAAGTGAGCAAGTCCCTTCCGGTCAAGCTCGACGTCGGAATGCAGACATCACGGGCATACAAGAATCGAGCATGGGAGCGAGACGGGCAACGTGCACGCGTACTCCTCTCGCTCCAACCTTCCAACGGATGGCGTGGAAGGGCAGGTCTTCCACCAGCTATTCCCTGCTATAGGGCATGTGTCGAACATGCATACGTCTTGCCACACCCCATCAAGCCTCCAGTCATGATAAACCTTGGCGGTGCGCCCCGTCGTCTTCGTTTGCTCTACCTCACCCTCGTAGTTCGCGCACTCTGGAGTTGGCAGGTCGCAACTGACCTGTATGGTCACGGAAGTTCCAATCGCAACTCCCAGAGCTGCGCCAAGCTCCGCCTCGACAAAGCCCTTCATGCCGATCGTGAGCGCGGAATGAAGTGTCGCGGTAGAGGTCACCGTTGACGTAAACGACACACTCGCCTGGCAAATGCGCGCGGGCGCGACCGGACACGGCGGATCAAAGCAGCGGCAGATCTCGTCGCAGTTATCGTCACAGTTCTCGCAGGTCAGCTTGGCAAGCCGCCCCACGGTCGTGATGCCAGGGTTCGTGACGTACGCGGTGCTTGAGAGAAGGTTGACGTTTTGCACGAGTGCTGAGCAGCACGAATCCACATCCGTCGGCTTGCAAGCGTCGATGAACGCTTGTGATGGCGAACCGCCGGAGCCGCCGCCGAGCTGCCATGCAAATCCAATCGAGTTCGATGCCACCGCCATTGCGGCAAACCCTAAGCAATGGATCAGACGGATTGATCGCATTGAAATCCAGTTTCGCATGTAGCCCCCGAAGATGTCCGTGCATCGACATTTTGGACTTTGGCAATGAGACTACTTCCCTCCCAAAGTGTTGTCAAGTGACATCCGAGAATAGCCACTGCGACCGCGGCCCATCTCGAACGAGGCGACTGTCCCCCCTCCCCCGTGGGGGATGCTTCGTGCAGCATGGCCCATCCGGGGCCACATTGGACCACCCGAGCCCCGGGTCACGCCCGCTCTTGGGCGGGCATCTACAAACTCGGGTCGGGCGAAGCCCGCCAGCCGCCGCCTCGCACCGCCAGCCCGCCCGGAGCTCGATCATGGTCCAGCCGACCCCACGCAACGGCCACGCCGACCTCAGCATGTCCGGCTGTTGTTCGCCAAGGGCCCGGGCCGCCCGCGTCCTGATCGCCATCCCCGTCTACAACGAAGAGAAGCACATCGCCAGCGTCATCCCACGAGTCCTCGAGCACGCCCCCGACGTCCTGGTCATTGACGACGGCTCAACCGACCTCACCCCCCAGATGCTCGCACGCTTCCCCGTCGAGGTCATCCGCCACGCCCGGAACCGTGGCTACGGCCGCTCCATGCAGGACGCCTTCCGGTGGGCCCGCGTCGACGACTTCGACTGGGTCATCACCATGGACTGCGACGAGCAGCACGAGCCCGACGCCATCCCCGCGTTTATCAACGCCATCGCCCAGAACGACGCGGATGTGGTCTCGGGCTCGCGCTATCTCTCCCAGGACCCGCTCGACGACCGCCCCCCCGCCGACCGGCGCGCCATCAACGCCGCGATCACCGAGGAGATCAATCGCGCGCTGGGCATGTCGCTGACCGATGGCTTTTGCGGCTTCAAGGCCTACCGCGTGGACGCGGTGTCCCGACTCACGCTCGACGAGGACGGCTACGCGTTCCCGCTGCAGTTCTGGGCCCAGGCGGCGAGCACCGGGCTACGCATCCGCGAGATCCCCGTCCGCCTGATCTACAACGACCTCAACCGCACCTTCGGCGGCCCGCTCAACGATCCGGCCATCAGGATCAACCACTACCGCGATGTGTTCCACGCCGAGCTCGCCCGTGTCGGGATCGATCCCGCCCGGCCCGACGCGCTGATCGTGTCGACGCCCGCCCGCGGCGAGGCTTGTGGCTGCTCCTGCGGCTGACCCACACCGCCACGCCCCCCTG
>JBGSZV010000104.1:0-2505 GCA_041750235.1 Phycisphaerales bacterium
GGAGGGCCCAAACCATGCTCGCGACCACGCCTGCGATGGCCAGCCCAGCGGGAATGAGCCACCAGACGATGCCGGGGCCGATCAGGCGATCGGTGAGCGTCGCCAGCAGCGCCGCGCCGAGACTGATGCTCAGACAGATACCCAGCGCCCGGATGAAGGCGGCGAGGGCGAAACGGCGGGCGGCATGGGTGGCCAGTCGGCGGGTGGTCACGGTGCAGAACTGTAGAGGGCTGACGCCTCAGGGTTGCGTATCCTTTGGAATGCCGTGGGTACACGGCAGGAGGATCTGGACCATGGGCAAGGTGTCTGAAGCGATCGTTCCGGGTGGTCGGATGTCCCTGGGTTATGCCGGGACGCTGGTGAAAGACATCAAGGCGTCGGACTTTGCCCGTCTGGCCTCGGGGGTGCAATCGAACCACCCCGCGTTCTGTATGGGGCATTTGGCCAACTATCCGGAACGGCTGCTGGACATGATGGGGCGGTCGGATCTGGCGCAGCCGGACCAGCGGTACCTGGATCTGTTCTCAGCGGGCAAGGAGTGCCGTGACGATCCGGATGGGACGATCTACCCGCCCAAGGACGAGATCGTGAAGCGGTTCAACGACCGGTATCAGGTGCTGCTGGGGGTGCTGGCCGAGACATCGGACGAGACCTTCGCCAAGCCCAATCCCAGCCCCAACAAGCGGTTTGCGGAGATGCTGCCGACGCTGGGGGCGCTGGCCAACTTCCTCGTCGGGTCGCACTGTCAGGTCCATCTGGGTCAGCTCAGCACGTGGCGGCGGTTCAAGGGCTACGGCCCCGCCGAAATGTGAAGAGCGTGTAAAGAGGTAGAATCCCCCGCCATGCCTGCCAAGGCCTTCGATCAGGAACATTGGACCCGCCGACTCCGAGAAGCCGGTCTGCGTGTCACCCGATCGAGACTTGAGGTGATTCACGCTCTGGCCGAATCGCCGACGCCCGCGAGCGCGCTCGACGTGCTGGCGACCCTCGGCGGCAAGGCGCTCGACCGCGTGACGGTGTACCGGACGCTCAACTCGCTGGTGGATCATGCGCTCGCGCACCGGATCGATCCGGGCGACCGCGTGTGGCGCTACGGCCTGATCGGCGATGCGCACACCGAGCACGCGCACTTCGTGTGCGATGCGTGCGGCAACATCAAGTGTCTGGAGGATGCGACGATCCGCGTGGCGCTCAAGGGCGGCGCGGAACCGGAGCGCTTCAAGGTGACGCAGCGCGACGTCTACCTGCACGGCAAGTGCGAGCACTGCATCGACGACTCGACCGACGACAAGTAACGAATGGATGGATCAGAGGTCGCGCGATCACGCCGCCGGACGGCGGTCGTTGTCGTTGTTGTAGAACCCGAGGGAGCGATCGGCCTCGTCGAGTTCCTGCGCGAGTTCGGTGAGTCGGAGCTGAATGTCGTCAAAGGTGCGCTCGAGTTCGAGCGCATCGCTGAGGGTGGCCTGCGCCGGGGTGGCGCGGAGGCTGTGCACGCCGCCGACGGGGAACGGCAGCACCTCTCGGAAGCTGGCGACCTCGCGACGCGTGTCCTGGCCTCGGTTGCTGGGGCGGTCCATGGAGTACATCTCGATCCCCCTTTCGCGGGCGCACTGCCCGCCGGAGATGGGGAATCGGTCTATTCCGCGGGCGACATCAACGCGGCCTCCCTGAAAATGGCAACACGCCCGATAAGCGCGCGAGGGATTCGGGGTCGTAGGAATCAGCGAGCGTTCGTGTCGCTCACGGCCTTCTCACCCAGCTTGTTCTCGGTGCCATTGAACACGCGAATGAGATTGGATCGGTGACGCCAGACCACCAGGAACGCGAGCAATCCGGTCACACCCAGATAGGGGGCGGCCCCTTCCAGGCCGTGCGACGGCCATCCGGCGAGGCGCAGCAGCGCGAGGCTGACGGGCAAAGTGATCGCCGCGATGCACGACGAGATGCTGACCATCCGCGTCGCTTTCGCGAGGATGATCCAGAGGACAAGCGCGATGAGCGCGGGCAGCGTGATGGCGGGCCAGAAGGCGACCATCACGCCGAACCCGGTCGCGACGCCCTTGCCGCCCTTGAAGCCGATGTAGATGCTGAACATGTGGCCGAGCACCGCGGCGATGCCGACGCCGAGCCACCACCATGCCGTCGTTTGATCGAGTGAGCGTTCGCCGAGCGTGCGCATCACCGCGCCGCTGACGAGCACCGGCGCTGCGCCCTTGAGCAGATCAAGCGCAAAGCAGGTGATGCCCGCCTTCTTGCCCAGGACGCGCCACGTGTTGGTGGCGCCGATGTTCTTGCTGCCGTGCTCCCGGATGTCGATGCCGCGCATTTTGCCGATGAGCAGGCCGAAGGGGATCGAGCCGACGAGGTACGCGGCGGCGATGAAGAGCAGCCAAGAGATGAATGGAGCATTGGGCATGGGGCACCGGGCAAGGGTCAGGGAGCGGAGTCGGGATCGGTCGGAGGCGTTCGAAGGTGGGGGCGGGTCTTCTCGAGAAGGATGAT
>JBGSZV010000105.1:0-7134 GCA_041750235.1 Phycisphaerales bacterium
AGCGTCTACCGTGATGCCAGCGCCGGCCCCGGCAAGATCTGGCCCGCCGCGTTCTCCCGCCCAAGCGGCACGCTCGGCGCCCAGCTCTCCCGCCACCGACTCGGCGTCGTGACCGGCCCCTCCGACTTCAACCACGCGAACACGGCCGCGGGTATGCGCATCCTCAACGCCGACAACACGGAAACGCGGATGTTCAGCTACGACGACATGGGCCACGAACTCCCGCTCGCCTCCCGCTTCACCGAGGTGATGCGCTGGGTGGATGAACCCGCCCGCATCGAACGCCAGCGCGACCTCGAACGTGGCGACACCGCGCTCGCCGCCTACATCAAAGCCGCCGGCAAACGCCCCGCCGAAAACCCCCGCGAACGCGCGCTTCTCGAAAGGGTCCTCGAAACCGCCCCTTGGACCGATGCCGCCTGGCAGGCGATGGAGTGGCTGGACCGGAAACCAACCACGGAGACACAGAGGCACGGAGAAGGGAACTAATACAGGCCACAGATGGCACAGATGTACACAGATCAGAAGTGATCCAAACCAGATTCTGATCCTGTACGGCTGACTCTTTATCTGTGTCCTATCTGTGTCATCTGTGGCTGCTCCCACTCCGTGTCTCAGTGTCTCCGTGGTTTGCCTTACCCCAGCGCCCGGAACGCCTCCATCACTCGATCGCGCGCTTTCGAGTGGTCCACCATCACCTCCGGATACTCAAGCCGCGACCGCTGCAACCCCGGCAGTTGCGATGGATCATGGATCGCGTCCCCCTCCACATCGCGCAGCTCCGGCACATACCTCCGGATGAACTCCCCCTTCGGGTCGCACTTCTCACTCTGGCTGACGGGGTTGAAGATGCGGAAGTACGGCGCCGCATCGGTCCCCGTGCTCGCCGACCACTGCCACCCGCCGTTGTTGGAGGCCAGATCGCCGTCGATCAGGTGCTTCATGAAGTGCTTCTCCCCCCATCGCCAGTCGATGAAGAGGTCCTTCGTCAGGTACATCGCACTGACCATGCGCAAGCGGTTGTGCATCCATCCCGTCTCAAGAAGCTGCCGCATCGCCGCATCAACGATCGGCACCCCCGTCTTGCCGGCTTTCCATCGCTCGAAGTGCTCAGTGTCGTACGACCACTTGAGCGCCTCCGTGGCAGGCTTGAACGCCCGTCCCATCACCACGCGCGGGAAGCCGACGATGATGTGCTGGTAGAACTCGCGCCACACCACCTCGCTGATCCAGTGCGCCGCCCCCGCGTTGCCGGCGTCGAGCTTCCCCTTGTTCCACTCCAGCGCCGCCGCCACGCACTGCCTCGGCGACACCACACCCGCCGCCAGATGCGGGCTGAGCATGCTCGTCGCATCTACCGACGGCGTATCCCGCTCCTCCTTGTACGCCGCCACCCGCTTCTCGATAAACGTAGACAGCCGCTTGTGCGCCCACTTCTCGCCCGCGGGCCACAACTCGGCGGCGTTCTTCACGTGCGACTCGAATCCCGCAACGTGCTCCGGAACCGGCGTCCCCTTCACCGCGATCTCCAGCTGCCGCTTCGGCGACCCTAGCACCTCCACCGGATGCTGCTCGAGGATCTTGTAGAGCGCCTTCTTGAACGGCGTGAAAACCGTGAACATCCCCCCCTGCCCGGTGCGCACCTCGCCCGGCTTCATCAAGACGTGATCGTCGAACCGCTGCACCTCGTGACCATGCTTTGAGAAGTGCCGTTCGACGGTGTCGTCGCGTCGCGATTCATTCACCTCGTACTCGTTGTTGAAGAACAACCCGTCGCACGCCGCATCCTTCGCCACTTTCAGCAGCGTCGACACGATCTCCGTCCGCTTCTTTGCGGTGACCACCACCAGCGGGATGTTCAGCTTCGCGAGCCCCGTCTGCATCTCCTTGAGATTGCGCAGCCAGAAATCAACTTTGATCCCCGCGTCGTCATGGTCCGCCCACTCTTCCGGCGACACCACGAACACCGCCACCACGCCGTCATCCGCCCAGCGCGACGCGTGGTACAGCGCGTGGTTATCCGCGATGCGAAGATCGCGCCGCACCCACACCAGCGCCCGCCGCTTTGCCGTGGCCGTACTCATGCGATCCCCATCTCCTTCCGCAGTTCCCGGCCCCGCACCGTGATGGCAACCCGCTCCTCTTCCTTCATCCGGTCCACATTCTTCAGCATCATCGCCATCCGATGATTCCCGCGAAACGTCTCTCGATGCCTGATCAGGAAATCCCAGTAGAACGTGTTGAATGGACACGCACCCTCGCCCGTGCGCTTGTCCGGATCGAACGTGCAGCCGTCGCAGTAGTTGCTCATCCGCCGGATGTACTTCGCGCTCGCGGCATACGGCTTGGTCCCGACGACTCCGCCGTCCGCGTGCTGGCTCATGCCCAAGGTATTCGGAAGCGTCACCCAGTCCACGCCGTCCACGTACATCCCCAGGTACCAGTCGCTCACCGCCTTGGGATGCACGCCCGCGATCAGCGCGAAGTTGCCCGTGACCATGAGTCGCTGGATGTGATGCCCGAACCCATGCTCACGCACCTGACCGATGCACTCGCGCAGGCAGTTCATCGGCGTTTCACCCGTCCAGTAGAACCACGGCAGCTTGCCCTTCTGCTTCAACCCGTTGCGCTTCTCGTACCCCGGCCCCTCCCGCCAGTACACGCCGCGAATGAACTCGCGCCAGCCGATGATCTGCCGGATGAATCCCTCCGCCGAGTTCAGCGGCACCCGACCCTTTCGATAGGCCTCGACCACCCTCGGCCACATCTCGCGGGGGCCGATCAGCTTCAGGTTCATCGCCGCCGACATCAGCGAGTGATAAGCGAATGGCACGTTCGTCCACATCGCGTCTTCATACACGCCGAACTTCGCCAGTCGATGCTCGATGAAATCATTGAACGCCGCCACAGCATCCGCCCGTGTCACCGGCCACCGCCACGTTTCGGCATCTACATTTCCCGGCAGGTCCGGCAGCACCCGCTCGGCTGTCGCGATCACCTCACGCGTGATGGCGTCCGCCTTGAACTGCTTCGGCGCCTTGATGCGGGGCGCTGCCTTGAACGCCTCGCGGTTCTCTTCGTCATAGTTCCAAGCGCCGCCCTCGGGCTTGCCATCGTCATCAACCAGTATCCCCAGCCGTTTGCGCTGCCAGCGGTAGAAGAACTCCATCACGATCTCTTTCTTCCCCGCCGCCCACTCCTCAAACTCCTCGGGGCTCGTCAGAAAGTGCCCGTCCGGCATCACCTCGACGTCCACGTCGTGCGTCTTGCCCCACCCCCGGGCCATCGCATGCACGCGATGCTCCCCCGGTATCGTCAGCGCCATCCGTTTGGGCGACAACTCCCCCACCGCCCGCGTCACCTCGCCGTCGAAGCTGCCGGTGTTCTCTGGGTCATCCAGCGCGATGTACCTCACCCGAACCCCGCGCTCGCGCAGCTCCTCTGCAAAGTGCCGCATCGCCGACAGGAACAGCACCGTGCGCTGCTTGTGGCTCGGCACATGCCGCGACTCCTCCACCACTTCCATCATGAGCACGACATCGCGCTTCGCATCCAGACCGCCTATCAGCGGCGCATCAATGTCAAGCTGGTCACCCAGCACAACCACCAGCCGCTCGCAGCCCGCCCCGCGTTTCATGCCGCAAGCCCCTGCACGAGCATCACCATCGCCAGGCCCCCGCGCAGCGTCCACAGCACGGTCCGGAGCCAGTTGCTCGCCACCAGCCGACGGATCAATCGCTCATCCTTGCCCCGCGCCAGCCGCCCATGCGTCGGCGCCTGCACCGCGGCGGTCGACACCCAGATCGCCGCCACCATCGCAAACCCCGCCCACACCAGCGCGAGATCCACCCCGATCGGCCGGCGCAGCAGCAGCCCAAGTGCCGTCACGAGTTCCACCATCATCACCGGCCCGACGATCCACCCGATGCGCCGCATGTGCTCGCGCTCATACGCCTCGAACTCCGCGCTGCCCACCCGCGCGAAAAGTGGATAGTGAACAAGCTGGATCACCCAGATCAGTCCCACCATGAACTGCGTCGCCGTCGCGTGCGTCACCAGCAGCCAATCTCCCGCATTCATGACGCCGTCCTCACACCGCGCGCCTGCGCTTCGGCCGACACACGAATCCCCGCGAGCATGCCCTTGAAAACCGGCCCATGCAGCGGCAGCACGGCATACCAGTACGCCAGCCCGAGCAAGCCGCGCGGGATGAACCGCGCCGTCTGCGTCAGCCGCGACCGCCCCGCTCCAAGTGGCTCGATCACGAATTCCAGCAGCGCCTCACCCGGCAGTTTCATCTCCGCGCGCAGCCCGAGTCGTGCATCCTCCCTCACGTTCGTCACCCGCCAGAAGTCCAGCGCTTCGCCGTATTGGAGCCGATCCGGATCACGACGCCCGCGTCGCAGGCCCGGCCCACCCACCAGCCGATCGAGCACGCCGCGAAGCCACCACAACCAGTTGCACGCGTGATACCCGTTCTCACCCCCGAGCCGGCACACCGCCTGAAACACCTCGTGCGGCCCCGCGTTCACTTCCGTCGCGTGCACATCGTTGAACACCGTCCCACCCGCCCAGTCCGGATCGCCCGGCAACGCGCCCGCCGAACTCCAGATCGTCTCAATCTCGCGCTTCCCGACTTTCTCAAGCGCAAGCCGGATCGCCTCTTCCGCGCTCAGCAAGTCCTGCGGCATCAGACGATGCGCAAGGTCATCACGGCACACCATCTTGTTGCGAAGCCCTTCGGCCAGGGGACGCGCAATCCGGCTGCCGACCGGCGTGACGAGGTGGATCCAGTAGGAACTCAGTCGCGGAGTCAACACCGGCACCGGAATGATCCATCGCCGCGGCAACCCGCGCTGCCGCGCCATGATGCGCATCAACTCCGCGTAGCTCAGCACATCCGGGCCGCCGATATCCAGTGTCTTTCCGGCGGTCTCGGGAGTTGAAAGACAGCGGATCAGGTACTCCAAGACGTTCCGCACCGCGATCGGCTGCGACAGCGTCGAAACCCAGCGGGGCGTGATCATCAGCGGCAGACGCTCCACCAGATATCTCAGAATCTCGAAGGAAGCCGACCCGGACCCGATGATCATCGCCGCGCGAAGCGTCGTGACCGGCACAGGCCCGGATGCGAGCGCTCGCTCGACATCGCGCCGGGATGACAGGTGCTCGCTCAGCCCCTCGCCGAGTTCGCCCAGCCCGCCGAGGTAGATGATCCGCTCCACGCCGGCATCCGCCGCCGCCTTGGCGAAACTCTCCGCCAGCGCCATGTCTTTCGCGGCATAGTCAGCGCCCTCCGCCACCATCGAGTGCACGAGGTAATACGCCGCCCCGCAGCCGCGCATGGCCGCGGAGAGCCCGGCATGATCATTCAGGTCGCCGCGAACGATCTCGACCCGTGGGTCTCGAGTCCAGGCGCGTTCCGAGAGTTTCTCCGGCGACCGCACCAGGCACCGGAGGGCGTAACCGGCCGCCAACAACCGCGGCGCAAGTCGCCCGCCGATGTACCCCGTCGCACCCGTAAGAAACACCCGCCTCGGTGTTGTCGCGACGCCCACATCGGCGTTCGAGTCCATCACACACCGCTCTTCCGCCGCACCGGCAGTTGCACCTCGCCCCACTTGAGCCCGCCGCGCCGTTCCGGGCCGTTGTAATAGAGCGCCCGCGCCTCGCCCGCTCGCTCCCACTCATCCTGCCCCGCAAGCCACTGCTCAAGCGTGTGCAGCCCCGCCTCGACGCGCTGCACGCCGTACGCACCGCGGAATCCGACCGACAGCACGGTCATCGGCTCAACGTCCACCACTTCCACGCCCCCCTTGTCCGAGCCCAGCGGCCCCAGATCCGACGTCCGGTACAGGAACGACATCGTCCAGTCGCCGCTCGTCGATTCGTAGTCGCGCTGCGGCGCGCCTGGCTCGCGTGGCTCAACCCCGCCATACTCCATCTCCACCGGCGACGTCATCGCGATCTCGCGGCGCTTGATGTGCTGGAAGAGCGGCCAGAACCCGACGTTCATCCCGACATCCGGGAGTCCGGTCCGCGACACCTGGGCCCGCCGCACCGCCGGATACTTCTTCAACTCAATCGCCCCCGGCGGCGTCGGCGCTGGATAGCCCTCAGGCAACGGCGTGTCGATCAGCATCTTCTCGTACCGCCACGCACCCCCGCTGAAGTCGGCTTGGGCAGCCAGATCACCGCCGACGCGCACCACCGCAGCATCCTGCGCCGGCATCACGTTGCGGGGAGCTTCCATCGGTGCAGGTATCACAGCCTCAATCTTCACCGGCGCGGGTGACTGCGCCTTTTCAGCACAACCTGCCAAGGTCAGCGCCAGCAGCACGATACTCATTGCTCTCATTCCTTCCCCCACTCCTTCACGCATGCGGCGCTGTCGCACGCCATCCCCGCATAGTTGGGCCTGTCCGACTGACTCTTGAAGGTCATCGATCGCACCACCCGTCCCTTAAACACCACGAACACCCCCGGCATCTGGAACGCATCTCCCACCACTTTCCCGCCCCGAGCGCCCGAAGCAACCGCCTGCATCGACCGCCACCACACCTTCACGCCGAACATCTGCCACAGGTTCCCACGTTTCAAACCCATCGCTCGGTACAGCGTCCGGTCAGGATCCGACACCCGCGGCAGTTCCGCCACACCCTCATCCGCGAATACCGTCCGCGTGTACTCGTCCTCCGGACCCTGATGCACGAACACCACCCGCGTCCCATCGGCTTCGATCGCCGCCCGTTGCTTCTTCACATCCCGCATCGCCTCACGGCAGAAGGGACAGCCGGTATGCCGCAGAAAAACAATCATGACCGGCGACCGGTTCGACATCGCCAGCAGCGAATCACCAGTTTGCGTGCGAGCCTGAGAAAGCAAGTCCTTGAAGTCAACGCCAGTCGCGGCACTCGGTGCGGTCATGGTGGTCATGCGTTATCTCCTGCACCCGACTCTACCGCGCCCGCAGACTGCCCAGCCCGCCGTCCACCGCGATCACCTGCCCCGTCACATGCCGTTGCGCCGGGTCCAAGAGCCACGCGATGGCGGATGCCACATCCTCCGGCTCGCCGAGTTTCCCGTCCGCGTGCATCGCCAGCGACGCCTTGAGACTCGCTTCGTTCGACACCA
>JBGSZV010000106.1:0-10619 GCA_041750235.1 Phycisphaerales bacterium
GTTCGGCCGCTCCGTCCGCGAGAACTCCAGCCGAGGCAGCGACCACGGCCACGCCGGCGTCATGTTCGTCATCGGCCCCGCCGTCAACGGCGGCCGCGTCCTCACCCAGTGGCCCGGCCTCGCCACCGAGCAGCTCCACGATGGCCGCGACCTCAAGGTCACCATGGACTACCGCGACATCCTCGCCGAGGTCGTCAGCGATCGCCTCGGCAACACCAACCTCGATTTCGTCTTCCCCGGTTTCAACCCCACCCGACGCGGAGTTTTCCTTGGCTAAGTCCCTCGCCACCTTCCTCGCCGCCGCACTCGGCATCTCCGCCGCAGCCACCGCCGCCGCGCCGCTCTACAGCAACGCCTCCTCAAACCCAGCCATCCCCGCCCTCGCCACCGGCACCACCTCCGCCAGCGGCGTCGCCGCACCCGCCGGCGCGAAGTGGAGCGAACTCCAGAAAGACGCTGCCGGCTTCTCCAACGCCATCGCCGGTTTCTCTTCCCACGCCGCCGGAGGTTCCGGCTTCCGCTTCGCCGACGACTTCACCGTCCCCACCGGCGGCTGGCGCCTCGAGACCGTGTCCCTCTACGCCTACCAGTCCGGCGCGCCCGCCACCTCCTTCCCCTTCGACCGCGTCACCCTCCGCATCTGGTCCGGCCGCCCCGGCGACGCCGGCAGCCAGATCATCTGGGGTGACGCCACCACCAACCGCTACCTCGGCCGCACCCCCGCCGGCATCTACCGCGTCTTCAGTTCCAACACCCTGCCGCTCCCCAGCGTCCCCGACACCCTCCGCCCCATCTGGAAGATCGACGCCTCCCTCGGCAACGTCTCCCTCGGGCCCGGGCGCTACTGGCTCGACTGGCAGTACTCTTTCTCCAGCCCCACCACCGTCCGCGCCCTCGTCCCCGCCGCCACCCTTCCCGGCACACGCGGCACGCCCAACGCCAACGCGGTCCAGTTCGGCGCCGGTTCCAACGCCGTGTGGACCCCCATCGTCGACACCGGCAAGCCCGAGTCCGCCGCCGACATCGCGCAGGACCTCCCCTTCATCCTCGTCGGCGTCGTTGCGCCCCCCGGCTGCTACGGCGACATCAACAGCGACTTCCGCGTCGATGGCCGCGACCTTTCGGTGCTGCTGGGCAGCTTTGGTTCAACCGTTCCCGTCGGGACCAGCGGCGACCTGAACAACTCCGGGCGCGTGGACGGCTCGGACCTCTCGGTCCTTCTCTCAAACTTCGGCAACGCCTGCTGATTCAGCCGCGCGGGCCTGCAGCGCGAACCGCTTCGGGCATGTCGAACTTCTTGTCGTTCTCGCGGAACTTCTTAGCCAGTTCCTTCGCCTTCGCGTCGTACGCCGCGGGGTCCTTCCACGTGTTGCGCGGGTGCAGCACCTCGCTCGGCACGCCCTCAACCCGATCCGGCAACGGCAATCCGAACACCGCATCAGGCGTGAACTTCTCGTTCCGCAATGTCCCATTCAGGATCGCCGTCACGAACGCACGCGTGTACGCCAGCTTGAAGCGCGACCCCGTGCCGTACGCCCCGCCCGTCCATCCCGTGTTCAGCAGCCACACGTCCGCGTTGTGCTTCGCGACCTTCGCCGCCAGCATCTCCGCGTACGCCTTCGCCGGACGCGGCAGGAACGGCGCGCCGAAGCACGCGCTGAAGTTCGGCTGCGGCTCCGTCACGCCCAGCTCCGTGCCCGCCAGCTTCGACGTGTACCCGTTGATGAAGTAGTACATCGCCTGCTCGCGCGTGAGCTTCGCCACCGGCGGCATCACGCCGTACGCATCCGCCGTCAGGAAGATCACGTTCTTCGGATGCCCCGCCATCGACGGGATGATCGCGTCCGGGATGTAGTCAATCGGGTACGTCGCCCGCGTGTTCTCCGTGTACTTCGTCGAGTCGAAATCCGGGATCCGCGTCTCCGGATCGATCACCAGGTTCTCCAGCACCGACCCGAACTTCACGGCATTCCAGATCTGCGGCTCGCCCTCCTTCGAAAGCTTCACGCACTTCGCGTAGCACCCGCCCTCGAAGTTGAACACCCCGCGATCCGACCAGCCGTGCTCATCGTCGCCCACCAGCGCCCGGTTCGGATCCGCCGACAGCGTCGTCTTGCCCGTGCCCGACAGCCCGAAGAACAGCGCGACGTTCGACGAATCCTTCTTGTCCACGTTCGCCGAGCAGTGCATCGGGAAGACGCCCACCTCCGGCATGTCGTAGTTCATCGCGTAGAACAGCGACTTCTTCATCTCGCCCGCGTACTCGGAGCCGATAATCACCACCAGCTTCCGCTCCAGTGACTGCGCGATCAGCACCGGGCTCTTTACGCCCAGCTTCGCCTGCTCCTCCGCCGTCAGCCTTCTCTTGCCCGCGTTGATGATCGTCCAGTCATGCTTCCACTGCGCGTTCTTCCCCGCCGCCGGCGAGTCCACCGGAATAAACAGCGTGCGAATAAACAGGTTGTGCCACGCCTGCTCCGTGATCACCCGCGCGCCCAGCCGGTACTGCGGATCCGCGCCGACAAACCCTTCGAACACGAAAAGGTCCGGCCGGTCGTTCATGTACCGCGTCGCGATATCCAGCACCATGTCGAAGTTCGCCGTGCTGATCGGCAAGTTGAACCCGCCCCACCCGATCTTGTCGTGCGAAGCCGCGTTGTCCTCGAGGTACTTGTCCTTGGGAGAGCGCCCGGTCCGGTCCCCGGTCAGGCACACCAGCCCGCCGTTGGCCGCCAGCACACCCTCGCCACGCGTAATGGCCAGCTCGATCAGCCGGGCCGGCGTCAGGTTCTTGTGGATGCGATCCCCGGTGAGATTGATCTTCGGCGCTGCGACGACGGCAACAGTGGCGGACATATCGAAGGCTCTCCTGGACCCGGACAAAGTGGTAAGGGGCTAGTGATACCCCGCCCGGGAACCCAGATCAATGAAGGCCGCTCTGGTTGAGCGGTTTACCAGCCCTTCCACAATCCCCTTTCTCTCGTCTACAATGGGCGACCCCGGTCGGAACCCCGCCCGGGCCCGTCGGTGGCTATAGCTCAGTTGGCAGAGCACCGGGTTGTGATCCTGGTTGTCGCGGGTTCGAGTCCCGTTAGCCACCCTTTGGAGACCGCGGTCGAACCGCAGGTAACGTCGAGATGAGAGCCGCGAGAGCGGCTTGTTTTGTTTTTGGGGTTACGGGGGTTTGTCGCGGCGCGACATTGGGGTTGGGTGGATGAGTCGCGGGGTGATTGGCGGGAGGGGGCGTTTGCCGGCGGCGCGGCGGGCGGCGGCGAGGGGGGAGAGAACCTCATTCACCACAGAGAGCACAGAGGACACAGAGGAAGGCACGGAGGATGCATTGGAAATGTGTGAAGACAGTGATGCAGATGCAGAGACAGAGGTTGGGGAGAAGGGAGTAGTGGTTGAAGACCCCGCTCGCTCACGCTCGGGGTACGGGGTGGGGACAGGGGACAACTCCTCGAGGGGTGGGACTGGTTTGGCTGCGAGGAGTTCGGGGGTGAGTTCTTTGAGTTCGGCGAGGAAGGTTGGGGTGCCGTAGGTGGTGCGGCGTTTGGTGTTCTTCTCGAAGCGTCCGGCGAGAAGTTCTTCGCGTTTTTCGAGGGTGATGCTGCCGAGGCGTTCGGAGCGGAAGACGTTCAACTCTGATTGGGCTGCTTTGAGTTCGTTGTAGATGCGGTTGTCGCGGTCGATGAAGGTGTAGACGGCGCGCTCGAGGTCGGCTTTGGTTTTGTAGCCGGGGAGCATGCAGTGCGCCATGACGTGGTTTTCTGGCGCATCCTTGCGGATCTGGCAGATGTGTTCCTCGGGGACGACCCAGCCGGTGTGGGGGTCGGTGTCGCCGGGACTCAGTTGCGCGCCGAAGGGCTTTTTCTTCTTGGGGTCGCCTTTGGTAGGAACGAAATCCGTGTTCACCGCGGAGTTCGCGGAGTGCGCGGAGGAATTACGGGAGTTGGGATTGTCAGATGCAGAGGGTGAGGAGTCAGAAGAAGAGGGTGAAGACCCGACTCTCTCACGGTCGCGGTACGGGGGAGAGGCAGGGGTGCGCGCGGTGCGGTCGTTGAGGGCTTTGCAGCGTTCGATGTAGGCGTTGGTGCGGGCCTCCATGAGCTTGGTGCGCTTGTGGAGGGCGTCGAGGTAGCCGATGGTGCGCGCGGCCCAGACCTTGTCGCGGGGCTCGGTGCTCTTGAGGAGACCGCGCATCTCGGTGACGGCTTCAAGCATGGATTGGGCGAAGATCTCGTCCACGGCGCGCGGGTCCTCCATAAAGGGGCCGGCGACCACGGATTGGCGCGCGCTGGGGTGCTATGCGCTTTTGGGTGGTACGGGGAAGTTGTTGATGTGGTTGGGGTTGCGCGAATGAGGGCGGGGGGGGTGATTTTGTCATGCGCGGGGGCGCGGGTGGGCGCGCAAGGCCGGTCAATACGAGAGGGAGTAGGAAAGGCGGGTAGCACGGCTCCCGGCGCGCCGGGACTGGCCATGGCACGGAGGTCGGGAAACCCCGAAGGGGTGTCCGTCAATAGCCCAGGGTGGAGCGAGCGAGTCTGCGAGTGAGCGGGAACCCTGGGTTCGTGGTGTGTGTTGTCGGTGCCGCCCTGAAGGGGCGGAGGGGGATTCGTCGCGAGATTGCACTCGCGGCTCTGATGGCTCGACCTAGACTCGCTGATCCAGAGTCAGTTGTGCTCCTGCTCGGGTTTCGCAGCGGAAACGCTGCGGGAATCCGCGTGATTCCCGCATCGTATCAGGGCTTGATGCAATCCTCGGTGATCAGGTCCTTTGAATCGCCGTAGTTGAGGAGTTCGGAGTGGGTAGGAGACGAAGACCCTCTCAATCCCACGTCAGCCCCTCATGAAGCTGGTTGAGGTTGTCGCAGCCGTCCTTGGTGACGATGACCATGTCTTCCAGCCGCAGGCCGCCGATGGCGTAGGAGTACAACCCGGGCTCGACGGTGATGGCGTCGCCGATGACGAGCGTGGGGCCGCCCTTATCCAGCAGCGGCGGTTCCTTGTTTTCGAGGCCGATGCCGTGGCCGGTGCCGTGGACCATGGCGCAGTAGGACTTGGGCTCGTTGGGTCCCGGGAGTCCGAGCTTGTAGCCGTGCGCGGTGATGACGCTGGTGGCGGCGTTGTGGACCTGCTCGCCGGTGACGCCGGCCTTGATGGCGCGGATGGCGGAGTCCTTGGCTTCCTTGACGGCGGTGTACATGCGCTTTACGGGGTCGGGGATGTTGGCGGGGTTGCCGTGGACCACCATGCGGGTGCAGTCGCCGTTGTAGAGGGTGCTGCGGTCGCAGGGGAAGACGTCGATGATGATGGGCTCTTCGGTGCGGAGGGGTCCCTCGCCGCGGTCGTGGCAATCGGCGCCGGCGGGTCCGCCGATGACGATGGCGGCTGGGTTGGTGAAGCCCTTGCGGAGGAGGAAGACGTCCATCTCTTCGCGGACGCGTTCGCTGGTGAGCGGGGTGTTCTGGTGCATGAGGATGCCGTCGGCGTTGACGGTGGCGCGGGCGATCATGCGGCAGCAGAGTTCGATGGCGTCCTCGGTGATCTTCTGCGCGCGGCGGAGGAACTCGACTTCCTGGGCGTCCTTGGAGCGGCGCTCGAGGACGCCCATCTCGGGATCGCAGTGCACGGCAATGCCGGCCTCGCCGCAGATGTGGGCGTAGAGCATCGGGAGCGAGCGGTCGCACCAGATTTCTTTGATGCCGAGCTGGCGGAGGAACTGGGCGCCGGCCTGCGCGGTGGCGGTGGGCCGATCGCCGGAGAGGCCCTGGGGGGGCGGGAAGTCGTTGAAGGCGTAGACCTTGTCGGCGCGAGCGGTTTTGCGGGCGCGGAGGACCTCGATGTCGCGCATGATGAGCGTGGCGGGCTGGCCGGGGATGTCGAGGAAGACGACCGGGTCGCCGCAGAGGAAGCGAACTCGGCGATAAAGGGCGAGGTTGGTCTGGGGGGAGCCGGCCATGATGATGGGACGCTTGGACATGATTCCTCCGCGAAAAAGCCGACCGAACCAAGTGAGGCCGGGGTCGGTCTAAAAGGGTATACCGGTTGGAAGACATTCACCACGGAGACACGGAGGCACGGAGGAAAGCAGGAATTCGGATTGAGAAGAAAGAACTCAACCTCTGCGGACTCTGCGACTCTGCGGTGAAAACTGAAAGGAACTGCACATGAATCGCGTGGCTGTGATGGTTGCGGTGGCGGCGGGTTCGATGAGCGGCGTGGTGCTGGGGGATGCGCCGGCGATCACGATTTACAACCAGAACTTCGGGGTGGTGCGCGAGACGATCGAGTTGGACCTGAAGGCGGGTTCGAGCACGGTGTCGCACAGCGGGACGACGGTGCACCTGGAGCCGGATTCGGTGATCCTGCGCGATGCGCGCGGGGGGCGGGACCTGACGATCATCGAGCAGAGCTTTCGGAATGATCCGATCTCGCAGGGGCTGCTGCTCAACATGTACGAGGGGAAGACGATTGACTTCCGCGTGGTGCAGGGGGACGTCGAGAAGATCGTGAAGGGAAAGATCGTGCGGAGCGGGTATGTGCCGCACGTTGAGGCGTTTCAGCGGTATGGCGCTGCGTACCAGATGCGCCAGCAGATGATGGCGTATGGGGGCGGCGGGTCAGGTAGTTCGCAGCCGATCATCGAGGTGGATGGGAAGCTGCGGTTCAGCCTGCCGGGGGAGCCGATTTTTCCGGCGCTGGGGGATGACTCGATCCTCGAGCCGACGCTGACGTGGAAGATCGAGACGAATCAGCCAGGGAAGTTCCCGGCGGAGTTGGCGTATGTCACGGGCGGGATGTCGTGGCAGGCGGACTACAACTGCGTGGCGCCGGAGTCGGGCGATGTGATGACGCTGACGGGGTGGGTGACGATCGACAACCAGACGGGCAAGACGTTTGATGAGGCGAAGATCAAGCTCGTCGCCGGCGACGTGAACAAGATTCAGCCGGGGCAGGATGAACAGCTCGGGATGGCCCGGCGGCAGATGTCGCTCGAGATGGCGGGCGGGGCGGCGGTGACGACGAAGAGTTTCGACGAGTACCACATGTACAACCTGGAGCGGCCGACGACGCTGCGGGACCGGGAGACGAAGCAGGTGGAGTTTGTGCGCGCGGAGAATGTGCGGAGCAAGCGGGTGTACGTGTACGACGGGGCGTGGATTGATCCGTCGCGCTGGGGGTACATGGGGATTGATCAAATCCGGCAGAACCGGGAGTACGGCACGGAGAAGCAGCCGAAGATCTGGGTGATGCGGGAGTTCAGGAATGATGCGGCGAGCGGGCTGGGGATGGCGCTGCCGAAGGGTCGGATGCGGTTCTACCGGCAGGATTCGGACGGGCAGCTTGAGTTCACCGGCGAGAACGTGATTGATCACACGCCGAAGGACGAGCTGGTGCGGGTGTACACGGGGGACTCGTTTGATCTGCGCGGCGAGCGGCGGCAGGTGAACTTCGAGGCGAACTATGACGACGACTGGCTGAACGAGACGATTGAAGTGAAGGTGCGGAACCACAAGAAGGAGGCCGTGGAGGTCGTGGTTGTGGAGCACCTGTACCGCGGGGTGAACTGGGAGATCCAGAAGAACTCGCAGGGGTTTGAGAAGAAGGATGCGCAGACGATCGAGTTCAAAGTGACGGTGCCGCCGGATGGGGAGACGGTGGTGACGTACACGGCTCGGTACACCTGGTAAGGCGATGATCTTTACCGCAGAGACGCAGAGGGCGCAGAGAAGGCATCAAATCGCAGATGACCAAATAGCAAATGGATTCATTGCCTCTGCGATCTCTGCGTCTCTGCGGTGAGAATGAAAGGGATTTCGATGAACCGGATGATGGCTTTGCTGGCGGGGTCGGTGGTTTCGATCGTGTGTGTGGAGGCGGTGGTCGCGCAGGAGTCGGCGGAGCTGCCGATCCGGAAGATCACGCTGTACCACTCGGGCGTTGGGGCGTTTGAGCGGCAGGGGCTGATCTCCGGTTCGAAGAAGGTCGAACTGAAGTTCGAGACGGCGCAGATCAATGACATCCTGAAGTCGATGGTGCTGCTGGATCTTGATGGCGGGCGGATCGACGGGGTGAGCTACGCGAGCAAGGAGCCCTTGGAGCGGCGGCTGGCGAGCTTTGGCGTTGATATCTCGCAGGCGTCGAGCATGGACAAGCTGTTCAACCAGTTGCGCGGGGCGCGGCTGCGCGTGACGACGAGCGAGGGGACGTACGAGGGTCCGATTCTCGGGGTTGAATCGCGGAAGACGGTGATCCCCCCCACTCCCGGCGGGAACCCGGGGCACTTTGACGAGTGGTACGTGAACATCGTGGCGGCGGATGGTGTGCGGTCGATCGCCACCAGCGCGATCCGGACGTTTGCGCTGGTGGATCAGGAGTTGAACGACGAGTTGAACAAGGCGCTGGCGGCGCTCGCGGAGTATCGCGGGGACCGGGTGAAGAGCGTCGAGATGTCGTTCAGCGGGCCGGAGGCGGGTGATCGACGGATTGCCGTGGCGTACGTGCACGAGATGCCGGTGTGGAAGACGAGCTACCGGCTGGTGCTGGACGACGCGGAAGCGAACAAGCCGACGCTGCAGGGGTGGGCGGTGGTGGAGAACGTCACCGACCAGGACTGGAAGGATGTACGGCTGGCGCTGGCCTCGGGACGGCCGGTGGGGTTCCAGATGGACTTGTATCAGCCGTTGTTTGCGACGCGGATGTGGGTTCCGGTTCCGATGATGACGGGGATCGGGCCGCGGGTGTATGAGACGGCGACGAATCGATCGGTGCCATACTCCGAAACCAGCGTCACCGCTGGCGATCCGGGTCGACGCATGGCAGGAGCATCGAAGGCGGGCGCGGCTCCTGCGCCGGCGATGGCTGTGAAGGGGACGACCGGCTGGGAGGGTGCCGCAGATGTGGCTGAGTTCTCCTACGACGCCGGCGACATGACCGCGTACGCCGCGGCGGCGCAGGCTTCGGCGGGGGATGTCGGCGAGCAGTTCATGTACACGCTGGATGCGCCGGTGACGCTGGAGCGGCAGAAGTCGGCGATGCTGCCGATTTTGTCATCGAATATCGCGGGTCGGCGGGTGTCGATCTTCAACGTGGAGCAGTTGCGTGAGCATCCGATGCGGGGTGTTGAGCTGACGAACGACACGAATCTGCACCTGATGCCGGGGCCGATCGCGGTGTATGACGGCGCTGCGTACGCGGGGGATGCTCAGATTCCGCACACGTCGAGGGATCAGAAGCGGCTGCTGAGTTATGCCGTGGACCTGGATGTCGGGGCGACGACGGAGACCGGCGCGGGGCAGGATCTCCTGAAGGTGAAGATCGTGGACGGCATGATCGAGCAGACGTGGAAGCAGCACCAGGGGTGGAAGTACCAGTTCGACAACCGCGACTCGAAGCGGTCGCGGACGCTACTGGTGGAGCACACGAAGATGCAGGGCTGGGACCTGATCTCCAAGGAAAAGCCCTCGGAGGAGACGGAGCAGCGATACCGCTTTGAGATGACGCTGGAGCCGGCGAAGAGCGGCGTGCTGGATGTGGTGATGGAGCGGACCAACGCCAGCATGTACGAGATGGCGAGCTTCGATCTGCCGACGCTGATCGGTTACGCGCAGAACGGCAAGGAGAGCCAGGCGGTGGTTGACGCCGTCAAGAAGGCGGCTTCGATGCAGGCGGGGATCAACCAGACGCAGCGGAAGATCGAGGAGCTTGCGCAGGAGCGGGCGTCGATCGAGGGTGATCAGAACCGGCTGCGCGGGAACATGGGGACGATTGATCGGAACAGTGATCTGTACGCGCGGTACATGAAGAAGCTGGGCGAGCAGGAGACGCGGGTGGAGGCGATCGCGGAGGAGACGCGGAAGCTGACGGCGTCGCGCGAGGATCAGATGCGGGCGCTGACGGAGTATGTACGTGGCTTGGATGTGGAGTGAGGAAGAAATACCTACCACGGAGACACGGAGGCACGGAGAAGAGATCTCGGAAGAGTTGCCACGAATGTCACAGATGGACACAGATTGGGATTGTGAAGAGAAACTAGGAAGTTGCAGCGTTCGGTACTGACGGTGGCGCGTGAGTGTGTTGCACGGATTGTCGACCAGAGCGTCGGCGACGCCGTGGCACCACGAGTTTCAGTCGTACCCGGACGTTGGCGCTTCGCGAGCAGCGTTACTTGTCGGCGGCGATGAGTTTTTCGAGGGCTTCGTCGGAGTTTTCGGTGGTCAGGGGGACGACGGCTTTGATGGTGTTCTGCGCGTCGATGACGACGAGGGCGCCGGAGTGGCCGGCGGCGAAGCGGTCGATGGTGGTGGCGGGTGAGAGGGAGTAGCGCACGGGATCGGGGGTGAGGGCGAGGGTCCAGGCGTCGAGTTTCTCGGTGAACTGGGTCGAAGCTTCGCCCAAGGTGAAGATGATGATGGGGACTGCAGCGCTGTAGCCGCGGGCGCGGGTGTGGCGCTGCGCGGCATCGAGCCAGAGGGTCGGGTTCTCGGCGTTGTTGCGGATCAGCGCGAGGATGCAGGGGCCGGTGATCGGCGCGGCGGTGGTGTTAGCGGGGGTTTGCAGGACGAGATCGGGGAGCACCACGCCGGGGCGGAGATCGCCGGAGGCGGGGGCGAGGTC
>JBGSZV010000107.1:0-4968 GCA_041750235.1 Phycisphaerales bacterium
GAGCACTGCAACAAACCCACCAACCATGCTCGACCGCCACGGCCACACCGTCGCGATTGGCGACCGCGTGCGCGTCCTCACCGGCGACGAGTGCATCCCCGCCGGCACCATCCTGGGCGTGCGTGCAATCGACACCCGGGACTGCATGATGCGATGCCGCGCCGACGACGCCCGCGACATCGGCCACTCCAACGCCGGCATCTACGAGATGGCTGGATGGTTCCAGCCCGCCGAAGTCGAGGTAGTGCGATGAGCACGCCCACCCTCTCCACCGAAGAACGCCTCTACCGCCGCGCTGTGCTGCTGGTCATCGCCGACCGCCGCTGCCGGATCACGATGCTGCAGCGCCGCTTTGCCGTTGGCTACACGATCGCCGCGCGACTCGCGGAGCGCATGCAGGCTGATGGCATCGTCGGCCCATTCGACCGCGACCTCTTCGGCTACCCCGCCATCGTCGACGCCGTCCCCGACCACCTTGTCCTGCCCGCCTGATGTTTTCCCCACTGCCCACTGCCCATTGCCCATTGCCCCTCCCCCCATGACCCGCCCCCGCACCATCTCGCCCGTCTCCGCCGCCGAGGTCATCCCCGGCCTGGTCGCCCACATCGACGCGATGCTGCCGGCCTCGACGCCCGAGGTGCAGCTCTCGTGGAACCGTGTCGGCGAGAAGGTGCGGCCCTTCGTGTGTTTGGCGGTCGGCGGGCCCTGGTGCGTGCGGCTGTCGTGGTGGACGCCGCTGAGTTCCCGCTCGGTCAATGATGGCGGCTTCCGCCGGCTGCGGATCCTCCCCGCGTGGAAGCGCGGCGGCGGCATGGGGTTCCACCAGATCAACAGCTACCTCCACGACTCCCGCGACATCGCCGTCATCCCGACGCGGCTCCTGCCCACCCTGACCAGCAAGGAACTGGCCTACCCCACCCGCAGCCACCTCACCCCAGACGGCCTCGCCGACGTGCTGCGAGAGATCGAATCCTCCCGCCCGCTCAGACGCATCCAGGTGCCAGAGATGCCCGTGCCCCCCGCAACCATCACCGAGGCCACACGATGACACGCACCATTCCCCGTTCGCGCAACGCGCAATGCGCACCGCGCCCTGCGCCAATCCAGCCCACCCTCTTCAGCACCGAGGCCCGCAAGCGTTCCCGCGAGGCCGCGACCGCCACCAAGGTCAACGCCCAGGCCGACCGCCAGAAGGTGCTGGCCTTCATCCGCGGCCGCGGCGTGCTCGGCGCCACCGATCAGGAGATGCAGGTCGAGCTTGAGATGAGTGGGAACACCCAGCGGCCCCGCCGCGGCGAGCTCGTCGAGAGCGGCCACGTTGCCGAAGCGGGCATGAAACGCAAGACCATCAGCGGCTGCTGGGCCACGGTCTGGATCGCCACCGACAAACGCCGGCACGAGGCGTGAGACCAAGACATTTTACCACGGAGTCCGCGGAGTGACGCGGAGGAAGACAGGAGTTCGACCAATGGCAACACAGAGTCCTGATAGAGAGCCCTTTCGGATGTGCGTTGAAACATTCACGCCGGAGCGGGCTGCCTATTTGCTTGAGAACAAGCACCCGAAGAATCGCAACGTCAAGCGCAGCAACGTGGAATTTCTCAAAAGAGTGGCCCGCTCCGCTCGCGGCCTTGTCATTGCCAACGACTGCATCTGCTTCGATTGGTTTGGAAACCTCATCAACGGCCAGCACCGAATGATCATGTGCGTCGAAACCGGGATTCCGATGACGCAGCCCGTCATCTACGGGCTCGACCCGGAGACGTTTCTGGCGATGGACCGGGGTTCTCCTCGCATGATCTCGACCGATTTTCAGATGGACAACTTTCCCTATGCGAGCTCTCTCGCCGCAACCATCGGGATCATTTTTCGGTTTGACAACAACAAGATGCAAAGCAACGTGATGAAGCTTCTTCCTGAGCAAGCACAGGAGTTTGTTTACAACAATCCGGATGTGTGCGACATGGTTCGATCGGCCAACTCCTCGTTGACCAGACGCAAGTCATGGATCGCCAGCCCGTCCGTTGCCTCCTCCGCTTGGTTCATTTTCAATCGCATCGATGCCCAGATGGCATCTGAGTTCATTGAGCGCTGGTCCGACGGGGCCGGACTTGAGCCTGGACACCCCGTCCTCGCACTGCGCAGCCATCTTCTCAATCGCAAGAGCCAGATCGGCGTGACTATCGCGGTCCATCATCAGCTCGCCATCGCCATCAAGGCATGGAACGCATTCCGCGGTGACCGCAAGGTGCCGTTTCTCAAGTTCATCACCAACGAAGACTTCCCCGTTCCGGTCTGACCCGGCATCTTCCTCCGTGCCCCTCCGTGCCTCCGTGTCTCCGTGGTTGTCCCCCTCCCTCATCGCGCAGCGAGCACTTCATTGGCTGAACCCTGGATCAAGATGCGGACCGACCTCTCGACCAACCCCAAGGTGGTGGCGATCGCCGCCATCCTGGGCGTCGATGAGGACCTGGTCGTCGGCAAGATGCACCGCCTGTGGAGCTGGGCCGACAAGCACGCCAAGGACGGCCGGGCCCTGGGCAACGCCGCCTACATCGACCGCCTGGTCCACTGCCCCGGCCTCTCCGCCGCCCTCATGCGCGACGAGATCGACTGGCTGGCCGTCGACGGGTCCGAGGTGATCTTCCCCCGCTGGGATCAACACAACAGCCAGAGCGCCAAGACCCGCGCGCTGGCCATGCGGCGCATGAAGCAGGTCCGCGCCGATGAAGCACTCGCGCAACAGCAAGCGAACAGGAGCGCAACCGCGAGCGAACCGCGAGCGAACACAAGCGCAACCAGAGGAGATAAGAGGAGAGAAGAGAAGAGAATACCACCACCACAACCAGCGCCTGCGGTTGCTCCGACGCCGCCCGCCGCGAATGGTGCTGGTGGTGGTGATTCGGTTCCCGCTCCTGAATCAACTCCCCAGCCTCGCGCCGTGGCGTCAGCCCAGAGCGAGGCGTCTACCACTCCGCCTGCGGCGGATGCCGGAACTTCTCCCCGCTCCCCGCAGGCCACGGCCCTCCTGGACACGCTCGTCGGCGCCGGGGTCTGGACCTCGGTCGCTTCCGCTGCGATTGATCAGGCGGGCGTGGAGCTCGTTGGCGCCTGCGTGGGCTTGTGGGGCAAGACCAAGTCACCGACGCCCGAACTGCTGGCCGCCCGCCTGCGTGAACTCGTGAAGCCCGGCAGCGACATCCGCCGGCAGTGCGAGCAGTACGTCGCCGACCTCGCCCGCAAACGCGCCAAGGCCGCCCAGCGCACCAACGCCCAGACAACACCCACCCCCGTCCGCGACATCCCCCGCCGTCACCCACCGCCAGCGACATCCGCCCCCGTCCCCGGCCTCACCGACCACCCCGCCTTCAGAGTGCTCGCCTCCGGCGATGAGGAAGACGCCCGACTCCGGGTTGCCACCTCTGCGCCGGGCTGCGGAGAAAAGCCATGAGTCAAGACACCTCCCCTCGCTCGCATCCGATTCTCTTCTCCGCCCCCATGGTCCGCGCCCTCCTCGAAGGCCGCAAGACCCAGACGCGGAGGATCATGCGGATACCCAACCACCCCGCCGTTGCCGACTGGGTGATGGACGCCGATCATCGAGCAGCGGCGCGCCCACACTCTGAGGCGGTGGCCAAGCAGTACGTCACGACATTCCCATGGGGCCGTGTCCGCTGCCCCTACGGCCAACCCGGCGACCACCTCACCTGTTATAGGTGCGGTCATGACAACACTGCCCACTGGCGTGATTCTCAAGATCATCCCCTGCTCGCCCAACGACGACTACATGGCGGGGTCGGACGGCCAGATCTACAGCCGGACGAAGTACGCGGGGTTCGGGCGCAAGGTGCGGACGGAGTGGTACCCGCTCAAGGGGTCGATCAACTCCAAGGGCTACCGCATGATCTCGATGAGCCACAACAACAAGAAGGTGACCAAGGCGGTTCATCGTCTCATCTGCCTGGCGTTCCACGGCGAACCGGGGATGCGGGTGGAGACCCGTCACCTCGACGGGGATGCCACGAACAATCTTCCATCGAATCTCACGTGGGGCACTCCAACGGAGAACTGGCAGGACCGGCGCGCCCACGGTCGGGCGTCCACAGGGCGTGCGAAGTTCACTCCGCAGGAGCGCGAACACATCCGCCGGGCAATCAGCAGGGGGCTGTGCAGCATGCGTCATGCCTCGCGTGTGCTGGGTGTGGTGCCGAACTCGATACAGCAAATTTGCGCCGAGGCGATCTCCTCTGGGTGCGGGAGACTTGGCGGGCATACGGCGACTCCATCGCCGAGAAAGACTCCCTGAGCACATGCACCGGCCCTAAGGATCTGGAGTTCCGCGCGGACTTCACGGACGCCTTTGATCTGAGCGTCCGCAGTCCGTGGCGCCCCAGCATCATGCCCCGCTGGGCCAGCCGCCTGACGCTGGAGATCACCAGCATCCGCGTCGAGCGCGTGCAGGACATCACCGAAGCCGACGCGATCGCGGAGGGGATGATCTTCACCCCGCGCGACAAAGTGTCGCCTGGCAAGGTCGGACCCATCGGCGAAGAGGCCAAGCCCTACTACATCCAGCCGTGTCAATGGTCGTGGCGTGAGAACGCGACGAGCGATCAGAGCCTCGGCACCGCGCGGTACGCCTTCGCCAACCTGTGGCAGCACATCAACGGCGAGGCGTCATGGGCCGCGAACCCCTGGGTCTGGGTCGTCAGCTTCAAGCGTGCAGCGGGAGGCGTCTCCCATGCCTGACCCCACTGCCCACTCCCCATTGCCCACTGCCCGCTCGGCGAAGCCGTGGATCTACATCGCCGCCCCCTACACCCACCCCGACCCCGTGTGGAACACGCACGAGGCCGCGCGGGTGTGGTCCGACCTCTGGCTCTCGGGCGAAGTGACGCCGATCTGCCCGCACGCGTCTCTGCTGCTGCACCTCGTGAGCCCGCTGCCCGTCGAGGACTGGTACGCCTA
>JBGSZV010000108.1:0-22528 GCA_041750235.1 Phycisphaerales bacterium
CCTCGGGAAGTGATGCTTCGGATGGAGGCTCCTCCTCCGGCTGCGGCTCGTCCGGGTGCGGCGGCGGTGGTTGCGGGTCCTGAGCGGGCCTTTGCAGTGCTTCCGGGCGGCCTTCCGATAGACGACGAGTGAAGACCATCATCACCACTGCGGCTGTCGTTGCGCTCGTCTTGTGCCATTCCACGCTGACCGGCTGCTCTCGGAGTATCGGCTGGGCCCGGAACGAGACGCGTTTTGAGTTCGGCGCCCTGCCGCAGACCAAGGCGGGGGAGATGAAAAGCCTCCTGACCGCGCAAGGGGTGCGGGTGCGGGAAGTGCAGGCGAAGGTCGTCACCTTCGACGTGACCGGCATCGAGAGCACGCGGCACCTGTCGCAGATCCTGGACGCGATCGAGACGTACGGCTACGACAACCGCGTCAGCGTTCCTCTGGAAACGGCGGTGCTGACGTTCGGCCAGTTGCAGCTCGACGGCTCGCTGACGACGACCGTGACCGTCCGTGTCAGCTCGGATGCAAAGGCGTACGTCGCCGACGGATCGGACGAGAAGCGGGCGTGGCGCGAGGTGCCGGTGCGCAACGGCATCTGGACCGGGCCGGTTTCCACCGACGGCGTGGTCGCGAAGCAGGGCGGCTGGGTGTACATCCTGGGCGTCCGCGAGCGCGACCGGCGCTACCAGCGGATCAATGTGCTCACCAAACAGCTCGAGAAGGATGTCGATGCGCCGGCGTTCGCCGATCCGCCGGGCACGGGCGGGAGCGTGATCGACAAGGTGCTGGGGAACTAACCGGGCGCCGGGGCGATCAGGTGGGCACGAGCCAGTCGGGCAGTGCGCGGGGCCTTCCGGTTTCGTCGACACAGGCGAGGGTTGACGTGGCGGTGGCGCAGAGGATGCTCTTGCCCCGGCCGTCGTTGCGGTCGACCCAGACTTCGTATTCGTGATCGATGCGGGCGCGGCCGCCGCCGGAGACGCGGGTGACGACGACAACTTCCTCGTCGTAGCGGGCGGGGGCCTTGTAGCGGAGTTCGAGCTTGGTCACGACCAGGAAGATGTGGGCGGCTTCCATGTCGCGGTAGGAGACGCCGCAGGCGCGGAGGAGGTCGGTACGCCCGACTTCGAGCCAAGGGACGTAGGAGGCGTGGTGGGCGACGCTCATGGCGTCGCACTCGCTGTAGCGGACGCGGATACGCGACTCGCCGACGAGCGGCACGGCGGACTTGGGCGCCAGATCGCCGACATCTCTCCGGCCGGAAGCCTTCATGGCGGCGAGTGTAGCGAGGGGCGGCGGGGATTCTGAAACCGGACGGCATAATTACGCATCAGAGACTGTTTGGAACTCGTTGGTCCATTCCCTCCTACACTCCCGGCTTTCGGAGAAGCCCACTGCCACGATGAAGACTTCCGCCGCCATTCAGCCTGCCGTCCTCGTCCGCCGCATTGCTCCGAGCGATTCGATCGCCGAGGTGACGGCTCTCCTGCACCGCGCCTACCGGCCGCAGGTGGAGATGGGGCTGCGCCCGCTGGCTGGTCGTCAGACCGAAGATGTCACGCGGCGCCGGGCCGATGAAAGCGAGTGCTTCGTCGCCACGCTCGAGCAGCGGGTCGTCGGCGTGATCCTTCTCAACGAGAAGGAAGAGACCGACTTCCCCAAGCACTTCCTCAAACCGCACGTGGCCCACTTCTCGCAGTTCGGCGTTGATCCGAGCGTGCAGGGACGCGGTGTGGGCGTGCTGCTTCTGGACACGGTGGAACGGCGTGCGCGAGAGATCGGCGAGACGGAGCTGGCGCTGTCGATGGCGGAGCCGGATACGGATTTGCGCCGGTTCTACGACAAGCGTGGGTTCCAGTTCGTGGAGTACTGGCAGTGGCCGTACACGAACTACCGCAGCGTGATCCTGAGTCGCCCGGTGACCACATGAACCTGCCGGCGGGGCTGACCTTCCGCGAGGCGACCGATGCCGATGCGCCGGGCATGATTGCGCTCGTGGGCGGGTGCTACGCCGAGTATGAGGGGATGGTGCTGGAACTCGACGGCGAGGACTCGGACCTGCCGCGTCCGGCGACGGCGTTCGCGAAGGGCAACGGCACGTTGTGGGTGGTGGTCGATGCGGACGGGCGGGTGGTTGCGAGCGTGGGCATCAAGCCGGTGAAGGGCGATCCGAGCGCGGTGGAGTTGAAGCGGTTGTACGTGGAGAAGGCCGCCCGACGGCAGGGGCTGGCGGGGATGTTGCTCAAGCACGCGGAGCGGGAAGCCGTTCGCCGTGGGGCGAACCGAATGACGCTTTGGAGCGACACACGCCTGTGTGATGCGCACGGCTTCTATGAGAAGCGGGGGTATCGGCGGGGGCCGGAGACGCGGGAGCTGCACGATCTTTCGAACTCGGTGGAGTACTTCTTTGATCGGAACCTGATCTGAGGGATCCAGAGCTTCCTCTGAGCGGTATAAGTAAGCGACCGCATGGAGAGGAAGCATGGGACCCCAGCAGCGCGTCGAGCGTTCAAAGGATTCTGATGGGGCTGCGATTCCGCTGGAAGCCGGCGGCGCGATCGATTCGCGACTGAGTGTGCCGGTCACTCCTGCGCCTGCTCCAGTTGCGAAGCCCAGGCCGTCCGGCAGTCCCACTCGGGCGTCGGCCTCGCGGTGCCCGGCCTGCGGTGGCGCTTTGACCGGCGGTACCGCGGATACGTGCCCGTCATGCGGGAGCAAGCTGCTTGCGGCGGTACGGCGTGCCGAGTGCGACCAGCAGTCCAGGGCCGACTTTCGTCAGGCGCTGGTCAAGTCTCTCGTGCTGCTCGCGATCGCTCTCGGAGCGTTGTGGGGGTCGATGGCGCTCATGGGCATGATCGGTAGCGCCACCAACTTCCTCAAGGTGTACGCGATCCTGGTCCCGATGGGCGTCGCGCTGTACACAGGGATGTGCATGTGGATGCTCGGCTTTGATCAGCCGTTCGTGCCGGCGGTGATCCGGATCATTGCGATCTACTTGTTCGCCGATACCGTGGGCGTGCTGGCAAACGTGCTGCCGCTGCTGTTCTTGCCGTGGCTCTTCATGCTGGTCGCGTACATCGCCTTTTCGATCAAGTGGCTGGACCTCGATATCGGCGAAGGCGCGATCTTCGGGGGCGGGTCGTTTGTGCTGGCAGTGCTGGCGTACATGGGGATCAACATGTAGCTGAGGTGCTGTTGATGCACCTTCTCGAAAAAAGGAAGCTGTCATGAAACGTGCGATGCTGTCAGGGGTTGTGCTCGCAATGATGTCGGGCTTGGCGATGCACGTTACAGCTCAGGCTCCCAGATCTTCGGGCGGCGGAACGGTGACTGATGGTGGAGAACCCCTCGTCAAGACGAACAATGTTCGGCTGCTTGAAGCGGCAGCGAGTTACAAGCAATGGACGAGGGTCTCAAATTTTGCCCTTTGGGCGCCGACAATGTGCTCAACTCCAGCTCCAACCGGCGTGCAAGAAAGCGTCAGTGATGACTTGGCGACTCACGGGAGCAAGCTGTACTTCCTGTACGCGTCTGACGAGCGCGCGTACGACGCGGCGAATCACCAGATCAGCGACGATGACACCATGCGCAAGGATCCCGAAGTCGTGCGCTCGCAGTTGGTAGGTTTGACTTTGGTAAAAGAGTCGTGGACCCCGGTCGAGGTCGCAAAGGACAGTCAGCCCGCTGATGGCACGAAGTGGCCGGATGATCACGCACGCGGGGCCGACGGCAAGGTATATCGCACCGGCAATCAGGGGGACCTTTTCATGATGTCCAAGCTCCCGGCTGGTGCCTCGGACACCGATGAGGGCTGGATCTACGGTGTGGTCAGTGCAGACGGGTCGAAAGTCCTGAGTTCGGGACGGATCGAGTCCTGCATGGATTGCCATGAGCAGGCGCCGTTTGATCGCCTGTTCGGGCAGCCGTGGGCGCGAGAAGAGCGGGAACGTCGTCGCAAGGCGAAGGAATCAACCACTGCGCGTTAATCGCCCTTCTTGTCACCCCGCGCAAAGATGCTCGCGACGTAGTTCAGCACATCGGCGGCTGAGCGGTCGTTGTAGCCGAACTGCTCGATCATCCGCTTCTTGATCACGTCGATCTTCTGCTGCGTCGCGTCGTCTACCACGCTGGAGACGAGGTTCTTGAGCTTGATGGTGTCGCGCTGGTCCTCGAAGAGCTTGAGTTCGAGTGCCCGGTAGAGGCGGGCGTTGGTGTTGTACTCGAACTTCTTGCCGTCGAGCGCGAGGGCGCCGAGGTAGTTCATGATCTCCTGGCGGAAGTCGTTCTTGCGGCTGTCGGGGATGTCGATCTTCTCCTCGATCGACCGCATGAGTCGTTCGTCGGGCTCCTCGTCCTTGCCGGTGTAGCGGTTCTTGACGCGCTCCTTCTGGGTGTAGGCGCGGACGCTCTCGATGTAGTTGGCGCAAAGGCGGCGGATGGCTTCCTCGTCGGCTGAGATGGCCCGCTGGACCTCGCCCTTGATGATGTCCTCGTACTCGCTGAGCACCGTCGCGAGGATTTCCTTGTAGTGCTTGCGGGTGTCCTCGTCGTTGATGAGCGAGTGGTGGCTGAGCCCCTCTTCGAGTTCGTTCATCAGCATGAAGGGATTGATCTGCTTCTCCTCCATGGCCTGCGGGGAGACGAGGGTGTTGGAGATCTTGTCCTGGATGTAGCGGGGGCTGATTCCGCCCATGCCCTCGCGGGGGGCCTCCTCGCGGAGTTCCTTGAT
The DNA here is from genome assembly GCA_041750235.1 of Phycisphaerales bacterium. GTDB lineage: Bacteria > Planctomycetota > Phycisphaerae > Phycisphaerales > UBA1924 > JBGSZV01. The sequence goes on from JBGSZV010000108.1 coordinate 4,718, forward strand.
GGAGTCCTCGGTCATGCCGGGGATGCTCTTGCCGTTGTACAGCTTGAGCTTCTGCATCAGGGTAATGCCGGCCTTTTTGGGCTCGTCGAGCCGCGTGAGTACGGCCCACATGGCCGCCACCTCGATGGTGTGCGGCGCAATGTGCATGCCCTTGATGCGGTCGACCCCGAAGTCCTTCTGGTAAATCTTGATCTCGTCGTCGAGGCGGATGTTGTACGGGACGTCGATCTTGATCGTGCGGTCGCGGAAGGCCTCCATGAGCTCGTTGCTCTGGAGCTTCTTGTACTCGGGTTCGTTGGTGTGCCCGATGATGACCTCGTCGATGTAGGTCTGCGCGAACTTCTTGGGCTTGATGAGGCGCTCCTGCGAGGCGCCGAGCAGGTCGTAGAGGAACGCGACATCGAGCTTCAGAACTTCGATGAACTCGCACAGGCCGCGGTTGGCGATGCAGAGTTCACCGTCAAAGTTGAAGGCGCGCGGGTCGCTGTCGCTGCCGTACTGGGCGATCTTGCGGTAGTTGATGTCGCCCGTCAGCTCGGTCGAGTCCTGGTTCTTCTCGTCCTTGGGCTGGAAGGTCCCGATGCCGACGCGGTCCTTCTCGGACAGGCCGATGCGGCGCACGCGGACGTGGCTCATCACGCTCTTCCAGTCGCCGTCGTAGTGGATCATCAGGTCGCTGAGCACTTTGCGGCAGAAGGGATTCACCTCGCCGTAGAGCTTGAGGCGACCGCGGTGGCCCGAGGCGGTGTACGCCTCGTTGAGCTTGGCGAGCAGTTGCGGGCGCGAGGCCTGCGGCACGAGCATGAGGGGTTCCTCGTGCATCGGGCAGGGGTACTCGGTGGTCTTGGCGCCGGGGCCGGCGTGATCGTCGAGGAGCCAGGAGTACGAGTACAGCGCGCCGGCCTCGGTGCGGGAGTAGTGCTCGATGCCCTTCTTGAGCAGGCGCGCGATGGTGCTCTTTGAAGAGCCGACCGGGCCATGGAGCAGGAGAATCCGTCGGTCTGTGCCATAGCCCTCGGCGGCCGAGCGGAAGACGTCGACGAGCTGCATGAGCTGCTCGTCGAGGCCGAAGACGCCGTCGAGTCCGTTGTCGATGGGGTCGGAGAAGAAGTGATAGCGAACGAGGTCCTTCTTGAATCGGCGATAGCGCTCGAATCCGAAGGACTGAATCATGTCGTACATGCGCTGGTAGGCGTTGCGCACAACACTCGGAGTCCTCGCGACGATGTCGAGGTACTCATCGAATGAGCCTTCCCAGTGCTGCTCGTGGAACTTGCGCCGGTCAAAGCCGGCGTCGATCAACGAGAGGAGTTGGTCGCGCGTCGGGCCGCCTTGGTTGGCGGTGCGGCGCATGTCGGACGGCGTGAAGTCGGTCATGGCCCGTTGCTCCCTGGCCTTTGTGTCCCACCAGCACCCGGCGATGCCGTCCGGGGGATACCCCTGTCGATATCGGCCTGTCCGTGGGACCCGGTGAGCAAACCCGCGCTCACCCAGATGGTTATACGCACGTCGTACGCCTGGAGGTCAAAATGCGGCATGGAGAGGGGACAGCGGGCCTGTAGAATCGCGCCATGAGCTTTGGGCTTGGCCGAGGACGCACGTTGGACCCCAGCGGGGTGGGCATCACCGAGGGTGAGCTGCCGCCCCTGCCGGACGATGTCATTTCGAATCCGGACGCGGGGCGCCTGGATCCCAGGGAGTGGTTTGACCACCCGGAACGCCGCTTCGAGATCGAGATCGGGTCGGGGAAGGGCACGTTTCTGGTGCAACAGGCGGAGTTGCAGCCGGACACGAACTATCTGGGCATCGAGTGGGCCGGCGAGTTCTACGCCTACGCGGCGGACCGCGTGAGGCGGCGGGGGATGGCGAATGTCCGCCTCCTGAACGCGGATGCGACGGCATTCCTGCACTGGCGCGTGCCCGACGCCATCGCCAGCGTGGTGCACCTCTACTTCAGCGACCCGTGGCCCAAGCAGCGTCACCACAAACGGCGCGTGGTGCAGGACCGATTTCTGGCGGACGCCTGGCGCGTGCTCAAGCCGGGCGGGGAGCTGCGGATCGTGACCGACCACGACGAGTACTGGGATTGGATGGAATCGCACTTTGCTCGCTGGACCGCCGATGCCGCGCCGTTGCGGTACGAGCGCCGCGAGTTCATCTCCCCCGAATCGGCGGGAGAGGGGGAGACGGTGGGCACGAATTTCGAGCGGAAGTTCATCCGTGAGGGACGCGGCTTCCACGCGGTGTGCCTTCGCAAACCGGCCGTCTGAGTGTCGAGCGTCCGGTAAGGGTTTGTTCCATGAACCCTGAGTAGATCGCACCACGCCAACGGCCGATTTCCATCGGGGCTGATTCCCCGGGGAAATCGCGCTTGAGGCTGCATGTCAAGACTTTGCTGCTGGTGGGCGTCACGATGCTGGTCGTCGTCGCCGTCATTTTCGGCGTCGCCCAGCGACTGGTGAGCGGCAGCTTCGGTGAGTTGGAGCGGCGCCACGTGCAGGTGACGACGCACCGTGCCGCGAACATCGTGATGAAGCGGATCGAGCGCATCGACAGCAGCCTGGCCGACTGGTCGGCGTGGGACGCGGCGTACAAGTTCGTGTCGGAGAACGATCAGTCGTTCGTGCCGGAGAACCTGATCCCCGAATCGCTGGTGCGTCTGGATCTCGATATCGTCGTTGTGCTCGATGACAAGGGCGGCGTGCACTTTGCGCAGATGCTCGACTCCGATGGCGAGTCGTTCGCCGCCGTTCCAGAGTCGGTAATGACCGCAGTCCGGCCCGGTGGATCCCTGGCGTTTGATTTCAGCGAGCAGGGGGGACGCCACGGAGCGGTCGTGCTGCCGGAGAGCATACTGCTCATCGCGCTCCGGCCGATTGTTCACACGGATGGAAGCGGGCCGATCGCGGGCACGCTCATCTTCGCCCGGTGGGTGAACGATGTGCTCCTGGAGAGCTTTACGGACACTTCGCTCGCCGAAGTGACGCTGACCCCGGCGAGCCCCGCATCGCAAGTGAAAGAGGATGTGCAGGTCACAGCGATCAGCGATGAATCCGTTCACGGCGAGTTGACGCTGGCGGATATTCACGGGGCTCCGCTGATCAACCTGGGCGTCACCTCCACGCGCGAGATCTACCAGCAGGGCCGCAAGACAATGAACGTGCTGCTGCTGGCCATGGGCGGCATCACGTTCGCTTATGCGGCGATGATCTCGGTGCTTCTCTCAAGCATCGTATTGAAGCGCATCCGCATGCTGTGCGAGCAGGCGACATCGGTCGCGGCGTCGGGGCTGGCGACGCAGCGCGTCAGCATCGGCGGCAAGGACGAACTCGCCGAGCTCGCCGATCGGATGAACGAGATGCTCGAGTCGATCGACGGCGCGCGCCGAACCGCGGAGGCCGCGAGCCGTGCGAAGACCGACTTCCTCGCGAACATGAGCCACGAGATCCGCACGCCGATGACGGCCATCCTCGGGTACGCCGACCTGCTCATGGATCCGATGCAGACATCAGAGGAGCGGGCCGATTCGGTGCGGACGATCCGGCGCAACGGCGAGCATCTGCTTGCCGTCATCAACGACATCCTGGACGTTTCGAAGATCGAGGCCGGCCGCATGACGACCGAGTCGATCACCTGCTCGCCGTTGGAGCTGGCGCGGGACGTGTACTCGATGATGCAGGCGCGTGCCGTTGAAAAGGGGATCAAGCTCGTTCTGGAGCCGGTGTACCCCATTCCGGCGACGATCCAAACCGACCCGCTGCGGCTGCGTCAGATCCTGGTCAATCTCGTCGGCAACGCCACGAAGTTCACGGACCTCGGGTCGGTGACGCTGAAGGTGTCGTTCGACGGGGGTGTGGATCCGCGCATCCGTTTCGACGTGGTCGATACCGGCATCGGCATGGCACGGGAGCAGTTGGACAAGCTCTTCGCCCCCTTCTGGCAGGCGGACAGTTCAACGGTTCGCATCTTCGGCGGCACGGGGCTGGGCCTCTCGATCTCACGTCGCCTGGCCCGGATGCTGGGCGGCGACATCACGGTGGAAAGCTGCCACGGGGCGGGCAGTACGTTCTCGGTGATCATTTCCGCCGGCGACCTTGCCGGGGTTGAACTGATCGAAGCACCGAGCCAAGCCGCGGAGGCCCCTGCGGACACGGTTGACCTTCCGGCTGCGAACACACGTCCGCTCAAGGGTATGCGCGTGCTGCTCGCAGAGGATGGAAAGGACAATCAACGGCTGATCACGTTCCATCTCAAGCGGGCCGGTGCGGAGGTGACGTGCGTCGGTGACGGTGCACTCGCGGTGAGCAGCGCGCTCGAGGCGATCGGATCGGGTCGTGCGTTCGATGTCGTGTTGATGGACATGCAGATGCCGGTCCTCGACGGCTACGGCGCGACGGCGGAACTTCGACGGCAGGGGTACGACCGATCGATCATCGCGCTGACCGCGCACGCCATGAGCGGCGACCGCGAGAAGTGCATCAGGGCGGGATGTGACGAGTTCCTGACCAAGCCGATCGATGCTTCCCAACTGATCTACGCGTGCCGCATCCGGGGACGGAGCCGTCCGGTGGTCGCTGATACAGGAGGGAAGCTCTGACGGGCGCTGCAGCTCGGTCCGGGCAACGATGACCATGGGTCTGTCATCCGTTGACATCATGAGTGATTCGGCCTCTGCCGCGGCGAGTGACTGCTCGGCGTCTGCCTGCAGCGGCGCTCACGCCGGCGCGAGCTTCGATTTCTTCTCGAACTACGGCCACTACATGCCCCGCATGCATTGCCTGCAGACCGCCGAGGGCCGGCCGGACTGGTTGTGGATTGGCGTGATCCTCGCGCTGACGGCGGGTGTGGTGGCGGCGTACCTCCGCATCTATGCCTTCTGGCGGCGGAGCTATCTCGCGGAGACGGGCCCGGATCGCAATCGCAAGCTGATGGATCTTGCCAACATCTTCCTGTGGTGCGCGATCTGCGGTTATGTGATGTCGATGGTGATGTTCTTCTGGCCGGCGTATCGCCTGCTGGCCGTGTTCCTCGGCGTGCTCAACTGGTGGTCGTGGCGATTCACGCGCAATCTGGGTGATCTGCGGGTTTCACTATCGGCCAAGCGGCTCCAGCGTGAACTGGACGACCATCTGCAGAACCGGAACGCGGAGCTCGAGAAGCTCGTCGAGTTGAGGACCGCCGAGGCGGAGTTCGCCCGGGTCTCCGCTGAACTGGCGAACCGGACCAAGAGCGAGTTTCTGGCCAACATGAGCCACGAGATCCGCACACCGATGACCGCGATCATCGGGTACGCCGACCTCATGCTCGATCCGACGCAACGGCCCAGCGACCGGGTTGATGGCATCCAGGTGATCCGGCGGAACGCCGAGCATCTGCTGTGCATCCTGAACGACATTCTCGATCTTTCAAAGATCGAGGCGGGCAAAATGCAGGTCGAGTCCATCGGATGCTCGCCGCTTGCACTTGCGCGCGAGGTCCGTCATCTCGCGCAGATGAACGCGATGAACAAGGGACTCAAACTGCATGTCGAGCCTGTGTTTCCTTTGCCGAAGTCAATCATGTGCGATCCGGTGCGGCTGCGCCAGATCCTGCTGAACCTCGTGGGCAATGCGGTGAAGTTCACGGAGGCAGGATCGGTGACGATCCGAATCTCATGCACGCAGGATCGGCCCGCTTGCCTGATGTTCGAGGTGACCGACACCGGCATCGGCATGACGCCGGAGCAACTGGGAACGCTCTTCCAGCCGTTCACGCAGGCGGACACCTCGGCGACGCGCCGTTTCGGCGGCACAGGATTGGGGCTGACGATCTCACGCCGACTCGCTCGAATGCTCGGGGGCGATCTCATTGTCACCAGCCGTCCCGGCTCAGGCAGCACGTTCACGCTTACGGTGAACGCCGGGAACCTCGACGGCGTGTCCATGCTCTCCGGTGAAGCGGACGATGCCGAGGACACTCGATGGCAGTTGAACACCGAAGCGCAGACCGCACATGATGCGAACCAACCGCTTCGGGCACGCATCCTTCTTGCCGAGGATGGCGCGGACAACCAGCGACTGATCGGTTTCCTGCTGCGGCGATCCGGTGCGACGGTGGACATCGCAGGGGATGGGCGCAGCGCCGTCAAGATGGCCTTGGGTTCGATGCACGCGCGACGCGAAGGCGACCCGGAGCGCCCCTACGACCTGATCCTGATGGACATGCAGATGCCCGAACTGGACGGATACGGCGCGGCCAGTCTGCTGCGACAGAAGGGCTACTCCGGCTCGATCATCGCGCTCACAGCCCACGCCATGGCGGGCGACAAGGAGAAGTGCCAGGCGGCCGGGTGTGATGATTACCTCACCAAGCCGGTGGATCATGCAAAGCTGATCGAGTTTTGTCGGCGCTGGTCGGGTCAGACTCGCCGCTGGCTCCCCGATGCCGTCGCGGGCGGTTGACTCGCTACGATGCCCGTATGCAGCGAGCCGGCGCCAACGTAAACGACATGCAACCTTCGGACTTTCTGTGCGATTTCTGCCGTCGCGCGTGGGACGGCACCTTCCCGCTCGTCGAGGGCCACAAGGGTTCATTGATCTGCGGCAACTGCCTGTCGGTCGCCTACACCGAAGCGGTGCTGCACAACACCAGCGCGGCGCCGGCGGGATCGACCTGCACGATGTGCCTCGAGGAACGCGACGACAACACCTGGCAGAGCCCGATGCACGAGGAGGCGGTGATCTGCGAGCGCTGCATCAAGCAGGCCGCGGGGCGGCTGCACAAGGATGAGGATTGGGACTGGAAGAAGCCGGTGTGACGATCACTCGTCGTCGGTGTCCTCGGTCTGATCGCTGACGTGATGCTCCCCGAAAAGGGAAGAACCGATCCGCACCATATTCGCGCCGCATTCGATGGCGATCTCGAAGTCGTTGCTCATCCCCATCGAAAGGATGTTGAAGTGCCTGCCGCCGATGCCGCGCTTGCGGATGTCCTCGAAGATCTCGTGGCAGCGCTCGAAGACGATGCGCGAGTCCTGCGGGTTCGCGGAGTAGGGGGCCATGGTCATCAGGCCGCGGACGCGGAGATGCACCATCGTGTCGATCTGATCGCAGAGGTGGGCGGCGGCGGCGACGGCGCAGCCGTGCTTTGAGTTTTCGCCCGAGCAGTTGACCTGCACGAGGCAGTCCACGACATGGTCCTTGCGGTACGCGGAGGCCTGGATCTCTTCGACGAGACGGAGAGAATCCACGCTGTGAATGAGACGGGCGATGTCGAGCGCCTTCTTGACCTTGTTCCGCTGGAGGTGGCCGATGAGGTGCCACCGGACGCCGTCGGGGCGGATTCCGGTTGGACGAAGACCATCTTCCGGATCCAGGAGCGCCTTGCTGGCTTGGTGTGCCGCGGCGACGCCCGGCATCGTCCGGCGACGCATCGCCCACTCTTCGATCATCGCAGCACGCTGGAGCAGTTGCTGCACGCGGCTCTCGCCGAGATCACGATGGCCAAGCTCGATCAGCTCGCGCACCTGATCCATGTCGGCATACTTGGTGACCGCGATGACCAGAACATCATCCGCCGGACGCCCGCCCCGCTTGGCGGCGGCGCCGACGCGCTCCATCACTTCCCGGTACCGGCTCTCCAGCGATTGGCCCTGCGTGCTCACTGTTGACATCCCTGCTCCTCAAAGGGGTGTCCTCCGGACGCCCCGCGAACCGTTCGGCATGGCTGAACCGGGTGCTACACTCCGGCCCACGTGCAACATCCTAGCGGGCTTTCGGCACAAGTTGCGCCGGCCGCGGGTTTGTTCCGGGTACGTGTCCCCACCAACCGACCCCCTGAGGATCTGATCCCCATGGCGAACGAGCATCTGTCCCCCCGCAAAGACCCCATCAAGGTCGGCGAACCGGCCCCCGACTTCACCCTGATGACGCAGGACAAGGCTGAATGGAAGCTCTCGGATGAGGCCAGAAAGGGCGACGTCGTCCTGTGCTTCTATCCCCTCGATTTCTCGCCGGTGTGCTCCACCGAGATGAAGTGCGTGACCGCTGATTTCTCGAAGTTCGCATCAAGCGGCGCCCAGGTGGTCGGCGTCTCGTGCGACTCGTTCTTCTGCCACAAGGCGTGGGCGGAAAAGGAAGGTCTCAAGCAGACCCTTCTCGCTGACATGCATCGTGCGGTTTGCAAGGCGTACGGCTTCTACTTCCCCGACCTGAACTGCGCCAGCCGGGGGACGGTGGTGATCGGCAAGGCCGCCGATGGCAAACCGAAGGTGAAATGGGTGCAGGCCCGCGAGATCAAGAATGCGATGAAGCTGGACGATGTCCTCGCGGCGATCAGCTGAGTCGTCGCTCAATAGACGTTGTGATACTTCGTCTTGCCCTGATACCGCCATTCGCTGCGGCGGGCAGCCTCTGCAGGGCTGGTGGTCCGCGACGGCACGAAGCGTGAGGGAGTGGCCGTGCCGCGGGTCACGTTGCCTTTACCGCCACCACCGGATGAGCAGGCGGGCACCGTGAGGCAGCAGAGCGCGCCGAGCATGCCGATAGCCACGGCTCGGGTCAGTTGGCGTCGATTCTTCGCGGACATGAACATCGGCATCACCTCGTTACCATGCTAGATCGGCAGAGGAGGGTACTACAACCCAATCGCTGGCCGATTTATGCCTCACAAACACCTGACTTCCCCGCCATGAATCCCCACAACACCCCCTGCGTGCTGATCATCCGTGACGGCTGGGGCCACAACCCCAACACGGCTCACGATGCCTTCAACGCCGTAAAGCTCGCCCGAACGCCGGTCGCTGAGCGACTGATGGCGGCTTTCCCGTGGACGCTGATCAAGACCAGCGGCGAGGATGTCGGCTTGCCTGAAGCCACGATGGGCAACTCCGAAGTCGGGCACCAGAACATCGGTGCCGGCCGGATCGTGGACCAGGAGTCGGTCGCGATCACTAAGGCCTGCCGTGCCGGACTGGAAAAGAATGCGGTTCTGGCGGCGGCGGTCAACCGTGCCAAGCAGCGGGGGGCCGCGGTGCACCTCATGGGCATCTGCTCCGACGCCGGGGTGCACGGCCTGCTGGATCACCTGGACGCCCTCCTGAAGCTCTGCAAGTCCCTGGGTCACGCGAAAGTCGCGCTCCACCTCTTCACAGACGGCCGAGACACCGGGCCGTTCACGGGAAAAGGCTTTGTGGGGCAGGTGGAGGCCAGTTGCCGCCAGATCGGCGTGGGCAAGGTGGCGAGCGTGATCGGCCGCTACTGGGCCATGGACCGGGATTACCGCTGGGAGCGGGTGCACCGGGCGTATGCGTGCCTGACCGGGCGCGACACGAAGGAGCACGGCGTCGTTTCAGCCGCGACGGCGGCCGAGGCGGTGCAGTGGTACTACGACCACCCGATGTCCGAGACGCAGGCGGGCGATGAGTTCGTGCCCCCCACGATGATCGGTGCGGACGCCGCGGCGACCCGCATCACCGACGGCGACACGGTGGTTTTCTACAACTACCGCGGCGACCGACCGCGCGAGATCTCGGCGGCATTCGTCTTCCCGGATGACAAGTGGGCGAAGGTGAAAGCCTCGCCTGACTCGGGTGCTGCGGGCTTCGCTCGCGGCAAGAAGCTGGACCTCGAATACGTGACGATGACGGCGTACTGGGAAGAACTGGCGCCGTTCGTCAAGGTCGCCTATCCCAAGCCGCCCAAGATGCAGGACATCGGCGGGATGTACGTCAGCCGGCTGGGGCTGACCCAGTTCCGCTGCGCGGAGACCGAGAAGTTCCCGCATGTGACGTTCTTCTTCAACGATTATCGCGATGAGCCATTCCCCGGCGAGAAGCGCGAGATCATCCAGTCGCCGAAGGTCGCGACGTACGACATGCAGCCGGAGATGAGCGCGGCGGGCGTGCGGGATGCCGTGCTTCGCCGTCTGGCCGCGCCGGACTGCGAGCCTGTCATCGTTGTGAACTTCGCTAACGGCGACATGGTCGGTCACACCGGCAACCTGCAGGCGGCGATCAAAGCGTGCGAGTATGTCGATGAATGCGTCGGGCTGATCGCGGATGCCACGCTCAAGCGAGCCGGGTCGCTGATCGTCACGGCGGACCACGGCAACGCCGAGCAGATGTTCGACCCGACGACCGGTTCTCCGCACACGGCTCATACGACGTATGACGTGCCGCTGATCGTGGTGGGGGAGAAGTTCAAGGGCCGGAAGCTGGCGCCCATGACCGACGCCGATCACGCGGGTGACGCACGGCTGGGCGACATTTTTCCGACGATGCTCGACATGATGGGGCTGGAAAAGCCGGCGGCAATGACGGGCAAGAGCTTGTTGCGGTCATGACACCCGTTCGGGCGTGCATGTATGGGTTTGTGGTGGGCCTTGCGGTCTGGGTCTTTGCAGCGCTTTGGCTGATGGTGCTCGTCCCCGAGTCGACCGATGTATCGCCGCTGAAACAGGCCGTGATCGGAGTCGTGATCATTGCCTCAAGCATTTCGGCCGGGGTGTACGTGGCTCGAACGCGTATGAAGAAGTAGGACACCAAATGAAACTGGACTTGAAGCACAGACCCATCCTGATTACTGGCGCTTCTTCGGGAATCGGTCGCGAGACGGCTGTTTATTGTGCCCGAGCTGGCATGCCGGTGGTGCTGGCGGCGCGTCGGGCGGACAAACTGAATGACGCCGTCGCTGAGATCACGAAAGCCGGCGGGCGTGCGATCGCGGTGTCTCTGAATGTGGACGACGCGGACGCGTGCAAGGCAGCGGTCGATCGCTGCCTTGCGGAGTTCGGCTCGATTTACTCTGTTTTCGCCAACGCGGGGTACGGGTTCGAGGCGCCGGTGCACGAGACCAGCGACCAGATGATGCGGGCGATCTTTGAAACAAACTTCTACGGCACCCTCAACATCATCCGGCCCGCCATCGAGCACATGAAGCGGGCCAAGTCCGGCCATGTCTTGATCTGCTCGTCGTGCCTCGGCAAGTTCGCGGTGCCGTACTACGCGGCGTATTCCGCCACCAAAGCCGCGCAGAACCACATCGGCCGCGCGATGAACATCGAGCTGCGACCGTGGGGCATCCGCACTTCGACGGTGCACCCGATCGGCACGCGCACCGAGTTCTTCGAGACCGCGGCGAAGAACAGCGGCGAGACCACGACGTTGAGCGAGCACACGCCCAAGGCGTTCATGCAGAAGCCGTCAACCGTCGCCAAGGCGGTGGTCCGGTGTCTGGAACGCCCCCGGCCGGAAGTCTGGACGAGCATCCCCGTGCACCTGGGGATGTCGATCGCCACATTCATTCCGCGCATCAGCGACTACTTCCTCGGCCGCATGATGAAGGATGACCGGCCCGCTCAGTAAGTCAGCGTGACCTTCTCGGGAGCGAATCCGCCCTCATCGAACAGCGATATCTCATTGGGCGCACCTGGCTTGAGCCATGCATCGGGGATGAAGAGGCGTGTGGCGATGTCCACACTCTTGCCCGATGTCGTTGCGACCCAGTAGCGCCCCACGTTGTGGCCGTTGATGAAAAGCTGACCCTTGCTGAGGCCGGCGGCATCGAAGTAGATGGGGCGGTCGGTGGCCGGCGCTGTGAACGCGGCCTTGAACCACGCCGGCCGCCCTCGCTTGGTCTTGGAGGTCTTGTTCCACGGTTCCCAGGCGCCGCGCGCGGGCGGCTCCCATTTGGCGAGCGCCCACTCGGATTTTTCGGCGAGCTTCGCGGCGCATTCGTGGATCGACACCCGCGACTTGATCTCGCCGAAGACCTCGTCGGGCTGTCGCAACGTGGCGATCTGCACAACGTTGTTGCCGCGTGAGAGCGACTCCTCGGAGATCAGCGCGCGATCGCCCGCCGGGCCGATGTTGAGCATCCGCACGGGCTTCTCGTTGACGATGAGCACCACCGGCCACGGCGGAGCTTCAGCCTTGGGGTCGGGGTCGATGATCAGTGCCAGCGGGGACGATTTGCGGTGCGCGAAGCGCCACGTGAGCCGCTTGGCGTCGGTTCGATCGTCCGCCTCAACGCCCATGATGGGCGTCCGCCACGCGAGCAGTGAGAGCGGCGCGGCGTTCTCCACCTTCGAGGCCCCGGCCTTGAACGCTTTGAGTTCCCAAGGATGGCCGTAGATCCCCCGCGTACCGTCGAGGACGGGGGTGTTTGATGGGCGCCCGGTGTTGTCAACAAGCGCGGTGATGAACTGCTCGCCCGCCTTGAGTGCCAGGTCGGTCGCCCATCCGTCTGCGCCCGGTCCGTGACCGATGACGCCTGAGGGGACGCCGCCGACAAACAGGTTCAGGCGGTCGCCGGTCTCCAGGAAACCCGCCCGGACCTTCTTCGGGCCCGAGACCTTCATCTTGAGACGCATCCACGCATAGCCGTACGGCACACCAATCGATTCGAGGGATGCGGGCCCGGCCATGACTGCGTAGCGATCGCTGACGCCGTCGACGAGGTCGTCGGTGCGGGCGGTGGTCCAGTCGGTGATGGCGATGCGTCCCCCGCGCGATCCTTTGGGCGCTGACATTGCCTGCGTCTGGATCGTGGCGTCCGGTCCGATTCGGATGGCGGTGCTCCACGAGGCGCGCTGCAGCGGCTTGGCGTCAGCGGTCAGGCCCGCGATGCCGATCCACATGCCGGTCTCGTTGAGGTAGGTCGCATCGACCATTTCTTCATTGAGAACGACGAGGGTCACACCCTCGTGCTCGATGATGTTGGGCTCGCGCGACGATTCGGCGGGGACATCGACCTCGATCGGCGACCCATTGATCGAAAGTTGCCCCACACTCCCCGCGACGCCGAAGAGCGCGACGCACTGACCGACGACGCCGAGCGGCGAAAGGCTGCTCCAGTCGAGCATGGCGCGATCGACAAGGTGCGCATCAAAGAGCGTCCAAGCGACGCCGGAGGTGTCGACGTTGATCGACAGGGCGGTGCCATCTGGCAGCAGGATGCGTGCGACGCCACCCTTGCCGGCGGCGCCAAAGATCACGGCGAGCGAGCCTTGCGTGCCGCGGCGGTGGATAACGCTCCAGCCACCAGCTGGAATGGGGGAAGGCGCGACGACCGCCGGCTCGAAGGCGGGATCGAGCGCGGTCATCACGCGCTCGAAGGAGGTCGCGAAGGTCGCGGCACGCTTGACGAGATCGAACTTTGTCCCCCGCTCGCCGCCGGGTCCGAGCGACGCGAGGATCGCGGGCATGCCGTCGCCCAGGAATCCGGGTGCCGGACCGTCAGCAAAGGGCTCAACCACCCACTGGGAGCCGGCGGCGATGCATTCGGCGATGAGTCTCAGCAGGCTGTCGCCCGAATCGCTGGCGTCGGTAGTGTGGAGCCCGACCGCGATACGGGGCTTCTTGGGCCGCAGCACGCCGATCTGACGCATGTGGGCAAAGAGCTGATCGTCAGCGTTCCACGCGTCGATCGTCCCTTCCGGAGACTGGTAGAGGTTGTTGGTGTTGATGATGGGGACGTTGATGCCGCCCTCTCGGAGGAAACGCAGCAACTCGCCGAGGTAGGCGTCGCCCTGGGCTTCATCACGGCAGAACCAGCGGTGCTCGCTCTGCACCATGAGGATCGGGCCGCTTCGCTTCTTTGAAGTGCCCGTGACCTGCAGCCCGGCAATCTCGTCGCACAAGGCGGAGATAAACCGGGAAACCGAGGCGAGGAAGATGGGGTGACCGCTGCGCAGCGACTGAGAGGCGTCCTTCAAAAGCCACGCTGGCAGTCCGCCGAGGTCCCAGCCGGTGCCCGTGAAGGGCCCGGTGCGGACGATGCAGTGCATCCCCAAAGCGCCGATTTCCCGGACCAGGGATGCGACGTCGAGGTCGTCTTTGAACGAGATCGCTCCCGCACGAGGCTCGTGGACGCTCCAGACGATCGGCAGGACCACCGAGTTGAACCCGGCCTCCCGGATCGCGCGAAGACGGGACGCCCACATCGCCTTGGGAAGGCGGGCGTAGTCCAGACCGGCGGCAACGACCCAGATTCGACGGCCATCGATGCTGACAGATTGTCCGTCCACCGTAATCGGCGGCATACTGGCTTCTTCCTCGTTCGCCCGGCCGGAAAGGCTCGCGGGCGGATTCCCCGGCAAAGGGTCCAGCGTATGACTCCGGGACAGACCCCGCAACGGGGCCTCCTCTGACCGGTAGACTCGCCCGCCCGCATGCCTGGTTGGTCCGGAAAGAATCCCGGTTCTCGATTCGTGTCCGCTCTCTCGGCGGCCGGAGTGGTTGCATTGGTCGGATGCGGGGGCATGGACTCGATCGACCGGCGCGTGGAGCGACTGGTCGGCGAGGGTTCCTCCCGCATCGGGGGCGACGCGTCCCCGCCCGCCATGCGATCGAGCGTGCAGCGGTCGTACGACCGACCCGGTCAGGCCGACATGCACCCGGCCACCGTCAACCCATCGGCGACGGAACTGCCCTACGCCCCGGCGGATACCGATCCGGCCAAGGTGCTCGCCCGGCTGGAGTCTTACTCCACGCTGGCGGTCGACCCGCAGCGACTCAACCTCCAGCAGGCCTTCCGCACCGCCCAGTCCACTGCACGGGAGTTGCTGTCGGCCGAAGAGGACTACCTGCTGACGGCCATTTCCCTGCTGATCGAACGCCATCAGTGGGGGCCGCGTTTCTTTGACGACCTCGCAGTGGACTTTGCCAGCGACGGGACCGACGCCAACTTCGCGTCGGCGGTCAACGTCGTCAATCAGTTGCGCGTCACGCAACGCCTGCCGTACGGCGGCGACGTGGAGGCACGCCTGGTCTCTCGCGCGACCCAGCAACTCTCGGGCGTGGTCGGCGAGCAGTACAGCGACGCGAACACCATTGTGCTGTCGGGCAATGTCCCGCTGCTGCGGAACGCCGGACTGATCGCCCGCGAGGATCTGATTCAGGCCGAACGCAACCTTGTGTACTCCGCGCGGAGTTTCGAGGACTTCCGGCGACGGTTCCTCGTGGACATCGCCCGGGACTATTTGAATCTGATTGCTCAAAGGGCCGCGATCACCAACCAGGAACGCCGTCTTGAGAGCGTGCGGCAGTTCGAAGAGCAGACGCTGGCCAAGGTGGCGGCGGGGCGCTCCGCGGCGTTTGAAGCACGCCGGGTCGAACAGGATGTTCTTTCGAGCCAGAACTCACTGATCAACGCCAAGGAGACGTACATCCTTGCGCTGGATCGATTCAAGGTGCGACTGGGTCTGCCGACCGAGACGGCGATCGAAATCGAGCCGATCACGATCGAACTCCCCGACCCGGACATCTCGGTCAGCCGCGCGGCGGAGTTGGCGCTCGCGTACCGTCTCGATTACCAGAATCAGATCGATCAGGTGGATGATTCCCGGCGTGCCGTGGCCAACGCTCGGAACCAGTTGCTGCCCGATCTGGATGTCACGGCCGGCGCCTCGTTCCCGACCGACCCGGGACGCCAGCGTGGGCGACTGAAGTTTGATTCGGGGGAGGCGAGCTACGGCGCCGGCATCACGTTCAGCGCTCCCTTGGACCGCGAGATCGAGCGGTTGTCGCTGCGCTCCACGATCATCGCGTTGCAGCGGGACGAACGGTCACTGGAAGAGTTCAGGGACAACGTTGTGCTCGACGCCCGCGGCGCTGTCCGCGAAATCGACCGCGCACGATTGTCGGTCGAGTTGCAGCGCCGGACCGTCGAACTGAACGAACTTCGGCTTGAGGAACTCAAGATCAAGGAAGCGGAGATCGAACCCCGCGATCGCCTGGACGCGGAAACCGACTTGCTCGACGCCCGCAACGAGTACGACACCGCCGTCCGCGACCTCCGTATCGCCATCCTCGACTATCTGGTGACGACGGGCCAGATGCGTGTAAACCCCGACGGGACGATCAAGCCCCTCCAAGGCATGGAAGTCCGGATGAGTGACACCGCCGAACCAACCGCTGTCGGTCCGGAACCGGCCAACCCTCCGGCCAACCCGGAGGACCCGGCGGGCGTCTTCGAACCGCCACCCCCAGCTCCCGACGAAGCGGGGCCGCCTCAGTAGGCGTGAATCTGGGAAGTTTGTGCAACCGAACTGGCCTTTGGGCGTGGAACGCGGGCGCCTTTGATCGGTAAGGTAAGGGGCGGAGTTGGCCTGGCCGGGGTCAGGTTGCCTGCTGCCGTTGCCGCTCGGCGGTTGAAGACTTTGAAGTTCTTTCTTCGAGCACCGTGCTTTCAATCCGGTGTCCGAGGCGCTTTCTGGAGTGTGTCCGATGCGATCGATCCGCCACTGTCTTCTTGCCAGCCAGCGCCCGCTCACATCGTACGAGCGAGCCCGGGGCGGCACGTTGTTGATCGTGATCGTCTCGGCGGCTGTTTTGCTGATCTCGATCATCGCGCTCGCGGTGCTTCGGGGGGGCAAGTCCGGGTCGACCTCGGGTGGGGCCGATCTCCAGCCGGCGTCCCGGTTGTCGTTCGAGATCACCGTGACGGCCAACGGCGAACTGAAAGCCGCCAACCAGAAGGACCTCAAAAGCGAACTTGAGCAGCGGACAACCATCGTCGAGGTGGTCGAAGAAGGAAAGTCTGTTCGCGCGGGTGATGTGCTTGTCAGGCTGAACTCGGATGAGATTCAGAAGGAGTTCGACGAGGCCGAGGATCGGCTGCGGTCGCAGGAGAATGACGTCCGCGTCGCCGAGAACGATCTTGACATCCAGCGCACCGACAACGCCTCGGCGCTCAGCAAGGCGGAGACCGGCATCAAGCTCGCCGAACTCGAACTGCAGAAGTGGCTCAACGGCGATGACAAGGAGAAACGCCAGGCCGATGCGCTGGCCATTGAGAAGGGCGAGCGCGAAGAAAAGCGGCTCAAGGAAAAGCTCGAGCGATCGCAGGAACTCTTCTCCAAGCAGTTCCTGAGTTCCGATGAACTCAAGCAGGACGAGACCTCATACCTTGAAGCCAAGAGCGCGCTGGAGACGTCGTATCTGCAGCGCGATACCTACGAGAAGTACACCCGTGAGAAGGAACTCACCAAGCTCAACGCCGACGTGGACGAGGCCCGCAACGAGCTCGTGCGGGTTCAGAAGACCAATGACTCGAACCTCAACACCAAGCAGTCCCAGCTCGATCTCGCCAAGGCGAACCTGCGGCAGGTGAAGTCGCAGGTCGATCGTCTGCGCAAGCAGCTGGATAACACGGTGATCAAGGCTCCGACCGACGGGCTGGTGGTGTATGCGTCGAGCCTTGAAGGACGCTGGCGGTGGGATAACAGCGGCCCGATCGCGGTCGGGCGCGAGGTTCATCCCAATGAGTCCATCATCTCGCTCCCCGATACCAGCGGCATGACCGCTTCGATCAAGGTCCACGAAAGCATGATCAGCAAGATCACGCCTGGTCAGCCCGCGCTGGTGACCATCGACGCAGCGCAGGGCCGCGTGTTCAACGGCAAGGTCGAGAGCACGGGCATCATCGCGGAATCGGGCGGCTGGTCGGACCCGAACCTGCGCGAGTACGAGGTCAAGATCGTCCTTGAACTCGATGCGGACCACGGCCTCAAGCCCTCGATGCGCTGCGAGGCCAAGATCATTCTTGAGAGTGTTCAGAACGTCGTCGCGGTGCCGCTGCAGGCGGTCTTCATCGACAAGGCCGTCAACTACGTCTACACCGGGGCCGGCGATCAGTTCGTGCGGACGCCGGTGCGCGTGGGCAAGCGATCCGACCTGTACGCCGAGGTGCTCGAGGGCATCAAGGAAGGGACAAGGGTGCTGATGCGCGAGCCCTCACTGGCCCAAGTGAAGAGCGGCGATTTTTCGGATGACGTCGTCGCCAAGTTCGCTGCTCAACCCAAGCGCGGCCCCGGCGGTCCGGGCGGTCCGGG
>JBGSZV010000109.1:0-15544 GCA_041750235.1 Phycisphaerales bacterium
CTCCGAAGAGGCTGGCCCGCGGCTCCTGGACCTCCTCAACCGCCTCGATGCCCCGCCGCCCACGCTCGTCATCAAGCGCCGCAAGTCACGCCGCGACGACATCCGCGAACTCGCGACCGCCCTCCACGCCGGCGCCTTCGCCGTCCTGGAACCACCCGTTCAACTCGAAACCATCATCGAAACCATGCGCCGAGTCCTGCGCCGCTACTACAGCGACCGCTGGCCCGGCATCTCACTGTCTTAGTTGTCACCCAAACCGACGCAGGCAGAGATCGCCCGCATCGGCCTTTCGCACCGTTAGAAGGAGAGCATCAGTCATGTCCACCAAAGTCCGTCCCCTCGGCGACAAGATCCTCGTCAAGCGCGACGAAGGCGCCGACAAGACCGAGAGCGGCATCTACCTCCCCGAGTCCGCCAAGGACAAGCCCAAGACCGGCACCGTCCAGGCCGTCGGCACCGGCGCCCTCAACACCGACACCGGCGAGCGCGTCCCCCTCAACATCAAGAAGGGCGACAAGATCATCTTCTCCTCCTACGCCGGCACCGAGATCAAGCTCGGCAAGGACACCCTCCTCATCATGGCCGAAGACGACATCCTCGCCGTCCTCGAAGACTGATCAGTCGAAGGGTGCCCAAGTCCGGGTGCCACTAAGCAGGGTCTTCCTGCTTAGTGCGACCCTGCCCACGCCCCCATCCCCGCGGAGTTCTCTTTCCAAGCCGCAAGCCCCAAGCCGCAAGCCGCCCACATGACCAACGACCAACTCCGCACCGCACTCAAAGAACTCAACGGCGAGCGCGACCTCCACGTCATCTTCGCCGGCGTCTTCACCGCCTCACTCACCCCCGCAACCGCAACCATCAAGAACGCCATGCTCATCCCCGACGAGGAAGACCACCTCGTCAAAGTCACCGACGGCAAGAGCATCTACATCTTCGACGCCGAAAAGGTCGCCTCCCTCCGCATCGGATAAACGCAACCTAGTGCCTAGTGCCTTGTGCCTAGTGCCTCTGCAACAAAGGATTTCACACATGGCCGCCAAGCAAATCGCCTTCGATAACGACGCCCGCGAGCGCATCCTCCGCGGCGTCCAGAAACTCGCACACGCCGTCAAGGTCACGCTCGGCCCGAGCGGCCGCGTCGTCATCCTCGAGAAGTCCTTCGGAGCTCCCACCGTCACCAAGGACGGCGTCACCGTCGCCAAGGAAATCGAACTCGACGACCCCTACGAAAACATGGGCGCACAGATGGTCAAGGAAGTCGCCACCAAGGCCTCCAAGGACGCGGGCGACGGCACCACCACCGCCACCATCTACGCCGAAGCCATCTTCACCGAAGGCCTCAAGAACATCACCGCCGGCGCCAACGCCAACCAGGTCAAGCGCGGCATCGACATGGCCGTCACCGCCATCGTCGATGAACTCAAGAAGATGTCCAAGAAGATCACCTCCTCCAAGGAGATCGCCCAGGTCGGCACCTGCTCCGCCAACCAGGACGAGCAGATCGGCAAGATCATCGCCGAGGCCATGGACAAGGTCGGCAAGGACGGCGTCATCACCGTCGAAGAAGGCAAGTCCCTCGAAACCGAAGTCGAACTCCTCGAAGGTATGCAGTTCGACAAGGGCTACCTCTCGCCCCACTTCGTCACCAGCCCGGCGACCATGGAGTGCATCCTCGAGGACGCCTACATCCTCATCCACGAGAAGAAGATCACCAGCGCCAAGGACATGCTCCCCGTCCTCACCAAGGTCGCTGAGAGCGGCAAGGCCCTCTTGATCATCGCTGAAGACATCGAAGGCGAAGCCCTCGCGACGCTCGTCGTGAACAAGCTCCGCGGCGTCTTGAAGGTCTGCGCCGTCAAGGCCCCCGGCTTCGGCGACCGCCGCAAGGAAATGATCCAGGACCTCGCCGTCCTCACCGGCGGCAAGGCCGTCGTCGAGGAACTCGGCATCGAGCTCGAGAAGGTCACCCTCTCCGACCTCGGCCGCGCCAAGAAGATCACCATCGACAAGGACAACACCACCATCGTCGAAGGCGCCGGCAAGGCCAACGACATCAAGGGCCGCATCGAGCAGCTCAAGCACCAGATCGACAACACCTCCAGCGACTACGACCGCGAGAAGCTCCAGGAGCGCCTCGCCAAGCTCGCCGGCGGCGTCGCCCAGATCAACGTTGGTGCCGCCACCGAAGTCGAGATGAAGGAAAAGAAGGCCCGCGTCGAAGACGCCCTCCACGCCTGCCGCGCCGCAGTCGAAGAAGGCATCCTGCCCGGCGGCGGCGTCAGCATCCTCCGCGCCCGCCGCGCCTTGGAAGCCCTCAAGAAGAAGGCCCGCGGCGATGAACTCACCGGCATCGGCATCATCGAACGCGCCCTCACCGCCCCCATCAAGCAGATCGCTGCCAACTGCGGCCTCGACGGCAGCGTCATCGCCCACACCGTCGAGAACAACACCACCACCAACTTCGGCTACAACGCCCTCACCCACGAGTACGGCGACCTCATGCAGATGGGCGTCATCGTCCCCACCAAGGTCGAACGCGTCGCCCTCCAGAACGCCGCCAGCATCGCCGGCCTCCTCCTGACCACCGACGCCGCCGTCGTTGAGATCAAGGAAAAGAAGGCCGTCCCCGCCGGCGGTGGCGGTGGGATGGATGACATGGACTACTAAATCCCGCTCCGCACCCTCGCCCGTCCCCGACGGGAGAGGACAGATCCGCCGCAGGCGGATCAGGAGAGGGCACGAATCCGCACGACAACCTGAATCGCACCCACGCCCACGAACACACGTTCGTGGGCGTTTTCGATTGATCTATACTTTGTGAGTACGTTGAGATACTAATCTGAGTGTGACGCGAACCAATGTCGGCACCAGCAGGCAAACGTGGCGAACAGCTCATCGCTCGATTGTGCGAAGAAGCATTCGCTGCGGATTTCGTGTACGCGAATCCGCATTACCAAGACGGTCGCTTCATCAGAGAAGTGTGCGATGCGCTGATTCTGTTTGAATCCACGGCAGTCGTAGTTCAGATCAAGTCGGCCGATCGAACGAAGCATGCGTCGTACGATGCAGAAAAGCAGCAGCGATGGATCGAGAAGCAACTGATGAAGGCCGGCAAGCAGTTGTCCGGAGCGATCAAGAACGTGCGTCTCGGGCGGCTTGTAGAAGTTCAGAATCAGCGCCGCGGCACCGTCCGAATCGACCCAAATCAGATCAAATCGGTCTACGGCGTGATCCTGATCGAGGGTCTCGAACTCCCACCCGCAGGTGCCACACCTCAAGATCTGATTCTGGCGCGCGCAGGCGACTCGCTGCATCTTGGATTCGAGCAGTTTGTCGAGTTGTGTCGCGAGCTGTCAACTATCGGCGATCTTCTCGACTACCTCCACTGGCGAATCGATCGAGTGCGAAGCATTCAGTTCATGGGCAGCGACGAACTTGATTTGCTGGCGTTCTATAAACAGCGGCGAGATGTCATCGATGAACAGCAGGGCACGCTCGATTTGATTTGGGTGGAAGGAGGATTATGGAGTGAGTATGTTCGTTCTGAGCATCGAGCAATGCGAGATCAGCTAGATGTACCTTCTCGGCTGCTGGACGGGATTATCGATCGTCTGCATGAAAGTGTGCTTGTTGAGGATCCAGAATCCGTTACGGAAGCGACCTTCGCGCCAAATGGAGCAGCGAGATTTGCTGGGTATGTTGAGATCGCGACGGAGCTTGCGCGCATGCGGCGGGTTGAGCGCCGTATGGTGGGACAAAGGATTCTGGCGAAAGCGAATCTCTACCGAACAGGCGATCGTCCACGTTTCTTCGCGATCCTAGGACAAGACCGAGTTCCTATGCTGTTCATGATTGACGACGTGGAACGGCGTGTCCGTATGCGGACTCTCGGAAATGTTGTGGGGGCCGCACAGCGGCGATATAGCCAGTCGACAATGATCGGCGTAGCAATCAGTTCCCCGATTGCGAACGGCTTTTCCATCGATGCCATGTACTCAAAGGCGATGCCGGTGGCTCCTGACGCTGTGGTCGAATCAAGAATGCAGGCGCTCGGTCATGAGTTGTTCGGTACGACTTCAAACCTCGTGGAGAACGAGTTTGTTGGAATGAAGCCGTCACAGAGAGGCCCACGGACGCGTCGGTTCAAGAAACGGAGAGGTGGGAGCAGGTGATAGTTCGAGTCTTGGCCACTTGGCCTCCTTCTGCATGGGGGATTGGCAGAGCCAAGCATGACTCGCGCGTGGCGTGCCCAAAGCTCTGCTTAGCTAAGCCACCGGCGGGTGCCCATGCGTGCCATGGCCAAGGCTTTGCTTGGCTATGGCCTTTCGCTCGACGACACTGCCGCCATGAATCCCACCTAGTCCCCCCCGGCGCCCGTTCCGCAACCCCGTAACGACGGAATCCGCAACTCTGTGCGCCGCGATTGCGTGGCAGTCGAACGAAGGAAGGTATGATCTGGGCATCGGGTTTGCTTCATTGCCTTGGTGCAGAGATTTGTGGAGGGCCTGAGGCTTGCATTGGATTCTCCTGCCGACATTGGCTTTGTCTTTGGCAATCGCCGGTGTCCTAGGCGGTTGCCAAGAGCGAACACCGCTTGAGCAGGCGAAAGCGAAACTACGCGAAGCAAAAGAAATCAATGTGCAGGTCATCCGTCTGGCTCAGCGGTTCAAGCAAGAAGTACGAGCGTTCGAGGAAGCGAGTGAGAGTAGCCGGCAAGAAATCAGTCTGCGACTCGATGTGTGGTATGAGAAGTTTGCCAACCTGCGCGGATCGGGGAAGCGGGTCTTAGACGAGATTGATTCACTTATCGAATCTCCGGAGGGTGCCTATATCACGGAACAAGACCGCGAGTTCATTGAACGATCGATAGCAGAGGGCGGAAAAGAACTCCGTGAAAGTCTCGCGACTGAGCCGTCTTGGGACGACATGGAGCGCTACCTTCAAGTCGGTAGTGCCGTGAAGGAAATCAAGGCTTTGAGTACCACTGATATCGATGCGATGATCGGCGCGTTCATCGATCGCTTGGAGTCAGAGAATTTGGTGACGACATTTCGAAATCGCGGTGACCGAACGGATACCCGCGTGATGCAGATTGCGACGGAAATAGCCGACCTCCAGACGGAGTCATTTGAGGCATCGCTGGCTGTCATTGACCTGCTGACTGCATTTCCGCACGGGAGAGTGTTGGTAGCTCCAGTCAATAATGGCTATGGACCAGAGGTGGCGGCCATGATCTACCGGGCCAGCACAGCGCAACTGACAAAACTACTGGATCTCGCTCGCAGGGAAGCAGGCACAGTGACTCGAGAAGAATCAATGAGCAAGTGAGCTGTTGGTAGCTCGGTGAAGAGTACCTTTGGGTTGAGAGGGCGATCGAACTTCGCCAAGTACCGCCGCCCACGCGGCGGAGCAACCACACCGTCGAACTCCGAGCCATAGGAAGGTGAGCGTTGGATCGCGCGGGCATGGGTCGCGTGGCATTGTCAATCCGACCTCCTTCCCTCCGCCCACCCACAACCCCAACCCCAATCATCCCAATCCCAACCCCCACACTCACCACCGACATCCACCCCGGCGCACCCATCCCCTCAACTCCCAACTCCTCACCCATCCGCGCCGCGATCGCCCGCGCATACAGCACATTCGCCGCCACCACCGCATGATGAATCTGCGGCATCAAAACCAGCCCCGTCCCGCACACCACCAGCGACACCACATCCCACCGGCGCATACAAACGTCTCCTGAGGAACCCCAGGAGACCATCCGCACCAGAACTCAACCGGTTGCACCACGCCCCTCACCGCCGCCGCCGCCACCCCATCACCACACCACCCAACCCCATCAACCCCGCCACGCCCGGCGTCGGCACCAGCCAGATCCGCGTCTGACCCGTCGTGCTCCCGCTCAACCCGGCGAACGGCCCGCCCGGCGCCCCGATGAAATCAATTCGGTACGTGAGGTCAAAGAACGAGTCCACCAGCCACCCCGGCCCCGACTGCGTGATCGTCGTCGAGCCCGGGCTCGGCAGCCCGAACTCTGTCCCCGCCGTGATGCGCAGCAGATCAAAGTCCGGATCGCCGGTGATCTGCGTCTGCAGCCGGCGCCAGTCGCCCGCAAACGTCTGCAGCGCCGCAAAGGGCGTCCGCGGCGCAATGTCCGTCTTCCCGCTCGTCAGGAAGAGCGGAAACGTCAGATTACGGCTGTAGAAGTTGTACGCCCCCGTCCCGTTTATCACGAAATCAAGCTGGAAGTCGAACGTCTGCGAATCACCCGCGAGCGCGCCGCCCGCGGTCTCCACGACACTCGTCCAGTTGCTCAGCGTCGGATCGATCTGAATCGTGCTCCCCGCCGGCAGCCCGTTGATGATGCTGAACTGCGGGAACCCCGGGCACACCACGTACGCGCCACCCGGCGGCGGAAAATCAATCGTCCCGCCCCCGTTGTCCGGCACGTACACCGCGCCCAGCGCCGAACCAGCCACCGCCGCCACCACACCCACCGCGCACACCCGCGCCAAGAGCCCAGTCATGTTCCACCTCCAAAGCGTCGCCAAGGCGCAGGCAAACGCCCCGCCCGCCACGCCGCCGAGTCGATCCCACACCCTGACTTGCCCGCCCCCCGCCCAACCTTGCACCGATTCCGCGCTTCCCCGTGCCATCCCGGCGCGCCGGGACTCGCCAGCCAGTGCCGCAACCCGCAACCCGCACTCCCCCTAACTCACCATCGACGTCGAAAGATCCTTCGTCGAAATCCCCCGCATCATCATCCCCAGCGCCTCCGGGTTCGACGCCAGCCGCAGCGCCTCCGTCCCGCTGATCATCTCCGCCTTGTACAGCTTCGAGAGGTGCTGATCGAAGAGCTGCATCCCGCTGTCGCCATTGGCGATCGCCTTCGAGAGCAGCCCCGTCTCCCCCTCCGCGATGATCTTCCGCACCACCGGCGTGTTCCGCATCACCTCCACCACCGGCAGCCGATCCTTCCCGTTCCGCGTCTTCGCCAGCCGCTGACTGACGACCGCCTCCAGGTTCGACGCCAGTTGCATCCGCAACAGGTCCCGTTCATCCGGCGGGAACAGCGCGATCATCCGCTGCACCGTCTGCGGCGCGTTCGTCGTGTGCATCGTCGAAAAGACGATGTGCCCCGTGTCCGCCGCCTGCAGCGCCGTCCGCATCGTCACCGCATCCCGCAACTCGCCCACCAGGATCACATCCGGGTCCTGCCGCAGCGCCACCCGCAGCGAATCAAAGAACGTCGGCGTGTCTGGCCCCAGCTCCCGTTGCGCCACCAGCGACTTCTTGTTCGTGTGCACGAACTCCACCGGGTCCTCGATCGTGATGATCCGGTCGTGCCGCTTGGTGTTGATGTAGTCGATCATCGCCGCCAGCGTCGTCGACTTTCCGCTCCCCGTCGTCCCCGTCACGAGCACCAGCCCGCGCGGCGTCATCGCGATCTCCTCCATCACCCCCGGCAGGTTCAAGTCGCCGAACGCCGGGATCTTCATCGGGATGATGCGGAACGCCAGCGCCAGCCGCTGCCGCTCATAGAACGCGTTGATGCGGAACCGAGCCATCCCCGTCGCATCAAACGCAAAATCCGCCGACCGGTCCTTCTCCAGCCGCACCTGCGCATCCCCGGGAGAGATCTGCCCCATCAACTCGCGGATCTGCGAGTCGGTCATCGCCGGCACGTCCAGCGCCTGCAGATCACCGCCCACCCGCACCATCGGCGGCGCCCCCGCCTGCAAATGCAGATCGCTCGCCCCGAGCTTCATGAGCGTCTCAAGCAACCGCACGAGTTCCATGGTCGACTCCCAGGGCCAATGGCCAAGGACACCGCGCTCCAAGTCCCCCCACGGGACCTCGCGCTGGCCATCATGCTACCTCCAAGACCCCCAGGCCCACCCAACCACTCGCGTGACGCGCCCTACGCGTTCATCCGCCAGATCGTCACATTCAAAACCGTCGCGAATGACACCCACGCCGTATACGGCACAAACAACGCCCCCGCCGTCACGCTCTGCTTCCAGAACACCACCATCGTCGCGATGATCGACGCCAAGAGCACCACGATCTCACCCGCCGCCAGGTCCGGCCGCCGCAGCCCGAAGAACAACACCGACCACAGTGCGTTCAACACCAGTTGCACGCCGTACAACGCCATCGGCAGCGACCGCACCCGCCCGACCCGCACGTACACCAGCCACCCCGCCACCGCCATCATCAGGTACAGCAGCGTCCACACCGGCCCGAACACCCACGAAGGCGGCTGCCACGACGGCAACCGCAGCGACTCCATCCACCCCTCCACCGACCCCACCGTCGCCACACTCCCGATCACCGCCGCGGCAAACGTCATCACCACGAACACCACCAGCGCGACCGCTTTGTGCTTGGAAGTCATGGGACACTGTAGCGCCGGCCCCGCCACGCGCTGATCACTCCATCCACCCGGATCATGCGAACGCCACACTGAGTTCCGTGGCGCTCGTGTCGCTCCAATCGCGAATACCATTCACTCAACAGAGGAACCGCCCCCATGAAACTCCGTCTTCCCTACTGGAAACTCTCTCCCAACACCTACAAAGCCATGGTCGAAGCCGACAACGCGCTCTACGCCGGCACCCTCGACGCCAAACTTCTGCATCTCCTCAAGCTCCGCGTTTCCCAGATCAACGCCTGCGCCTACTGCATCGACATGCACTGGAAAGACTGCCGAGCCCTCGGCGAAACCGAGCAGCGCCTCTACTCCCTCGACTCTTGGCGCGAATGCCCCTGGTACACCGACAAGGAACGCGCCATGCTCGCGTGGGCCGAGGCCATCACCAACATCAACGACCACCACACCGGCCACGCCCCCGACAATCTCTACGACGATCTTCGCGCCAACTTCACCGACCAGGAGTGCAGCGACCTCACCTGGGCCGCCGCCACCATCAACGCATGGAACCGCATGGGCATCGCCCTGCGATCAGAACCCGGCAGGTATCAGCCGACTTCAACCGCCTGAAGCGCCCAGTTTGACGACCGACCACCCGAAAGTTGAGCAAGGCCTCTCGTCTTTTTCGAGCCGTTGAGTACCCTGAGATCTCAGTCACGCGGGACCTCAGCCAGGGATCCCCGCAACATTCAATCGATCGTTCCGGGCACAAGGAGAGATTCCCCATGCGCACATCCGCCGCCGCCGTCTCACTCTTCGCCCTCGCCGCCACCGCAACGACCGCCCACGCCGGCGCCGACTTCCTCATCGCCAACTTCACCACCTCCTTCACCGGCAACACCACCGCGCTCCCCACCTGGCAGCCCTACCTCTCCTACGGCGATCCCTCCCTCCCCGGCGCGGTCATCATGAACAACGCCACCCTCGACCTCGCCGACGTCGCCAACGGCACGCAGTTCACACTCACCGGTGACTTCGCCGCCTTCGCCGGCCTCATCACCAACGCCAGCAACGAAGCCATCTACCTCGGCATCAACGTCCCCGGCGGAACCGGCTCGCAGATCCTCACCGCCGAACTCCCCCTCTTCCAAAGCGCCTTCTTCGTCGCCCCCGGCGCCGGCAACCCCGACCTCAGCCCCTACACCCTCACCCGCATCGTCATCCTTGGCAGCTCCTACCAGGGAACCGGCGGCAGCGGATTCGAGGTCGGCGTGGATTTCTCCTTCTACGGCATCCCGGCTCCCTCAACCGCCATCGCAATGCTCGCGCCGATCGGCGCGATGAGCATGCGCCGTCGGCGGTAGAGCAATCGTTCTGCCGAGTCGATCGTCAACACATCGTCGGCACACTGACAATCCCGCCGATTTGGCACTCCCAGCTTGGGACTTCGCTGCCGGTACGCCATCGTGCGCTCCGTCACGGCGTGTGAGTATCTCACACTCATTCGACAGCACACACCAATGTGGCAGCGCGCAACTCGGTGCAGCCACTGAACTTGGAAGGTGCAATCGCGTACACCACATCCATGTGTATTGACTCGCTCACGTGCGAATTGGAGCGTCATTCTGCCACGCGATGGATGTCTGTCGCGATGGCAAACACGCACCACTCGCATCGGAGCAGATCACATGTTCAAGTCCTCGATCTCCACCAAGTCGTCGCCCCGTACGGCGACGCCCCTCACCACCGCCAAGGTGCTCAGCGCTGCCGTTTACGATCAATGCCTCGCCTCAGACGCCTACCTGAAGATTCCCGTCCGAGCGGGTCAGCCCTTCCGGATCGATTCCGCCATCGACGCACGCTGCGACAGCCGCGGCTGGAGCTGCGACAACTGGGCCACCCGCTCTGGACCACAAGGCGTCCCCGGGTACTTCGTCGCCGGCTCGCTTGGATACCCCAACGCTCCCATCGGCATGCTCATCGGCGCAATCTCACCGATCGACGCCGGAGACCAGATGGACCATGCGGAAGCCACACGCATCTTCACCAACCAGGTGCTGCTCGTCGGCGGACTTTACGAGGCCGTCTCACCCATCAACGGTTTCCTCTACCTGATGTTCAACGACACATGGACGTGGAGTGACAACAAGGGCTCCGTCCGCGCCCGCATCACGCTGACCACCTGAAGTCACGCCTTCCAGATATCACGCCTCGCATAGCCCGCCGACCCGCGTCGGCGGGCTGTTTCATTGTCCGCGCATCACCACCATTCGTGCGCACACCCCGGCATCCTCGGGCATCAATCTCACAACCCCCCAAAAACATTCTTATCTCCCACACTCACAACCACTTGCGCCCAAACACCCCGCGCTCATGACCACCAAACGGCCGCCAATTCGTGGTCGCCCGCCCCTCTACAGACGCCCCCGTCTTTACCCCACTGCCCACTGCCTATTGCCCATTGCCCTCCTCAATGAACCCCTTCACCCCCCATCTCGAAGAAGCTTTCAAGCTCCTCCGCGATCACATGCGCAGCACGGACCCCCGCGTCAGCATCCGCGCCTGCCGCACCATCATCGCCGCCGACCTCCGCTACAGAATGCTCGAATACACCGCCGTCCGCGCCGAATACGCCGCCCTCAAACATCAGCACACCGCGCCAACGGCACCATCCGCACCACCCACCGACCCGCCGGACGCTCCTGCCTCTTCCGGCGCACCGCGCACAGCGCAAAGCGCACCGCGCCAATCCCCTCCGCGCTTCGACGAACTCCGCGAAGAGCTCCGCCTCGCCCCCGAGCACCGCGAACTCGTCGCGACGGCCATCGCTTCCAGTCAACCAACCCCCGATCCCATCCCCTCGGATCCGCCCGCCACAATCACAGCAGCCACACGCCAATCCATCGCCGCCCAGCTCGCCGGATCCGCAGGCGCTTCCATCACCCTCTTCGCCCCGGCTCCACTCCCGCCGTACCCTCGCGCTTCCCACAACACCACCTAGCGCCGCGCGCCGGTGCCTCCCCTCAAGACCCAAGACCCAAGACTTTCCCCCAGCCGCCCCCCGCGGCCGCTATCGTGCGCGATCATCAGAACCCACGGATGCGTGGTTTCGCATCAGACGTAATACTCAACCTATGGCAACCTCAAACGATCCAAACATCATCCAGCACAACCCCGACGACTTCCAGCCGTTCGTTCCGGCCCAGGCCGATTCTGAACTCGTCGAGTCCATCGTCACCCACGTCACCGCCACCCTCGGCCCGCCAGCGCACATCTACCGGGAACGCATCTCCAACCAGGTGCACGTCGATGTCCTGATCATCGCCCCGACGCCCGAGCGCGCGTATCACATCCTCGTGACCGCCGGCATGAGCGAACGCCCCATGGCCATGCCCGCCGGGCATGACGATCTCGCCCACGCCGAGCTTTGCATGATCCTTCCGCCCGACTGGCGCATCACACCCGAGTCTCTCAAGGACGAACGCCACGCCTGGCCCCTCAACTGGCTCCGCATGCTCGCCCGATTCCCGCACGTCGCCAACTCGTTCCTCGCTGCCGGCCACACCTTTCCCTACGGCGATCCGCCCGAGCCCTTTCACCCGACCACGCCGTTCTCGTGCTGGCTCTTCCTCAACCCCGTTCCGCTGCCCCGCGCGTTCGGCGTGATGAAGGGCTCCAGGCACGCCACGCAGTTCCTCCTCGTCGTGCCCATCACCGAAGGTGAGATGCGCATCAAGCTCAATAACGGCGCTGAAGTCCTGATTCCCCATTTCGCGGCCCTGCAACCGGCGGACTTCGTCAACTCGGCACGCCCGATCGCAGGCGACGTCGAGCCAATGATCGCTCCGTCCATGTCGGTTCACTTCATGGTCTCACGCCTCCACATCGTCTACCAGGCATACATGCGGACGCCCCGGTGGAAGCAGGACATGATGCCCTTTGCGCCACCGAGACTCACGTCCCGGTTCGTGTTGGGGCTGCTACTCCTGTTCATACTCGTGACAATTCCGATCGGAGTAGCCTTGATCTACAGTTCGGGATCGAGCCGACGCCAGTTCTTCAGAACGACGCGCTTGGAGCTGGAGAGCGCACGCGCATTCGTCGTCTACCCCGTGATGCTGAGCACGCCCCCGAACGTCCCCGGCGCTGTTGCTCGCGGCTTGTTTCTCGGCAGCATGGATCCTGCGGCTCCGCAAGGCGACGACACTTGGCTCCGACCCCTGTGGGACGCCATCGAAGCCGCCGATCCGAACTCTCCGGATCCCTCCGTGCGCGAAGTTGCGGCAATACTCGCCGATCAACGGTATGTGCCCGGCCGTCGCCGCCTGGCGCCGCTTTCACTCACCGGCGGCGTTCGAGTCCACTTCTTCGACACGCCCGTGTGCGCCAGTCGGCTCGGCGCCAATCCCTGGGAACTTCCCATGGCGGTCGCCATGATTTCGCCCGGTGCGGACACCGGCACGATCATGCTGGTTCCCCTCGACCTGCTGCAGCAGGCTTTGGACGCCGCGGAGAAGTCCATGAAGACCAATCTGGCTCGAATGCAAGACCCGATGTCCTCTTCTATGCAAGTCTCGTAGCCACCTGCCCCATCACCACCCGCTCATCCACCATCCGATTGTCCCGCACCGGCGCATCAACACCCACCACATCCCAGTCCGCGTTCAGCTTCTTCTTCAGCCGCGTCGCAATCTCGAACATGCTCAGCCCCGCGCTGTTCCCCTCCAGGTGATAGATCCCCGGCACGCCCAGCCGCATCAGCCCCCGCATCGTCTCCGCCGAATCGCTCAGCATCGCCGTCGAAGGCACCCAACCACGGCTCACCTCCACCCTTCCGCCATTCTCCTTCGCGAGCTTCGTCAGGTAGTCCACCATGTTGTTCGACCCGGCGGCCTCGCCGATCTGCCACCCCAGCCGCGCCACGATCGCCCGCGGATTCGCACTCATCACCCGCCGCTCACACTCGATCTTGTACCGCCCGTAATCGTCCGTCGCGTCCGGCTCCAGTTCCACGCCCAGAGGTGCCCGATGCCGATCTCCGAACACCGAAACCGACCCCGTCCACAGGAGCCCGATCCCGCGCTCGCCGCACGCATGCGCGATCCACTCCGCCCACGCCGGATCACCCGTCGCGACATGACACACCCACTCCGCATCAAGCCGCTCGATGAACGCCCGCGTCACCGCCTCATCACTCGGCGGATCCGTCGCGCGGTCCCACGCGACGATCTCATCCCCATCCGCGCGCAGCCGCTTCGCCAGCGCCGGAGCCACCGTCCCCTTCATTCCCGTGATGATCACCCGCATCCGAAGCTCCCCAGAAGGACAGACAGGTCGGCGCTGTTCACCACGCCGTCCCCGTTGAAGTCGGCCCCGGTGCCGACCGCCACATTCTGCCCGAACTGGGAGAGAAGCACACTCAGGTCCGCCGCATTCGTCTCGCCATCGCCATTGGCATCACCCGGACAACCCCCCGGCGGCGTCGCCGTCAGGCGGAAATCATCGAAGCACATCCGCGGGATCCCGTCGCTCCCCTGCAGGCTGATCGCTAGGTACTTCCCCACCAGTTCCGTCGGCAGCACGCCGGGCGACTGGTACGAGATCTCAATCTCCCGCATCGTCCCCGCGCTGCTCTGCCTCGCCAGCTCTCCCACCGTCGCCACCAGCGTGATCACCCCCGGCTGCCCGCGAAACGCCAGCGTCTCGCGGTCCGGCATCGCACACAGCGCCACGTATATCCCGTTCTCCGTATCAAACAGCCCGATCCCCGCTTTGAACCGCAGCGTGTACAGCGTGTCCGCCTGGACCTGTGCATCGAGCGTCTGCTGCATCTGCGCGATCATCGCGTACCCGACGTGCTGTCCCTCAAGGCCCGTGATGTACTCACCCTGCCGGAACGTCGGCGGGTTGAGCGCGCCCGCGTACACCGTGGCTGTCGGGTTGTTCGGCGGTGGCAGGTACGTCCGCCACCCAGGCACTCCGACCAGATCAACGAACTGCGGCGAACCGAAGAAGCTGAACCGAGTCCCCAAGAGCACCGCGAGCGATCCCCCGCACCCGTTGCTCATCTCGCCGTCCGCGAGCGGGCGCGACGTCTCCTCGAACCCCGGGTTCACAATCGGGACGACAGCCCCCGTCGCGCTCCCCGCAATCAGCAGCATCGTCACAACCGCAGCGTGCGACGTTCTCATGCCCCCGAGACTAACCCGGCAGCGGCCATTCACCAATGGCCGCCAGCCTCGAACCGCACGGCCAACAATGGCCGCATCCGCCTCACGGCGCGACTTCGCTCCAGCGAACCACCCGCACACTCCCCGGCGTCGGCGGCACGCTGATCGCCAGCGCCACGCCTTCCTCCGTCTCAATCCCGTCGCCGGTCATATCGCTCACCGAACCGATCGATCCCGCCGAGACCACCATCGCATGCAGATGCTGCAGCGTGGTGCTGCTCCCCCCGCCGATCGACCACGTGGTCGGTGTCGCGAACACCCCGTCGTGCCCGATCTTGATCGCCGACTTCCCGAACAGATGCCCCGTCAGCCGATTGCGGTCCCCCATGTTCGTCGATCCGCCGTGCGCATACAGCGCGGCCTCAAATACGCCGTCGTGGCCCACCTTGAACGCGCCGCCGTTGATATGGATCGCAACCCCGCCCGACCCGCTCCGTTCGATCCGGAACCGATCACGGAACTCGACCATGCTCTGCAGGAAGATGATCGTGACGTCCCCGCCGCTGGTATCGCACACGAAACGGGAGTCGTGCCCGGAGTTCGAGAGCTTGCGGAAAACGTATGTCCCCGCCGAGAAGTTCATCCGCGTGCGGTCGCCGAAGCTCAGGTCACGGTAGTTCCCCGGCGCGATCGTCTGCGTCGCATCATGATTCAGCGTGATGTTGGTGCTCCCGGCCGTCCCGCTCGGTTGGGCGGGGAATGTCACCCCCGCGACGTTGGACCCCACCAGGCCCGTGTAGCTGTTGCGGTCACCGTCATCAATGTTCCCGCTCGACGTGTAGACGACATAGTTGCCGATCGTCCCCGCGCCGCCGGCGGTCGTCTCCTCCCGGCGAGCCAGCACGCCCACCGAAGCGCTCGCGTCGATCGACCCGGCAATGACCTCCTCGATGTCGTCACCCACCTCCCCCGAGTTCGACGCCGACCACCACACGCC
>JBGSZV010000110.1:0-10718 GCA_041750235.1 Phycisphaerales bacterium
CGTGCTCGACGCCGTCGCGAACATCCCCAGCTCCGCCTCCACCGCCGCCATCACCGTCGCCGCCGTTTCCTGTTCGCTCGGCGTCATCAACTGGGGGTTCGGACTCGTCGGGGGCGCGATCATCGCCCGCCGCGTCGGCGAATCACTCGCGCGTCGCGGCATCGCCGTTCATTACCCGCTTCTGTGCGCTTGCGGCTACGTCTGCATGATGGTCTGGCACGGCGGCCTCTCCGGCTCCGCCCCGCTCAGCGCCAGTACCCGCGCCGGGCTCGACAACTCACTCCCCAAAGCCTTCGCCGCCACCCTCGAGCCCATCCCGCTCTCAGCCACGATCTTCTCGCCGCTGAATCTCGTCACAACCGGCGGCCTGCTCATCATCATCCCCCTCGCCGCCGCGCTGCTCGCGCCCAAGCGCGCCATCCAGCCGATTGCCGACTTCATGCCTTCATCCCCCGCGCCCTCCGCGGATTCACCCGCGCAGCAACTCGGCGCGCTCCCCCGCTTCCTCGAGAACACACCCTTCATCAACCTCGCGCTCGCCGCCCTGATCGGCGCCTGGGCCTTCGGCTACTACTTCCCCGCCTCACCCGCATCCAGCGGCATCACGAATCTCAGCCTCGACGCCGTCAACC
Organism: Phycisphaerales bacterium; assembly: GCA_041750235.1. Classification (GTDB taxonomy): domain Bacteria; phylum Planctomycetota; class Phycisphaerae; order Phycisphaerales; family UBA1924; genus JBGSZV01. The sequence continues at coordinate 633 of JBGSZV010000110.1, forward strand.
TCACCATGCTCATGCTCTGTCTGATTCTTCACGCCACTCCCCGCCGCTTCATCTCCGCGGTCGACGAGGCCGCCAAGGGCTGCGGCGGCATCATCATCCAGTTCCCCCTGTACGCCGGCATCATGGGCATCATGATCGGTACCGGGCTGACCCAGGACCTCGCCGACACCATCGCCAGCGGCTCAAACCAGAGAACACTTCCGCTCATGACGTTCCTGGCGGCGTCGGTGATCAACTTGTTCATCCCATCCGGCGGCGGCCAGTGGGCCGTGCAAGGCCCCATCGCGCTCGAAGCCGCGCGCCAGCTCGGCGTCCCGCCAGCCAAAATGGTCATGGCCATTGCGTACGGCGATCAGCTCACCAACATGCTCCAGCCCTTCTGGGCCCTCCCTTTGCTCGCCATCACCGGCGTCAAGGCGCGCGACATCATCGGCTACACCGCGGTCCTCATGGTCATCGGCGGCCTCTGGATCAGCGCGTGCCTGTTGCTTTTCTAGTGCGCGTGCCGACGACTGACGATCCGCTCCGCTCGCGCTTCGGCCTTGTGCTCTTCCTTGTTCCGCAGCACGCTCGACCACCACACCGGCATCGAGGCGACGAACAGCACCACCGTGTACAGCGCGCCGAAGATCAGCGCCGTGCTGAACCCGACCGTCAGCAGCGCCACCGCGAACCCAACCACAAGCACCACCAACGCAAGCCCGGCGAGGATCCAAGGCAAGCGGTGCGTCGTTGTCAGCGCCGGCCGCCCCTCTGGCGACACCCGCTGCATGACATCCTGCGTCACGTGCTCAACCTCTTGCACGCGTTCCGGATCGATACGTTCCACTCCACTCGCAGCGTTCATGGCAGACCTCCGACGGCACGCTGAAAAGGTGCGGGGACGCCGGCGCCCGCATGCCCGTACAGGCCATGCCTTCCGGCGCCCCCACGCGCACCATCTCACAGTGATTCGACGTGGAACCGCCGGCGTGAACGCGAAGTGAAAGGCCCTTCAGCAGCCCCACCAGCCGGACCGGCGCACGAAAAAACCGGGATCCTCGCCGCGAGAGCAAACCTTCGACGGGGACCCCGGCCGTGATTGGATCGCCCGGCAGCCCACAAGGCCCCAGGGGTGTCCGTGTGTGACATCCGCCCAAAGTGGCGGGATGGTTCCCATCGACCAGACAGGGACCCGATTTCAGTCCCCCCACCCAGGGGGCCGCCGCAGTTATCCACCGTTCCTCTTCAAAACAGCAGCTGAAACTGCACGCTGATCACGATCTGGTCGTCCTCGCTGCTCGGCAGCAGCCCCAGGTTCCTCGCGCCGGTGTCGGGCGTCCGGGCACCCACACCGCCGAAGTTGCCGGCGGTCGTCTCGGTCGTGGGGTCCATGTACCACGCGGCCTGAATCGTGAACTTCGCCGCCTGCCCCGAGTAGTACCAGTTGAACCCCGCGGTAACGACGTTGAAGTCGCTGTCCGCCGCCCGCTCGCTGTCAGGCAGGATCAGGTCGTACCGCGCGAACAGGTCCACATCATCGGTGATGAACACCGCCCCCTGCGCCATGATGCCAAAGTCATCAAAGTCCGCGCCGCCCACCCCCGCCTCGTCGCGCACATGGAACCCCACGCCCGACACGAGCACATTCCAGCCGTCGCCCTTCACCAGCGAGTCGGCCGTCCATGCCAGCAGTTCCTGCTGACCGCCCGAGCCGTCGTCCTGTCCAAGCTCGTAATGCGCCGCGGCGCCAATTACGCCCGCGTAGTCGCTCCCACGCTTGCTGGTGTACTCCGCGTCAAACTCGCTCCACTTGCCCGCGAACCTCCAGTCCAGTCGCACCGTCGTCGCGAAATCGGCCGGGTCGTCGGTGAAATCCGTGTTCTGGCTGCGGAAGCCGTCCGACACATTCCCGCTCACGCGCCAGTCTTCGTTCTCGTACCGCAGCTCAACAAACTGCTCACGCTGCTGCCCGAACATGAACGCTGTGAGCGAACGATCGAGCGCCAGCATCTTCGCGTCGCCCATGAACCACTCGCGCATGAACTGGCTGAACGCCTGCCCGCCCTTGATCGACCACCCGTTGTCAAACGCGTACACGACATACGCATCCTCCAGGATCGCCGCGCCGCTCGCCTTGTCGAAGTTCGTCTGCACGCGGTACGTCAGGTTGGGATCGATCGCGTATCCCGAGAAGTTGAGCTTCGTGCGCGCCCCCTGGAACCCGCTCTCAAAGTCGTCGTCGCCCGCTTCGTCATCGCGGAAGTTCAGGTGGTAACGCGTCTGGATCTGGCCACCGAAGTTCAGCCGGAAGCTGCCGTCCGCAGAGGCGAGGAAAAACTTCCCGTCATGACCGGCCGTCGCCCCGCTCTGTAGCAGGCTCGTGCGGGTCTCGGCGTCCGCAAGCAACTCGGCGACCATCGCCCGCGTCTCGTCCGGCAGCCCCCCGGAATCCGCGTTCACGCCGAACGACGAGCCCGCCAGCATCAACACGCCCGCCACGCCGATCTGCATTTCCAATCTCCAGAAGGACAGCAAGGGAATAACACTCCGATTATCGGTTGTCCGGACTTTCGTGCACCGCTTCTCTTGACCTCCGAGTTCCAGCGACCGACCATCTCCATACCTTCCCATGGCCATCCGACTCGCGGCCATCCTGATCCTCCTTCTCCAGCCGCTGACGGCCGTGCGGTCCTTCGCGCTCGCCGCCCCCCTTCCCAGCGCCGAGCCCGCCGCGATGTGCTGCGGAGGCGAATGCAACTGCTGCGAGGAGTTCGGGGTCTGTCCCTGTGCCGTCGAAGCGCCCGCTCAACCCGCCGAACCCACTCCGGCCCCCACGCCGCCGAATACGTCCACTCCCGTCCGCTTCTTCCTGCCACCCGCGACCCTGCTCTTCACGCTGCCCGAGGCCGACGCATCCCCAAGAATGCCCGTCGCCCGCGTGGCGCACACATTCGCAACCGACTCGCACGCCCGCGCTCTCGCCCGCCTCTGCGTCTGGCGAACCTAGACCGCTGACTCCGCGCCACCACTGCGCGCCCATCGGAAGTCAGCGTCCACCCACATCCCATCTCACGCCACACGCAAAGGATTCACCATGCGCTATGTCATCGTCCCCGCGCTCGCAGTCGCGCTCCTCGCTTTCGGCTGCGCCTCCACCTCCGACTCCTCCGACTTCACCCCCTCCTCCGCCGAGCGCGCACAGGAGCAATCGCTCCTCTCGCAAACATCCCCCATCGCCGCCCAAGCCGCCACCCTCGAGGTCCACGGCCTCTCCTGCCCCAAGTGCGCCTCCAACGTCGACCTCACCCTCGCTGAGATCAAGGGCGTGAAGAGCGTCGAAAAGGTCGATCTCTCCACCGGCGAGGTGCGCCTCGCGTTCGATGACGCCGCTCGCCCCTCCCCCGCCACACTCGCCAAAGCCGTCAAAGACGCCGGATACACCCTCGTCGCCATCCGCACTCCCTGAACTCAACGCACCGCGTCTCCTCCGTGCATCTCCGTGATCTTCGTGGTGAACCTCTGAACGGATCTCCCATGCGCCCCATCCTCGCCCTCGTCGCCTCCATCCTCCTCGCGCACGCTGCCCGCGCGCAGGAATCCATCGCCGTCCCCGCGCCCACCCAGCCCGGCGAAGGTCGCTTCACCATCGGCGAACGCTTCCGCTACCTCCGCTTCGACGATGACGACCGCGGCACCATCGACCAGTACGAAGCCATCACCACCCTGCAGTACGGCCTGCCCGCCAACCTCGCCCTCTCCTTCGAACTGCCCGTCACGGTCCGCGACTTCGAAGACCGCACGCTCGAAGGCATCTCCGACATGACCGCCCTGCTCAAGTGGCGCGTGTGGCAGCAGGACACCAGCGCCGTCGACACCATGCGCCTCGGCCTCGCCGCCGGCGCACGCATCGGCTCGGGGAACGATGCCGTCTCGGATGAAGATGTCGATCCCTACCTCGGCGCCGCCTTCATGCTCATCTCCGGCCGCCACGGCCTCAACCTCGCCCTCGACTACACCCTCACCACCGGCGGCGGCCACGACGAACCGATCATGCCCGGCGACGCCCAGGCCGACTACCTCCACGCCGGCGCCGCCTACCTCTTCCGCATCGCCCCCGAGGCGTACACCTCCGAGAGCAACGCGAGCTGGTACGCCGTGCTGGAACTGAGCGCCAACTACGAGACCAACGCCGACCGCGAGCTCTTCATCGCCCCCGGCCTGCTCTACGAAGCACGCCGTTGGGCCGCGGAACTCAGCATCCTCATCCCCGTGGCGAGCGATGTGGACGAACGCCCCGACACCGAGATCGGCGTCATCGCGGGCCTGCGGTTCCTGTTCTAACCCCCTCCCCCCACTCCCTCTACAATGCCCGCTCAACCGGAGGGAGTTCCCCGCATGGCCTCGATCGTCTTCTACTTCCAGGTTCACCAGCCCTGGCGCTTGCGCCGCTACTCGGTGTTCGACACCGACCCCTTCTACTTCGACAACAAGGCCAACAAGGAGATCTGCCTCAAGGTCGCCGACAAGTGCTACCGCCCCGCCACCACCCTCATCCTTGACCTCGTCAAGAAGAACAAGGGCAACTTCCGCGTCTCCTACGCCATCACCGGCGTGGTCCTCGATCAGCTCCAGGAGTGGGCCCCCGACGTCATCGACCTCTGGAAGCGCCTCGCCGACACCGGCTGCTGCGAGTTCATCGGCGAGACCTACGACCACTCCCTCAGCTTCCTCTACTCCCGCGAGGAGTTCACCGAGCAGGTCAACCAGCACACCCAGAAGATCCAGGAACTCTTCGGACAGACCCCGCAGGTCTTCCGCAACACCGAGCTCACCTACAACAACGACGTCGCCTGGTACGTCAACCAGCTCAAGAAGCCCGACGGCACGCCCCGCTTCCTCGGCATGCTCTGCGAGGGCGTCGACCGCATCCTCGGCTACCGCTCGCCCAACTACGTCTACCGCCCGCCCAACACCGGCGACGGCAGCATCGCCGGACGTCCCTTCGGACTCCTCCTCAAGAACTATCGCCTCTCGGATGACATCGCCTTCCGCTTCTCCAACCGCGACTGGAAGGAGTGGCCCCTCACCACCGAGAAGTTCGCCAAGTGGGTCCACCAGATCAACGGCGACGGCTACCTCTGCAACCTCTTCATGGACTACGAAACCTTCGGCGAGCACCAGTGGGCCGACACCGGCATCTTCCAGTTCATGGCCGACCTCCCCGGCAAGATCTTCGACATCGCCCCCGGCCAGAACCACTTCAACACGCCCACCGAAGCCTTCAAGCAGTTCGAGTCCGTCGGCACCTACGACGTCCCCCACATGATCTCCTGGGCCGACACCGAGCGCGACCTCTCCGCCTGGCTCGGGAACGCCATGCAGGCCAACGCCCTCCAGGAAACCTTCAAGCTCGAACGCCCCATCAAGCAGGCCTTCGCCGAGGCCAAACGCTCCGGCAACCCCGACAAGCTCAAGACCCTGGGTTTCCTGCTCGAAGACTGGCGCAAGCTCACCACCAGCGACCACTTCTACTACATGTGCACAAAGTACTTCGCCGACGGCGACGTCCACAAGTACTTCAACCCCTACGACTCGCCCTACGACTCGTATATCAACTTCATGAACGTGCTGGACAACGTGCGCACGCGACTTGAGACCTGATCGCAAGCTGAACCGTCGCCCGCGGCGACAATCAACACCACACTCGGGAATTTTCAATGCCCTCCGTGCGCGCCCGCGAGGGCACGCCCGGGCATCCTTTCTTCGTGCAGTGGCGTGATCTCATATCATGAGCGAGTGAGCGACGATCCCGCGCCGCTTCAGCAAGGAGGCCGGTGTCATGAGAGTCCTCCTTCATGAGATCCGTCACAACCGCCTCCTGTGGCTGCTGGTCTTCGTCCCAACTGTCTTCGTCGCCCAGCACTTCAAGCCTGAAGCGCACACCATGCTCTTCGTGCTCTCGGTCCTCGCGATCGTGCCGCTCGCCGGACTTCTGAGCCACGCCACCGAATCCGTCGCCGCCAAGACCGGCGACTCCGTCGGCGGGTTGCTCAACGCCACCCTCGGCAACTTGACCGAACTCGTCATCGCGCTCACCGCCCTCCGCGCGGGCGAGTACGTCCTCGTCAAAGCCTCCATCGCCGGCGCGATCGTCACCAACTCCCTCTTCATGCTCGGCGCCTCGTTCTTCCTGGGTGGACTCAAGTACCACACGCAGGAGTTCAACCGCGTCAATGCACGCCTCCAGTCCGGCCTGCTCTTCCTCGCCACCATCGCCCTGCTCATCCCCTCCGCGGTCTCCACCGCCGACGCCTCCACCGCCGAGTTCACCGGAAAGCTCAGCGTCGGCCTGTCGATCATGCTCATCGCCACCTACGTGCTGGGCCTCCTCTTCTCGCTCAAGACGCACAAGGAAGTCTTCGGCGCCTCCGGGCACGCCGAGGACGACGAGAAACCCTGGCCGATCAGTGTGGCGCTCGCCACCCTCGCCGGCGTCACCCTCCTGGTAGCCCTCGTCAGCGAGGTGTTCGTCGAGTCGGTGCAGCACGCGGCCGTCTCATTCGGGATGTCCCCGGCCTTCGTCGGCTTCATCATCGTCGCGCTCGTCGGCGGCGCCGCCGAGATGGCCTCGGCCTTCTCCGGCGCGCGGAAGAACCGCCTCGATCTCAGCGTCGGCATCGCCCTGGGCAGCGCTTCCCAGATCGCCCTCTTCGTCGCCCCCGTGCTCGTGCTCCTCAGCTATGTCATCGGACCCACGCCGATGGACCTGCAGTTCCCGCCCGGCGCGGTCGTCATGGTCCTCCTCGCCACCGTCACCGCCTCGATGCTCACCAGCGGCGGACGCTCCGCGTGGTTCGTGGGCGTCCTGCTGCTCATGGTGTACGCAACCTTCGCGCTCACCCTCTACCTCCTCCCACCGAAGTCCAGCGAGCCGGTCCATCCGGACGCGCCCGCGATGCTCACGGCACCCACCCAATGACCGACGATTCCTCCAGATCATCCAAGCGCGCACTCGACCCCATCGACCGCATCGCCGAGGTGCTCTTCGGCCTCATCATGGTGCTCACCTTCACCGGCTCTCTCAGCGTCGCCGAAGCCGGAAGGGAAGACGTGCGCCTCATGCTCATCGGTGCTCTGGGCTGCAATCTCGCATGGGGCCTCATCGATGCATTGCTCTACCTCATGGGCTGCATCGCCGACCGCGCCCGCCGCATCACGATGTTCCGGGCCGTGCGAAAGGCCGCGGACCAGAACGCCGCGCACCGGCTCCTTTCCGAGGCACTGCCGCCCGTCGTGGCATCGATCATGCAGCCCGCCGAGTTCGACAGCCTGCACCAGCGGCTCAAGGAACTCCCCGAGCCGCCCGAGCGCGCCAGCCTCAACAAGGAGGACCTCAAGGGCGCCCTCGGCGTCTTCCTGCTCGTCTTCTTCTCCACGCTGCCGGTCGTCGTCCCCTTCATCCTGATGCACAACGCCAAACCGGCGCTCCGCGTCTCCAACGCGATCGCCATCGTCATGCTCTTCCTGGCGGGCTGGGCGTTCGGACGCCTCATCGGACGCCGTCCGTGGGTGGTCGGCGTCTCAATGGTCGTGCTCGGCTTGATTCTCGTCGCGCTCACGATGGCGCTCGGCGGATAAGAAGGGACATCCGATGCGCACCACACGCCGCCTCACACAGGCGGGCCTCATCACGCTCGCGACCGTCGCCGTCCGCGCGGGCGAACCACCCGCTTCATCGCCCGAGCCCCCAGCATCGGACGCCCCCGCCGATGTTCCCCCGCCGACGCCCCCGCCCTCTCAGCCATGGATCCGGCACGACGTCGCCACCAAACTCGACGAGGCCCGCGAGCCCTCCGCCGGACTCCTCCCCCTCGGCCCGGTGTCTCTCCTCGATGCCGCGTTTGAAGACATCAACACGCGCCTCGACAAGGACCTCGGCCTCAGTTTCTCGCTGGCCTACACGCTCTCCTTCCAGGCCGCGACCTCCGGCCCCGGAGACCGCTCCGGCGGCGAGGGCGACCTCGACCTCTTCGCCGCCTGGCGCCTCATCGGCGAGAAGGACGCTCCCAACGCGGGCACCCTCAACGTCAACGCCCAGCACATCCACACCATCGGCGAAGTGCCACCCGCTTCCCTCGCCTCCGAGATCGGCGCCGCCTGGGGAACGTCCGACGGCATCGGCGAAAGTGAGTCCTTTCCCGTCATCCAGTGCTATTACGAGCAGTGGCTCTTCGACGACCGCATCATGATCGTCGTCGGCAAGATCGATACCACCAACTACATCAACACCAACCGCTACGCCGACGACACCCTCTACTTCATGAACCGCGCCTTCTCGAGCAACCCGGCACTCAACTACCCCGGCAACGGTCTCGGTGCCGTGATCGCCGGCAAACTCACCGAATCGTTCTACATTGGCGGCTGCATCGCCGACGCCAACGGCGACGAGACCACCTCCGGCTTCGACACCATCGACGAGGCCGAGTTCTTCACCGCCCTCGAAGCCGGCTTCACCCTCGACATCAACGACCTCGGCGAAGGCAACTACCGCCTCAGCGTCTGGCACACCGACGAAGCCTCCGACGCCGATCTCCCCGAGGACCACGGCATCGCGCTCAGCCTCGACCAGGAACTCGGCGGCGGCATCGTCCCCTTCGCCCGCCTCGCGTGGTCCGACGCCGACGCGACCGGCATCGAAGCGATCATCGCGGGCGGTCTCGCCATCGAGGGCCCTTTCAGTCGCGAGGAAGACGTCCTTGGCATCGGCGCCTCATGGGGCCGCCCGAGCGACGATTCCCTCTCCGACCAATTCGTGGCCGAGATGTTCTATCGCCTGCAACTCGCCCCGAGCATCCAGTGCACCCTCGGTGGGCAGGTCATTGTCAACGCGGTGGAGCGTGATTCAGGCGACGATGAAGCGGTTGGAGTCTTCGAGGCGCGCCTGCGCATCGAGTTCTGAGTTCAATCATCCGATCCGCAAGGCACGCTCCGGCCGGGGCGTCTACCCTTCCTCCCAATGCCCCTCCTCCTCGCCACCAGCAATCCCCACAAGCTCGAGGAACTCCGCGCCATCCTCGGCCCCTCTCCCGTCGGCCTCGACTCACTCCCCGCGCCCATCCCCGAGCCCGAGGAGTCCGCCGACACCTTTGAAGCAAACGCCCGCCTCAAGGCGACCGCCTACGCCCGCGCCACCGGCATGACCTGCCTCGCCGACGACTCCGGCCTTGAAGTCGACGCCCTCCATGGTTCGCCCGGCGTCCACTCCGCCTACTACGCCGACTGGAACCCCGCACACAACGTCCGCCTCCGCATCAGCATCACCCGCGCCGAGCAAGACGAACGAAACAACGCGCGCCTCCTCCGCAGCCTCAACAACGTCCCCGACGAGCAGCGCACCGCCCGCTTCGTCTGCGCGATGTGCGTCGCGTCACCCGATGGACGCGTGCTCGCCGAGTCGCGCGGCGTGTTTGAGGGCGTCATCGGTCACGCCACCACCGGGACCAACGGCTTTGGCTACGACCCCCTCCTTGTCCTCCCCGACGGCCGCACCAGCGCCGAACTCACCCCCGACGAAAAAAACGCCCGCTCCCACCGCGCCGCCGCCGCCAAGGCCATCGCCCCCCGGTTGCGAGACCTGAGTCTGCTTTGAGACAGCCATGAGAGATCCATGAAACGGTGAGAAAAACATGGCAGACCATGCCCCCGCAAGGCCGTGCCTTCCTCACCGCCTCACCGTCTCATGCCTTTCTCAGAGTGACTCCCGCCTCTCTCACTTCCCGCAAAGTCCGCCCGGTTATCGCCCGATGTTCCTCTCCGCGGAACGCCATGGCGATCGAAACCAAATCTAATCCTTGGGCCGACGAAACCGGCTTCGATGCCACGCTCTTTGAGCGTCTTGATCCCATGGCCGGCGCGGCCTTCCGCGCCATCATCCTCTCCCTCGGCGTCGCCGGCACCACCGGAATCACCACGCTCATCTTCCACTCCAACGGCCTCTCCAACCGCGCCGCCGTCATGGCCGCCCTGCCCGTCGGCGTCGGCCTCGGCTTCCTCTTTGCCCTCGGGCTCATCCTGTGGCCCAATCGCCGCTCCGCCGCCCACCGC
>JBGSZV010000111.1:0-17392 GCA_041750235.1 Phycisphaerales bacterium
CTGGACACTTCTCCAAACCCGCCAGCTCATACCCGCACCACGCGCAATCACTCCGCGTCCGCATCCACTCCCGCATCCGCTCCCGATACCGCCTGCGATGACTCGCAGGACTGTTGGCCTCCGAAACAACGCCAATCAACCACAACAGGACGCACACGATGATCAGCGGGCAGAACACACCCGCGGCCCCCTTCATCAGCGCGACAGCAACGCCAAGGGCGAACAACCCGCACACCACCGCCAGCGCGACAAACCCCGCGAAAATCAGCCACCAATCCAACCTCGCCCGCTCCCGTGGCCTCATCCCACCAGTAAACCCCACCCCCACGCACGCCCGCAACTCCCCCACTCCCTGCCAGCTCATACCCGCGCCACGCACAATCACTCCGACCCGCCCCATCAGAGACGCGAGCGCAAGCTCGCGACGAATCCCCCGCCCCTTCAGGACGGCCCACTCACACCACCACCCCACCCCGGGCAGCGTCCGCCTCACGGCGTCCTCGCCCGGGGCGACAACCCTTCCGCCCTCCGGGCCGCGATCACCAACCAAATCGACATTAACCGCGCACCGCACCCAGCCGGTGAAACCGGCAACGGTCCTGAGCCCCGGGGTTCACTCCGGGGAATCACGCCGCCCCGAACGACCAAGCCCCAACGGGGCGCCTGACGCGTGAGTGCCACGACCAGTCCCCGCGCGCCGGGAGCCGTGCTCCCCGCCTCTCTCTACCCACTCTCAATCCCACGCATCACCCCCAATCAACGCGCTCCCCGCCCCAACGGGGCGACGGAATGTAGCCACGGGTGAAGTCCGCGCTCAGCGGACGCAACCCGTGGAACCCAACACTCATCACAACCCTGCCCCGGCAGGGGCAGAGGAGTGACCACAAATGCGCGCCAATCCGCGCCCCCGCGCATGACAAAATCACCAACCCCCACACATTCGCGCAACCCCAACCCCATCAACAACTTCCCCGTACCACCCCAAAGCGCATAGCACCCCAGCGCGCGCCAACTCGTGGTCGCCGGCCCGTCTATGGAGGACCCGCGCGCCGTGGACGAGATCTTCGCTCAATCCATGCTCGAAGCCGTCACCGAGATGCGCGGTCTCCTCAAGAGCACCGAAGCACGCGACAAAGTCCACGCCGCCCGCACCCTCGGCTACCTCGACGCCCTCCACAAGCGCACCAAGCTCATGGAGGCCCGCACCAACGCCTACATCGAACGCTGCAAAGCCCTCAACGAACGCACCGCGCGCACCCCTGCCTCTCCCCCGTACCGCGACCGTCAGGGAGTCGGGTCTTCACCTTCTTCTTCCGACTCCTCACCCTCTGCATCTGACAATCCCAACTCCCGGAATTCCTCCGCGCACTCCGCGTCCTCCGCGGTGAACACGGATTTCGTCCCCACCAAAGGCGACCCCCGCAAGAAAAGGCCCTTCGGCGCAGACCTCTACCCCGGCGACACCGACCCCCACACCGGCTGGGTCGTCCCCGAAGAACACATCTGCCAGATTCGCAAGGATGCGCCAGAGAATCACGTCATGGCGCACTGCATGCTCCCCGGCTACAAGACCAAAGCCGACCTCGAGCGCGCCGTCTACACCTTCATCGACCGCGACAACCGCATCTACAACGAACTCAAAGCAGCCCAATCCGAGCTGAACGTCTTCCGCTCCGAACGTCTCGGTTCAATCTCATTGGAAAAACGCGAAGAACTCCTCGCCGGACGATTCGAGAAAAACAACAAACGCCGCCAGGTCTACGGCACCCCAACCTTCCTCGCCGAACTCCCCCAACTCACCCCCGAACTCCTCAACGCCAAACCAGTCCCACCCCTCGAAGAGTTTCTCCCGTCAGCAACGGGAGCCGGATCGCCCTCTCTCCCGTCACCGACGGCAGCCAATCTGCACTCTCTCCCGTCACCGACGGGAGAGATGTCACGAGGCTCAGCGAGTGACAGAGAGGGCAAGTCATCAACACCTGACGCAGAGAGATCCCGGCGCGCCGGGAGAGAGGGCGTGTCTTCTGCCACCCCACACAATTCCAATTCCTTCTCCGCTCCCCCTCCGTGCCCCTCCGCGAACTCCGTGGTGAATGCTCCCCTGCCTTCCTCCGCGACCTCCGCGTGCTCCGCGGTGAAAGAGGTTCTCTCCCCTCTCGCCGCCGCAAGACGCGCCGCCGGCAAGCGCCCCCTCCCACCCCAACCCCCGCGTCTCAACCACCCGCCACCGCCCACGCCGCGCGCACCAAGACCACCGCGCGACAACTGCTACAACTATCTCGATCCCGACTCCACCTAGCAGTCGATCGGCCCGCGTGCAGCGCTAGTGCGCGCCGTCATAAAAGAACTGCTCGCGCGTGATCAGATCATTCTTCACCGTGTAGACGCCCACCTCATCAATCGTGACACGCTCGCCGGTCCCCTTCCGCGTGACGTCGATCGCGATGTACACCACGAACTGGTCCGGATTCGCGCTGTTGTAGAACGGGCCAAGCACCGTCTCGCCGTGAAGAGTCTTGTCCGAAACCCAGTGCTCCGACTTCTTGATCACCGGACCCTGACCCTTCGTCTCCTTGCCGTCCCCCTCCACCGAAACGATGTTCGGGTCATACATCGTGCGCATCACATCAAAGTTCTTCCCAGCACGGCACAACTCCACAAACCGCTCCGCAACACTTCTCACGCTCATGGCAGCATCTCCTGTGAAGCCCAATCGTATCGCCTGCTTCTTCGCGGCCACCCTCGTCCGCCCGCCCGCCCCAAATCCACGTCTGTGGTTCTCTTGGGATTGGCACTCGGCGCTCGGCGTCGTCGTCACTATGATGCGTGACTCCACATCCTCAAGGTTTCGCCCACGCCCCCGTTGCCCTGATGCACGGGGGTTTTTCATCCCGCCCGACCCGCCAATCGGGCGCGAACCCCCACCCCTCCAGCAGCGTTGGAATGTTGGTGCTAAGATCACCCGGCACAAGAACCAAACACTTTCCAAACCTTTTGTGGGAGATTCAACAATGACACGGACCGCAATGATGCTGGCGCTCGTCGCCGGCCTGGCGATGGTTGGCTGCGAGAAGAAAGACGTTGATGCCGCCAAGGCCAAAGCCAAGGACATGGGCACCGCGGTGAAGGACGCCGGCGCCAAGGCCGCCGAAGCGACGAAGGAAGTCGCCAAGGACGCCACCGAAGCCACCAAGGAAGCCGCCGCCGACGCCTCCAAGGCCGTCAGCGACACCGCCGCCGCGCTCAAGGACAAGATGACCAAGGCCATGGGCGAGTGGCAGCCCTCCCTCGACGGCGTGACCAAGCAGGTCGAAGGCCTCAAGACCAAGGTCGACGCCCTCCCCGCCGAGAAGAAGGCCACCGCCGTCCCCGAGCTCAAGGGCATCGAGACCCAGCTCGACAGCGTCAAGGCCATGTGGAAGAACCTCAACGGCGCCACCGCCGACAACTGGGACAAGCTCAGCGGCGACTTCTCCACCGCCCTCGGAAAGATCGGCCCCTCGATCAAGTCCTTCGCCGAGAAGTACGGCATCACCCTCTGATCGCCTGACCAACTCAAAAACAACAAAGGCCGCGGGACAAGTCCCGCGGCCTTTTGCATTGCATCAAGTTCCGACCCGATCAGGGGACCGGATTCAGGATCGCATCCAGCGCATCAGCAACGGCCTGCGACGAATCAGCAGCCGCGCCGTCGATGTCCGAGATCGCATCATCGCGAGCGGTGTCAACGTCGGTGACCTGGGTGATGAACGAGTCCTCGTCAAAGTTGGCCAGACGGACAAACGCCTTGCGAGCAGTCGTGTTGGCCTTCGTGACCGCCTTGCTCTGGAGACGCTCGATCTTGGCGAGCGCCTTGTTCGCTTCAGCGGTGAGACGCTCCTCAGTCGTGGCCTTGTTCTTGGCGAGGAGATTCAGCTTGGCGATTGCGAGATCGGCAACGCCGTCCGCGTCGGTCGCGAAATCGAGGGCCTGCTCGCCGAGGTCGGTCGTCGCGGCATCAACGATCGCAGCGCCGGGCGAGCCGGCGATGGCCTGGCTGGTGAACGTGAAAAGGCCGAGCACGAGCGCGGCCAACGTGGCGAGATTGAAGCTCTTGGTCATAGTGGATCCTCCGTCTCTTGGACTTTCGATTGATATCAACACACCCCGCACGGGGGTTGCACTCACGGTCGGTATCATCGGCTGCGCGCAGGGCAGCTATCGAGAAGTCTCTGAGAACTTGCGGGAATCCCCTATGAACGTGGGGCAGGCGATTTATGCGCCGACCAACTGGGCCTGACGGCGCGGGTCAGTCTTAGCGATGATCTGGCTCACGCCCTGCTGGTTGAAACCCTTGTACCCGTCGTTTCTTTCGAGGTTTTCCAGGTGGGACCCGATGGCGCCTTGGCCGCGGAAGGTGTTAGCCTGCGCGGGGGTGATGAACTTCTTGTCCACGAGTTTGTGGAGGCGCGCTTCAGCGACGGGCCAACGTTCACCTTCTGTAAACGCTTGCCGCAGGTAGGGGAAGGTCGTGAAGGGGTCCATGGTGCCGATGTTGGCGGCGGCGAGCTGGTCCTTGAGGGCGTGCCAGTTGAACTGACATTCGAGGTGGTGCATTCCGGCTTGGAGGACGGCTTCGCCGTGGAGTCCACACCAGAGGCCGACGGTGCCGAGTTCGGCGCGCGGGGCCATTGGGATGTGGGAGAAGTCGCCGAGGATCTCTTCGGGCGACATGTCCACATCGGCGAAGATGGTGATGCCGGAGACGGACTGCTCAAGGACCTGCGCGCCCCAGCCGGCTTCGTGACCGGCGTAAAAGCGCTCGCGGCAGTGGAAGCCGAGCTTCTCGAGCATGGCGACGAGCGGGACGAAACCTTCGCGGCTGGAGCGGTAGGTGTGGTGATCGTGGTTGGCCCAGCCGAGACCGAGGCGGTCCTGGCGGGCCTTCTGCACCTGACCGGCGCGGTTGCGGCGCTGCCAGTAATCGCGCTCGCCGGCGAAGAAGAGGTCGCACGCGAAATCAACACCGAGGTCACGGATGGCGGCATCGATGAGTTGATTGGTGTGCGCGAAACCCTGCTCATCATTCGCAAAATCACGGCAGCGGCGGCGGAAGTGCTCGGCGTGCTTCATCGCCAGCGCGGTGCGCGCGGCATCGGGCTTGGGGACTTCGAAGCCGCGGTAGCCGTGGCGCTCGACGCCCCAGAGTTCGGCGGCCTTGTCGCCGCGGCCGTGGTGGAAGGCGCGGACGAGGCGGAGCTGGGCGAGGGGTTCGCCCTTGATGTCGTGCTTGCCGTCGGGCAGGGCGTGGATGTGCATCGCGCAGACAAAGTCGGCGACGGACTCGACCTTGATGCCGACGCGAAGGGTCTTGTCATCATCGAGGACGAAGCGCGGGAACATTGCGCCGTCGTGCTGCCAGGCGTCTGGCGCGCCGGGGACGGGGTGCTTGGTGAAGCCGGTTTGTTCGAGCTTGGCGACGAACTCGGGGGAACGCGGGAGGGCGATGTAGTCCACCCAATCGAGGAAGCGGGTGCCGGTTTCGTGGAGCATGCGCTCGGAGAGGTTCGCGGCCTCGGGGCAGCGGGTCATGAACTCGGCGAGGACAGCATTCACGACCGCTTGCGCGGCGGGCTGGGGGTCCCAGTGGAACTTCTTGAGGGCGCTGACGTCGGGCTTGGACGAACGCTGCGACATGCAAAGCAACTCCGGCGGGTCCCGGATGACGGGACGGGTGCGTGAAAAAGGGTCCAGAGTGTATCCGGGCGGGGGCGGCGGCTCAGTCGCCGGGCAGGCGGTGCATCGCCACGAGGGCGGCCGATCCCGGGGCAGGTTCGGGGAGGTCCAGGAGGACCGCTTCGCCGGTGCGAAGGCCGGGGAAGTTCTGGGATGTGGGGCCATCGAGCAGCACGGCGGCGAGTCGCTCGAGCTGGGGGTTGTGGCCCACGAGCATGATGGATCGGAGCTGGGGCGTGCGCGCGGCGGCGTTGGCGCCGGGCCACTTGCCGTCGGCTAGAAGTTCGAGGAGGCCGACGACTTCGCCGGAGGAGTGGCCGAGTTCCAGGATGCGCTCGCGGTGCAGGGGGCGTTCGAGGGCTTCGGCGAGAAGGGTGGCGGTGGTGATGGCGCGGAGGTGGCCGCTGGTGAGGATGACGTCGGGGATTTCGTGGTGTTTGATGAGGGTGCGGGCAAGCCACTTGATCTGAATGTGGCCGTGATCCGCGAGGGGGCGGTCTTCATCTCGTCCGGAGGGGGCATCCGGTTCGGCCTTGCCATGACGGACGATGACGACGCGCATGCGTGACATGGTACTCCGGGCGTGCCGACGCCGGATATCGTTATGGCATGAGCCTCAAACCGCAATCGACGACGCCGGCGATCAAGCTTGTGATGCTGCCCAAGGACACGAACGGGCAGGGGTCAATCTTCGGCGGGGTGATCCTGTCGTTGATCGATCAGGCCGCATTCGTGGAGGCGCTGCGGCAGGCGCGGCATCGGTATGTGACGGTGGCGATGGAGACCGTTGAGTTCCACGAGCCGGTGCACCTGGGGGATGTGGTGAGTTTGTGGGCGGAGACGAAGAAGATCGGACGGACCTCCATCCGGGTGCATGTGACGGTGTACGCGTCGCGCCGAGATTCGGGAGATGATGTGCGGGTGACGAGCGCGGATGTGACGCTGGTGGCGGTGGATGAGGGCGGGAAGCCCGTGGCGGTCTTGGAGGCCAGTGGGCAGTAGCCAGATGGCCAGTGGGGAAAAGACATTTCACTCCAGAGACCCCCCGGCGCGCCGGGATCTTTGACAGTGATCACAGAGAAGAGAGCGTGATCAGAACAAGGAAGCCGCGAAAGTTCGAGGGGAGGCTGGTGCATGGTGGCTGTTGAGCGGTACGTGAGGCAGGCGGATGCGCTGCATCATGCGGTGAAGGGGCTGACGCATGGTGATCTGGTACGGGCGCCGGATGCGGGCGCGGATGCGAGTCTGGGGAAGTGGTCGATCAAGCAGGTGGTGGTGCACCTGTGGCACTCGGATCTTGCGGCGACGCATCGGATGCTGCGGATCGCGTGCGAGGACCGGCCGCTTTTGATTGCGTACGACGAGACCGCGCACGCGGAGCTGCTGCATTACAACGAGGTGGACACGCAGACGGTGTGCGAGGCGTTTCGGCTGAACCGGATGCACACGGCGGACATTCTCAAGCGGCTGGCGTCGGAGGCGTTTTCACGAGCCGGGGTTCACAACCAGCGCGGGGTGGTGACGCTGGGGCAGTTGGTGGAGATGTACGTGGGGCATGTGGAGCATCATTTGGGGTTTATTGAGAGGAAGCGGGCGGGGATGGGGAGGTGAGACGCGCACATTCTATTCAGAAAACAGATGGTTTGTCCGGCGGGGCCTCACTCAACCCGCCAGCGCATCGAGTTCAGGTCGAGAAGGAACGTCGTTCGGTTCTCGACAAAGCTCTCTTCGCCTGTATCGAGCTTCATGATCTTTCCGCCCCACACTCGGATGGTTGACGGATCGGCGAGCTTTGCACGATGGCACGATATCCAACCCGGCTTCTCGCCGGAGGTTTCCACCGAGTCGATTCGCAGCGAATGGATGTTCAGGCGGAGTACTTGTGTTTCGCCGTACTGGCGTTCGTCCTGATATCCCGTGGATCCGATCAGATAGATGTGATCGCCGACGAGCGTGGCCGTGTGAAAATCTGTCGGCGGAAAGACTTCTTTGGGGTATCCGTAAACCTCAATCTCGCCATCTGGATAGTGGACAAAGATATCGTTGTAGATGCAGAAGTCGCTGCTGTAGAAATCCTCGTGCTCGCCGCCGACCTGGATCGCCCGACCGTCAGGCAGCAGTGTCAGGGACTGTCCGTAGCGTTCGGCGCACCAAATGGGGCCGTCGCTGTAGCTGTCCGTGCGTCCGAAGCGCACACGGGCGGCGTACGCGCCAGCGCCTGCGCGGATCATGGCCTCCCAGTAGGGCTGGTGCATTCGTTCGGGGTTCGAGCGACCGAAGATCCGGTTTATGCCGCGGGTGAAGTCGTCAGGCGTCACTGATGCGAGAACGCTTAAGGTTCGCTCACGCGACGTGTGTTTGGAGTCGAATCCGAGGATGATCCGCTGATCCGCATCGGCCGGATCAGCGCCGGCCTCGAGCAGCCGCATGATGATGGGGCGGGAACGGGCACCGCTGAGGGGAGTGCCGTTTGCGTCGATATGGATATCGCACCCGGCTTCGAGCAGGAGTAAGACGCATTCGAGATTGTCATGCCCGACAGCTTCGAAGATGGCGGTGTGACCGAAATCGTCCTTCAGCTCCGTGCTGACGCCGGACTGAAGCAGCCATCGGAGCATGTCGGGATATCCACCGCGGATGGGATAGAAAGTGCATGGCGCGCCACAGTGACCTCGAACGCTTGTATCTGCACCATGAGCCTGCAGCAGTTCGGCCTTCGCTCGATCACCCCTCTGCAACGAGAGCAGCCAGGGAGTTCGTGCCCAAGCATCGCGGGAGTCGATGTGCTCGCCCATGTTCAAGGCGGATTCGACGTCGGCCACCGAGCCAAGGGCCACGGCCTCGAGGAGCGGCGTCCACTTGAGCTGGCGCTTATCGGCACCAGCGCTCAGAAGCTGATGCACGAACTCGAATCGTCCCATTCGCGACAAGACACTGAGCGCTGACTCCCCGTAGGACGTCCGCTGTGAAAGATTGACCCGCTGCTCAATGAGGTACTCGAAGAGTTGGCGAGCGGCCTCAGGCGATGCCTTGTACACGCCGTAGGCGGCATCGATCGCCGCGTTGTAGCCGTGGTCGTCTACGAATCGAATGTTGTCGCCGGCGGCAACGAGTTCTCGCACCTTCTTGAGGTCACACGCATTCAATGCCTGGCGAAGAGGTGATTTGTCGGTCATTTACAGTGGATTGCAAGGTGGGGTTCAGGGTTCCTGGACGTCGCCGCGTTGCGGCTCAGATTATGGCGCGATCGGGAGGGGCGTGCGTCGGTGGAGCTCGACTTCCACGGCGTCACGCGGCTTGGTGGAGACGCCCGCGCGGGGCTGGTTGTCGGGGTTGATGGCGGTGAGGCGGAAGAGTTTCACGACCGCGCCGACGACCAGGGCGACTTCGAGCTGGCCGAGGTGTTTGCCGGGGCAGAAGCGCGGGCCGTGGCCGAAGCCGAAGTGGAGGAGGCGGTCCTGGCTGGCGCGGTCGCCGGAGGCGATCTTTTCCCAGCGTTCGGGGGCGAAGTCTCTCGCGGGGTAGCCGGTGACGCCGACGCCCCAGTGGTCTTCGTGGTGGTTGGCGTTCCAGACGTCGAGGAGGATGTGCGTGCCGTCGGGGATGAGCATGCGCTGTTTGGCGGTGGTTTCGATCCATGTGTCGGCGGTGGCGCGGCGGGGGAAGAAGTAGAGCGAGGGTGAGAGGCGGAGGGTTTCGTTGAGGACGTGGCCGAGGTACTTGGCCTGGTCGAGCGTCTGGGGCGAGTAGTCGTTGATGTCCTTGATTTCGGCGAAGAGTCGTTCCTGTGCTTCGGGGTGGCGGGCGAGGTGGGCGAGGGCCCAGCTTGCGTAGGAAGTTGTCGCTTCGAGAGCGCCTGCGAGGAAGACGCGGATGTTGCTGCGGAGGGCGACGTCGGGGGCTTCGGATTCGAACTGCTTCCAGAGTCCGCGGGCGTGCGGGCGCTGGGCGAGGGCGATGTTGGTGAGGTCTTCGAAGGCTGCCTGCGCGGCCTTGGTCTGCGCGATGCCGCGGGTGAGGCCGGGCATGCAGTGGAGGGGGATGCCGACCTTGTTGATGACGGTGTCGGAGACGATGTGGCCGATGACGCGCTCGAGCGCGGGGACGTAGTGATTGCGGATGCGCTCGTAGGGGATGTCGGCGCCGAAGAAGTTGTTGACGAGCATCTCGAGCATGACGGCCTTGATCTCATCTTCAAGGCGGATGCGGAGCGGCGGCGAACCGGCGGGATGGTTGCGGTCCATCGTTTCGAGGCGCTGGCTCACGGTGTGGCGGAACGTGGCTTCGAAGTCGTGGAAGTATTCGGGCTGGAAAAGGGTGGTGCGCGCGAACGGCGGAGTGGAGAGTTTCTTTTGCTTCTTCCATTCGCTGCCGTTGGCGTAGAGGAGGGTGTCCGTTCCGGTGGCGCGGGCGATGCCCTGGGTGGGCATGGTGTCGCGGTCGAACTGTCCGGGCTTGTCGCCGGTGTCGGTGGCGATGGCGCGGATGACGAGCGGGTCGCGGGTCACGAGGACAGGCGGGAAGCCGGGGACATCGAGGTAGCGGTTGTGGCGCTGAGGGATGGGGTCGGCGTCCGCGTTCCAGTAAAAGGTTTCGAGGATGCGCAGGGGCTCACGGTAGTTCCAGGGGTGCGGGAACGGGAGCGTGGGACGGCCGGAGAATGGCGCGAGGAGGGGGATGCGCCGGGGGAGGATGTCGCCCTGGAAGGGATTGCGGCGGAGGAGCTGGCTGGGGAGGCGTTTGAGGCGTCGGAACAGCGGCATGAGGGGCATGTTAGAGGATTGATACGGAAAATAGGCGGCGGCTTTGCAGCAGCGCCGCGGCGACGATTCACGAGGCCGAAGCGTTCGAGCCAGCGGAAACAAACCAGCGGCGACCGAGCCAGAGGGACACGCTCACGAGGCTGATCAGCACGGGCACTTCGACGAGCGGACCGATGACGGTGGCGAAGGCGGTTCCGGAGGAGATGCCGAAGATCGAGATGGCAACGGCGATGGCGAGTTCGAAGTTGTTGCCGGAGGCGGTGAATGCGAGCGTTGCGGAGCGCTGGTAGTCGGCGCCGACGCGTTTGGCCATGAAGAATGATGTGAAGAACATGATGGCGAAGTAGAGGACCAGCGGAACGGCGATGCGCAGGATGTCGAGCGGGGCGGAGAGGATGCGATCGCCCTGGAGGCTGAACATCACCACGACGGTGAAGAGCAGTGCCGTCAGGGTGATCGGAGAGATGCGGGGGAGGAACGAACGCGTGTACCACTGGTCGCCCTTGATCGCACGCAGGATGAGGCGCGTCAGCATGCCGGCGAAGAAGGGGATGCCGAGGTAGATCAGCACGCTCTTGAAGATGCTGGCCATGCCGACATCGACGACGACGCCCTTGAGACCGACGAGGGGCGGGAGCCAGGTCATGAAGACCCACGCGTACGCGCCGAAGAAGAGCACCTGGAAGATGCTGTTGAACGCCACGAGGCCGGCGGCGTATTCGGCGCTTCCCTTTGCGAGGTCGTTCCACACGAGCACCATGGCGATGCAGCGGGCGAGGCCGACCATGATGAGGCCGAGCATGTATTCGGGACGGTCGTGGAGGAAGAGCGCGGCGAGGGCGAACATCAGCAAGGGGCCGACGACCCAGTTCTGGATGAGCGAGAGGACGAGGACTTTCCAATCGCGGAAGACCCGCGGGAGTTCCTCGTAGCGCACCTTCGCCAGCGGCGGGTACATCATGAGGATGAGGCCGACGGCGATGGGGATGTTGGTGGTGCCGACGGTGAAACGGTCGGCGGCGTCGCGCACCTCGGGGACGAGGCGGCCGAGCAGGACGCCGACCGCCATCGCGAGGAAGATCCAGAGAGTGAGGAAGCGGTCGAGGAAGGTCAGCCGTCGAGGTTCCGACGGTGGGCACCCTTCGCACGGCTGTGGGCTTGCGGCGATCGGCATTTGGATCAGTGCGGGGCGTCGGGCGTCAGGAACTTGAAGGGTTCGTGCTTGACGAAGTTTGCGGTCTGGTTGCCGCCGAGGTCGGGGTTGCCGACCATTGTCAGCTTTCGGGAGCCGGCACTCTCGCTGAAATCAACGTCGGCCAGGCGGACCCAAAGCAGACTCGGACTCGCGGTGCTCTCGAAGTAATACACGCGGTTCTTCTGGTCGGAGACGGTGCGCCAGAGTGTGGACGCGATGTTGGGCTGCGCCGGGGTGCTGATGCCGCGGGGCACGCTGCAGTTGCGCATGACGCTGAAGACGCTGGCGACGGCCTCGCGGGGGTCGGCGGTCTGCGCGCAGGCGTTGATGTAGAAGGAGGCGCGGGCGAAACGGTCGGCGGCGCGGTTGGTTCCGGGGAGCATGACCGTGCCGCCGATCTGCTTCCAGTACTCGTTGAGCGCGAGTTGCTGGTCGTAGACGGGCGAGTTGGTCATGACCTGGAACTTGCGATCGTGGTGGATGACGAGCTTGCCGTCGATGTACTCGAAGATGGCGGAATCGCCGGTGGGATCGGAGATGGAGAGGTGGACATTGCCGGCGGCGCCGTTGGGCGCGGCGACGGTGACCATGCGGTAGGTCTCTTTGCGTGCATCGGCGACGGCTTCTTCGACGGTGGCGAAGTTGTCGAGGAAGTACTGGGCCCACGATGAGATGATGAGCGCGGGACGGGTATCGGCGTCGGGCGAGTACTTGGATTCGGCGAGGTAGAGGAGGTTGGCGACGAGGCCCTTCTCGTTCATGCCGTCGGCGGTGCCGCCGTCGTAGATGTCGGCGACGACGCTGCCGTACTTGCTGGTCCAGGTGAGCGAGCCTTTGGCGAGCCCTGCATTGCGCGGCATGCCGCGCGGGAAGATCCAGAGGTTGGTGAGGGTGTCTTCGGCCCAGTCCATGCTTCGGCCGCAGACGATCTGTCCTTCCTTGCCGTGGTAGAGCGCGCGGGTGCAGGCGTCGGATGTTGGTGCGATGAAAGCCGTGAGGCTCAGGACCATCGCGGCGGTGAGGCTGCTGAGCGGGCGGGACTTGATGATCATGGAGCGTGAACTCGCTGAAAGGGCCTTTGTTGTGTCAGCGTGGGGTGAATGGCGACCTTTTTGAGCCGTGCACGAATGCAGGTGAGGACGGATCCTATCTGGCGTGGAACTGTTCTTCCGTGTGACGCGGTCAGACTCGGGCATGAGCGACACTGGGGCAGTCAGTCGACCGCGACCCAGCCGGCGCCCGGGTTGTACTCCTGGATCGATCCCGCGATCGCGGATGTGTCGCTGCCGAGGTCCGACTCGTAGACAATGCCGTCGGGACCGACGAGGAACGACATCACGCCGCTGCTCCCGTAGTTGGCGGGGTAGGCAAGCATCGCGAACCCGCCGGTCATGTCGCCACTGGTGATGTAGTCCCGGGCGCCGCCTGCTGCATCGCCCCCCTGACGGGTGAGGATGCGATAGAAATAGCCGTGATAGGGCTCCATTCCCTCGCCCTTGGTGCCGTAACCTTCGGCGAAGGCGACCGTGGCAAAGTCACCGAGCGGGCTTGCGGGGTCGGTGGTGCTTTGCCTGGGCCAGAAGAGGCCGTTGTTCTTTCCCGGCTCGCTTCGAACACGCTGAGCGTAGATGCCGGCGGGCTTTCCGTCGCGACCTTCGCGGGCGTATTGGAGCTGGGCGGCGACGTACATCCGAAGTGTTCCGATCGTGGCGAGTTCGTTGCGTCCGATCCGGCGTGCGAGCACTTCCCACTTGCCCGCAACGGTATTGAACCACCAGCCGTGGCTGTCCTTGACGAGGGGGACGGGGAAGGGCCACTCTTCGTGACCGATGACGAGTTCCCTGGTGGAGTTGTCGATGCGCTCAAGCGACCAGCGTTCGCTCGCGGCTATCGCGAACACTTCCCGATTGTTGCGGTCGGCGATGGGATCGCCGGACGAAAGGACGGCTTGCCCTTCGGGTCCGAAGATGGTTTCGAGCGACGCCACGTCGTTCACCGTTGCCGCGGCGATGAGCGCTGTGGCAGCGTCTTCCGCGCGAGTGAACGCGCGCTGATTCTGGTAATCGGGGGACGTGGTGGCGCAGCCCGTCAGGCAGGCGGCCGCGGCAGCGACCCAGGCGGTGAGGACGCGACGGCCGTGTCGGATCGCTCTGGCGTGAATATTGAACATGAGTACCTCACGAGGGAACTGGATGAGACTGTTTGAAAATGATGCTGAAAGAACAACCAGTGAAGCGGTGCTCAGCGACGACCACCACCGCCGCGGTGACTTCCGCCACTGTGACCGCCGCTGTAGCTTCGACTGGCGCCGCCGCCGCTGCGTCCGCTGAAGCTCTCGCTTCGCGACATGCTGCTGTTGCCGCGTGAACTGGATGCGCGTTCCGTGGCGCCGCTCTGGTAGCCGGAGAATCCGCCCGAGGCGCTGCTCCTGCTTGAAGCGCCAGATCCGCTCTGGAACGACCCGCGCGAGGAAGCCGCGTTCTGACCGGATTGCGAGCGCGCCGCGGCGGCCTGCTGGGAGTATGCGCCGGAGGCTCCGCTCGCGGCGGATTGGCGGGACGCCTGGTTGGCCTGGGCGGACGATTGAGCGCTGGTTGCGGTCGACTGACGTGCCGATTGGTTCGCGCTTGCGGTCTGCTGTGTCGAAGCGCGTGAATCCTGTCGGTTGGTCTGGTTGGCGGACGTCGTGGTTTGGCGCTGCTGCTGATTCTCTGAGGACCAGTCCTGACGCTGCTGCTGGTTCTGACCCGACTGGTTGGCCATGTTCTCGCGATGGTCGTAGTAGTCGTTGGCCATATTCTCGCGGTGGTTGTAGTAGTCGTTGGCCATGTTCTCCTGGTGCTGGTAGTAGTTGTTGTAGCCGCCGGGGTAGCAGACCGGCGCGGGATAGCCCCAGCCGCCCGATGCGTAGTAGTAGTGGTGGTCATCGTCATCGGCCGCCGCGCCGACGATCACGCCTGCGGCGAAGCCGATGACGCCGGCCGCGACGACGTCGCCGGTGGTGGCGCTCGAAGTGCTGGCGGGAGCGGGTGGCGGCGCGGGCTGGGTGTACACCACCTGCGGGTTGTACTGCGGCACGTAGACCACCTGCGGATTCGCCGGCTGGATGACGATCACCTGCTGGCCGGTCTGGGTGTTGACTGTCTGCACGCTCTGCTGCTGGTTGGACTGCAGGTTGCCCATCTGCTGCGCCTTGGTGCGGAGCCGCTGCACCGACGCCATGACGGCGTCCTTGTCGTTGATGAACGCTTGGCCGATGTCTCGCGTCCAATCGGGCTGGCTTGCGAGCATCTGCACAACGTCGGGGAAGAGCACGATGGCAACGAAACAGGCGTCGAAGCCCTGCTTTGAGGCGGCATCTTGCGCAGCGGAACCCTTCAGAGTGGGGTTCTGAATCAGCCAGTCATTGACAGACTTGACCTGGAATGGGCTTTGGGCGCATTGAAGGATCTGGATGACGAGCGCGTCCGGGTAGAGCGCGATCGGCGCCAGCAGCGTGTCGAGGGCCTCCGGCGTTGCGGCCGCTCCCGAGGTTGGTGCAGCCTGCGCACCCGACTGCGCCTCAGCAGCTTCCGGATTGCCGATCGCCAGAACGAACGACAAGCATGCGAAGAGACAGTTCCATGACTTCATGGCGTGCGATCCTTTTACTTCTGTTCGACGGTGACGCTGGTGATGCGACCGGTGAAGGCGTTGAGGAACTGCTTGTAGTCGGGGGAGACGTTGGTTTCGGCGTCGAGGCCGACGTCGGCGCCTTCGTCGGCGCTGAACATGAAAGGCTGCGTCTTGGGGATGTGAGCTTCGGCGACTTTGCTGCCGTCGACGCTGAGGATGGCCTTGCCGCCGGCGCCGGGCTTCTTCGAGTCGGGGATGAACTCGAAGGTGATGGTGTGCTTGCCGGGGGAGAGCGCCGACTCGCCGCCGAAGTTGGTGCGCTCGATGGCGAACCAGTTGTATTCGTAGCGCGGCTTGCCGTCCTTCATGTAGAGGACCCAACCGCCGAAGTAGCCGGCCTGGGCGATGATGACGCCGTTGGTGTTGGCGTCCTTGAGTTCCACTTCGGCGGTAACGGTGTGGTGGACGCCCTTCACGTTGATGAAGGCGTTCTCCATCATGCCGACCATGCCGGGGTAGACGGTGAGGGACTTGCGGCCGCCCATGAGGTCGGGACGTCCGGCGATGGCGGGGTTGAAGCGTTCGGAACGGCGGTCGTCGATGGGCAGTACGCGATTGCGTTCGGCCTCTTTGAGGAAGAGTGCCTGGAGTTCCTTGAGCTTCTCGGGGTTCTTCGCGGCGAGGTTGTTGGCCTGGCTGAAGTCCTCGTTGACGTTGTAGAGCTCCCAGACGTCGTCCTTGACCGCGGGGAGAGGCACCATGAGCCAAGGGATGGAGTGGCGCGTGCATGCGACCCAGCCATCGTGGTAGATGCCGCGGTTGCCGAACATTTCGAAGTACTGGGTGGTACGGCGGTCGGCGGCCTTGGGGTCGGCGGCCGAATAGAGCATGGAGACGCCGTCCATGGGGCGCTGGGTGATGCCGTTGACGGTCTTGGGCTGGGGGATCTTGGCGGCTTCGAGGACGGTCGGGGCGACGTCGATGACGTGGTGGAACTGGCTGCGGATCGCGCCGCCGGCGTTCTTGATGCCCTGGGGCCAGTGAAGGACCATGCCGTTGCGGGTTCCGCCGAAGTGGCTGGCGATCTGCTTGGTCCACTGGAAAGGCGTGTTGCCGGCCCAGGCCCAACCGATGGCGAAGTGCGGGAAGGTGGTCGGTCCGCCCCAGTCGTCGATGTGCTCAATCATCTGCTCGGCGTTGCCGACGATGCCGTTGAGCGCCATCATTTCGTTGTAGGTGCCTTCGGGTCCGCCCTCGGCGCTGGAGCCGTTGTCGCCGACGATGTAGAAGAAGAGGGTGTTGTCGAGTTCGCCGATTTTTTCGAGCTGCGCGACGAGCCGACCGACTTCGGCGTCGGTGTGCTCGGCGAATCCGGCGAAGGTTTCCATCTGGCGCTCAAAGAGCTGCTTCTGGGTGGCGCTCATGTCGTCCCAAGCGGGGATCTCCTTGGGTCGGGGCGTGAGCTGGGCGTTCTGGGGAACGACGCCGAGCTTCTTCTGGCGTGCGAAGGATTCTTCGCGGAGCTTGTCCCAGCCGCCGGCGAACTTGCCCTTGTACTTGGCGATCCACTCGGGAGCGACGTGATGCGGGGCGTGAGTGGCGCCGGGGGCAAAGTACAAGTAGAAGGGCTTGTCGGGCGTGAGCGTCTGCTGGGCGCTGAACCAGTTGATGGCCTTGTCGGTCATGTCGGTGGTGAAGTGGTAGCCGGGGGTCTGGGGCGTTTCGATGCGGGTAACGCCGTCGTAGATGGCGGGGGCCCACTGATTGGTTTCGCCGCCGATGAAGCCGTAGAACTTGTCAAAGCCGGAGCCGGTGGGCCAGCGGTCGTAGGGGCCGGAGACGGAGACTTCCCACGGCGGTGTCTCGTGGTACTTGCCGAAGGCGGCGGTGCTGTAGCCGTTCTGGCGGAGAATTTCGGCGAGCGTGGTGATCTCGCGCGGGCGGACGCCGGTGTTGCCGGGGTAGGCGGTGGCGAGTTCCATGATCGCGCCGGCGTTGTTGGCGTGGTGATTGTGCCCCGTCAGCAGCGCCGTGCGCGTCGGGCTGCACAGCGCGGTGGTGTGAAAGCGGTTATACTTCAGCCCGGCGTTCGCGAGCTTCTCCA
>JBGSZV010000112.1:0-5816 GCA_041750235.1 Phycisphaerales bacterium
TCATCGGCGCGGTCGTCGGCGCCTGCGTCGCCCTCGGCGTCGCGGCCTTCATACTCCGCGACGACGCGGCCGGCTTCGCCACGGCAGCGGTGGGGGGGTTGCTTCTCCCCGCCATCTTCCTCCACGCCGCCTTCTACTCCACCCTCACATGGGGCTACATCGTCCCGCTCTGCCTCGCCCCGGCGGGCGCACTCGTCGCGCTCCTGCCGCCGCTTCGAAACGCGCACACGCTCCTCCGCACCGGCGCCATGCTCACCGGAGCCGGCGCGATCGCCATTGCCCCCGCAGTCATCGCGATCGTTCGCCACGCGCACGAGTACTAGACGCACGCGCAGCGCATGAAAAAGGCGAGCACGGGCCCGCCTTCGATTCGCAGTTTGCAAGCCATGACCCGCCGTCTCACGACATCGAATACATGAACTCTTCCCGGACGATCTTCCCGTTCTTGATCGTGTAGACGCCGATCTCCTGCATCGTCTTGCGCTGCCCGCTGTCCTTCTCTTCCACTTCCATCTGGAACTTCACCGCAAAGCCCGTCGCGCCGACGTACGGCCCCTCGACGCTCACGCCGTGGATGGTGTTGTGCTCGTTCCAATCCGTGTTCTTCGCGCGAACCGCCTTCTTGCCCGCCCACTCCAGCGCGACGCCGTGCCCCTCGACCGAAGAAAACTTCGGCGACCACAACTGGTCGTTGGGCTCGAACTTCCCGTCCCGCACCATCTGAACCAGCGCCGTGCCCAGTTCCATCGGATTCGCGCCCTTGCCGGTCTTCACCGGCTTGGGGGCCAGGGATCCCTGTTTCTTCTTCGGCTTTGCTTTGGAGCTGCCCTTGGGCTGGCTCTTGCTCTTTGATTTGGCCTTCTTGTCCTTCTTGTGTCCCTTGTCCTTCTTCTTGCTCTTGTCTTTCTTGGCCATGCTCAGCTCCTTCTGCGAATGAGGTTTTTCTCAGTGTTGCGAAACCGCGGCCTGGCGCGCACGCGATCCGGCGCCGCCGCAGAAATGCGCCCAGTTCATCCTTGTCACGAGCGCTTCTCCCTGTAGCCTACTTCAGTCCGCGATCCAACATCGGAGTTCCGCCATGCACACGCCGACCGCCCTCGCGTTCCTCCTCGCCGTCGCGCTGTCTGCCAACGCGCAAAGCGTGAACATCGACCTCGGCCACTCCAACCCCAATCCCACCCTGCCCCCTTCCAGTGCATTCGCCGGCGCCGCCGGTCAGCCCGGCCATTGGATGAACATCCCCACCAACATCAACACCATCCAGATCGACGGCCTCGACGCCCTCCCCTCCGGCATCACCCTGACCCGCGTCTCCGGCGCCGTCACCACCTTCAGTGTGAACAACGCCAACACCACCGGTGATCACGAGGCGCTCCTCGACGACATCCACGGCTTCAACAGCGTGACCACCGTCAACTACCAGTTCACCGGCGTCGATCCCGGCGCTTACACACTCTTCACCTACGCCATCGCTCCCGACAACGCTTCCTTCCGCACCAACGTCAGCGTCGCGTCATCCTCCAGCACCAATCCGCAGATCATCGGCGGCTCGATGCCCGTCAACGCCTTCGTCGCGGGCGTGACCCACGCCGTCCACGACATCTTCGTCGGCCCCGATACCACCATCTGCGTCACCCTCACGGGCAACGCCAGTGCCGGCTCCATCAACGGTTTCCAGCTCCGCCAGGGCAACGTCGAACTCGACTCTGTCATCAACGCGCCCGCGGCCTTCGCCTGCGGCTGCTCGCCAATCGCTTTCACCGGAACCGCCAACGGCCCCGGCGGCATCACCGGCTACACCCTGGAATACGCCTCCGCGAGCACCGGACCCTGGGCACAGTTCGCCTCCGGACCCGCCGCCGTGATCAACGGCTCGCTCGGTTTCTGGGACACCACCAGCGTCCCACAAGGCAACTACATCATCCGCCTCACCGTGAACGGCCTCGGTGGCGACTCCTCCGTCGGCGTTTCCACCGTCTTCGTCGATCGCCAGCCACCCATTGCCACCTACGCCACCATCACGCCCGGCATCGTCCTCGGCGGTGTGGCCTCGATCCACGGCAGCGCGAACGATCCCTGCTTTACCAACTACTCACTCCAGTTCAGCCCCGAAGGCATGGGCACCTTTGGCCCGATCGACGCAGGCCAGGCGACGTACACCGTACCCGTCACCAACTCCCTCATGGGAACCTGGAATACCACCGGCGTCGCAAACGGCTTCTACGACCTCCGCCTTCGCACCACCGACTCCTGCAACGTTCAGACAACACTGAGCTACATCGTCGCGGTCGACAACCAGCCGCCCACCGCCGCGATCACCGCGCCACTCTCAACCGTCGATCTCTGCGGCACCGTCGTCGTCTCCGGCAGCGCCAACGATGCCAACCTCGACGTCTGGCGACTCGAGTACACCGGCCAAGGCAGTTCAACGTGGACCCAGCTCGCTTCCGGGATTGCCAACAT
The DNA here is from genome assembly GCA_041750235.1 of Phycisphaerales bacterium. GTDB lineage: Bacteria > Planctomycetota > Phycisphaerae > Phycisphaerales > UBA1924 > JBGSZV01. The sequence goes on from JBGSZV010000112.1 coordinate 2,464, forward strand.
CAGCGGCACGCTCGCTGCCTGGGACACCACCGGCCTGCCCCTCGGCGCCTACACCCTGCGGCTCACCGCCATCGACCGCGCCACCGACCTCACCCAGGGAGGACTCGATGGCCACACCACCACCTATCTTCGAACCATCAACATCGGTCGCGCCGCCGACATCAACGACGACGGCGTCGTGAACAGCGCCGACCTCTCTGTCTTCCTCGCCAACTTTGGAGCCACGTGCTTCTGACCCCGCGGGTGTGGGGATTGAATCCCCCGGAATCAGCCATTTTGTCCAACTCCGCGCGGGAACCACCATCCCTTGGGTTATTCGTACATGAAGAGGCTTTCAGACTCGGACCCCGCCTGCTACCCTCACCTCTGAGATTGCCCGTTTTCACATTGGGCAAGTGGTGAGGAGTGCAAAAGAATGCGCAGAGTTTGGGCCGTCCGCCATGCCGCGGCGGCCAGTGTGGTCGTCATATTCACAGCCAGCGCCTCCGCGCAGTCCATCAACATCGATATCGATGGAGCCGCGGGCTCCGGCGCGGGCGCGCCCGCCTCGTCGTGGGGCGCTGCGGCGGGCCAGTCAGGGCCGTGGAACTCCGTAATCTTCCTGCCCACCAATCCCGGGCCCTTCAGCCTCTTTGACACCTCCGGCGTCGCCACCGCCGTCACGATTCGACAGACCTCAGCCACCGGCACGCTCAACTTCACGCAGAACGCGACCACCGGCAACGTCAAGCTTCTGATGGACGACGCCGTCTTCGCCGCGACTCCCTACACCCTCACCATCAGCGGACTCGCCCCCGGCCCCTACACCATCTTCACCTACGCCAACGCCCCCTCCGGCTCCGGCGGCTTCGAGCGCAACGGCCTCGTGATCGCCGGCTCGACCAGCCCCAACCCCCAGTCCGTCGGCGGGCCCATCATCGCCAGTGCGCCCCTCACCACCGGCCTCACCCACGCACAGCACATCGTCACGGTCGCCGCCGGTCAGAACCTCGTCATCAACGCCAATCCGTTCAACGGCGGCAACGCCTACATCAACGGCATCCAGATCGTCCGCGCCATCACCCCGCTCGCCGAGATCACCTCTCCTTCCGAATCATCCTGCGTCTGCGGCACCACCGCGATCTTCGGCACCGCCGCCAACCTCACCAGCTTCACCCTCGACTACGCCACCACCGACGCCGGCCCCTGGACCACCATCGCTTCACAGTCCAACGGCGTTGTCGGCGGCGTCATCGGCGTTTGGAACACATCCACACTGGCCAGTGGTGACTACACCCTCCGCCTCCGAGTCAATGGACCCCTCAGCCAGCAGGCCATCGTCACCCGCCGCGTGTTTGTCGACCGCAGCGCGCCGCAGGTCACGGTCAACACCCCCACGCCAGCCGAAGTCGTCGGCGGGACTGTCCAGATCACAGGCATCACCAACGATCGCTGCCTCAGCAGCATCCAGCTCGGCTACTCCACCTCCACCGCCGGACCCTTCATCTCCATCGGCACCGCGACCCCGACCGCCGATGTGATTCCCGGCACCATGCTCGCGCACTGGGACACCCAGGCGCAGGCCATCGCCGACGCCAGCTACTACCTGCGCCTCGCCGCCATTGACTCCTGCGGCGTCACCGGCTCGGAGCTCCGCGCCGTCACCGTCGACAACACACGTCCGCTCGTCTCGCTGCAAAGCCCCACCGCCAGCACCGCCATCTGCGGCGAGTTCGAGGTGATCGGCACCATCAACGACGCCCACCTCGCAAGCTGGGCGCTCTATTACTCCAGCGACACCCAGGCCGGCTGGACCACCATCGCCTCAGGAACACAGAACGTCAGCGGGCGGATCGCGATCTGGAACACGAACGACATCCCCAACGGGCCCTACACCCTCCGCCTCGTCGCCCGCGACCGCGCAACCGTCGATGCCGTCACCGGCTCGGGCAACCTGTTCGAAGTCACGCGCTCCGTCTTTGTCGGCGCCCAGGGCGACCTCAATCAGGACGGCATGGTCAACGGCGCCGATCTGGGCATCCTGCTCTCACAGTTCGGCCTCCGCTGCAACTGATCGAGCCGTTCAACTGACGCTCAACGTCGGCGTGCGCTGATCCTTCCGCAGCACCGCCATCGCCACTTGGCTCTCGGCGCGCTGCACCAGCTTCTCCAGCGACTCCTTCAGCGCCGGCCCCGCCTGCGTGAAGTTCTTCTCCGGCGTCCCGGCGTCCGAGTGCTCGCGCAGCTTCATGTTGATCGGCACCGCCCCAAGGAACGCCAGCCCCAGCCGCTGCGCCATCGTCTCTGCGCCGCCGCGGCCGAAGATGTCGTACTCCTTCCCATCATCGCCGATGAAGTACGACATGTTCTCCACAACCCCCAGCACCTCGATGCCCAGTTGCTGGAACATCCGCGCCGCCCGCACCGCGTCGTCCTGCGCCACCTTCTGCGGCGTGCACACCACGATCGCGCCAGTCAGCGACAAGAGCTGCGACATCGTCAGCGACACGTCGCCGGTCCCCGGCGGCAGATCGATGATCAGGTAGTCCAGTTCACCCCAACTCGTCTGCTCCACCAGTTGCTTGAACGCGCCGTGCGCCATCGGCCCGCGCCAGATCAGCGGCTTCTCCGCGTCCACCAGCTTGCCGATCGTCATCGCCTTGATGCCGTGCACCGGGAAGGGCTGCAGCATCCCGTGATGCACCACCGTCTCCATCGCGTCAAGCCCCAGCAGCGTCGGCAGCGAAGGCCCGTAGATGTCGCCATCCAGCAGCCCGACGCTGTGCCCGGAGCGAGCCAGCCCCACCGCAAGATTCACCGCCACCGTGCTCTTCCCCACGCCGCCCTTGCCCGCGCCCACCGCGATCACGTGCTTCACATGCGGCAATGAAGCGCTCCCCGCGCGCACCGTGCCGGCGCTCGTCGTCGGTGTGCTCGACGCCTGCTTCTGCGGGATGTTCGCCGCGTGCGGAGTAGTGGGGGGGTTGGGGCCGTGGTGGGGGTGATGGGGATGATCGTGGGACATGGGCGAAGGCTCCGTCAAAGGCTTCGATCATAGGATTCCCCCGAACCCCGCCGCCGCGTCGGAATCCCGCCCCGCGCTTTTATTGCACGCTTCCAGCCCAGCACGGTCCAGAAACTCACGCGGGCAAACGCCGGGAATCCCCGCCGTTCGTGCAATTCCGCACCCGCTCCCGCGTTGAGCCGACAGAACCCTGGCAAGGAGAAATGTCCCGTGAACAGCTCTCGCAACGAATCCCGCTTCCCCGTCCGCATCCTGACCCTGACCGCCATCCTCGCGTTCGCCGGCTCAACCGCGCCGGTCTTCGCCGACGACGCCAAGCCCGCCGACGCCACCACGTCCAACGACGATG
>JBGSZV010000113.1:0-7043 GCA_041750235.1 Phycisphaerales bacterium
CAGTGGTATCGTGAACACAAACAACAAGATCGCGAATCCCGCGATCACAAAGTTGGGCAGTGCGATGCCGACCGCCGCCGCCACGAAGGTCCGCAGCGACAGCACCGCCGCCGTTGCCGACGAAGAAGCCACCGGCCGCGCCAGTTCAACCGTCGCCAGGAACGCGAAGTTCGTCAGGTGCGAGGTGATGCAGTAGACGCACAGGTACTCGCTGCGATGCAGGATGATGATGAAGATGTAGAACGCCGACACCAGCGCGCCGAGGCGCGCCATGTGACGCATCGCCCCCGCCACCACGCCCCGCGTCGCGACCAGTGCCACCATCATGGCGAGGTAGAACGCAAAGCCCAGGAACGATACCGGCCAGTTCATCCCCGGCACTTTGCCAAAGGCGCTCTCCGCCGCCTTGTCGCAGCCGCCGCCAGCGCCGCACCCCGGCGGCTTGAGCAGGTTGAAATGGCTCGCGACCAGCATCGCCGTCGCCCCGAGCGCGACCGCCAGGAACACGAACCGCAGGATCACCAGGACCTTCGGATCGGCAGCCGAAGAAGACGTCCCCGCCGCTGGTACCGAGGCTGACCCCTGGGGCTGCGCCGGGCGGGAAACACCCTGAGTCGGACCGGTTCGCTTGTTTCGTTTGCTCTTGGCCACGCCGGACTTCCCATCTTCTGGTCGGCCGCTCCATCCACCTCCCCGGGAGACGGATTTCAGGCCGGGATCGCCGAAAGAGTAGTGGGCGCATGCCGCCCACGCGGTATCGTGATACACGCAGCGACGCCGAACGTCGCACCACGGCTTCCGGGATCGACTTCACACGCCATTTCAGGCCAGAATCGGGGACCCAAAGTGAAACAGCACAGCCAATCAGTAAACCGTTTTACTTGCGCCCTCATTTCTTCGCTTTCCCTCGCCTCCCTCGCCAGCGCGCAGGCCCCCATCGAGGTCGGCTTCCTCTGGCACATGCACCAGCCCATCTACTTCCCCTACGAATCCATCCTCCAGACCCAGGCCAACAACCGCTACTCCTTCAGCGTCGTCGACGTCCACAACCAGCGCTTCGGTCCGTACAACGGGTGGCCTCGCGACGCCATTCAGCTCGGCCTCGGTCTCCCCAACTTGGGAGCCCAGGTCTCCTTCACCGGCTCCCTCATCGAGAACCTCAACGTCCTCAAGAACGCCGGCGTCAACGGCGGGATGTGGAACAACTGGGATGCCCCCTACGACCAGGCCCGCCAGTGGAACACCAGCCTCGGCAACCCCCGCCTCGACCTTGTCGCCTTCGGCTACCACCACCCGCTGATGCCGCTGCTCGATGAGCAGGACATCCGCATGCAGATCAAGCTCCACAAGCACGTCTACGCGCAGGCGTGGGCCGGCGCGACCCCGTACAGCAAGGGCATCTTCCCCGCCGAGAACGCCTTCGCTACGCGCATCATCCCCGCACTCGTCGCCGAAGGAATCGAGTGGGCGCTGGTCGACAACATCCACTTCGACCGCGCCTGCATCGGCTACCCGCACACCGACGCCTCCAACCTCTACGCCCCCAACAAGGCCGACCAGATCAACCCCGACCCATCACTCAATGGCGGCGCGTGGGTGCAGCTCAACAACCTCTGGGCCCCCAGCCGCGTCAGCGCGCCCTTCGGCTACCAGCCCGCGAACGTCCAGCACGTGAACCCCAACACCGGCGCGATCACCAGGATGATCGCCGTCCCCGCCGCGCGCTACGAAGGCAACGAAGACGGCCGCGGCGGCTACGGCGCCTTCCTCTATGGCACCGTGATGGACCAGTACCGCCAGTACAACACCAACCCCCAGCGCCCCATGTACGTCGTCCTGCACCACGACGGCGACAACTACGGCGGCGGCAGCGAGGGCTACTACCACTCCAACTTCCAGAACATGGTGAACTGGGACGCTGGCACGGCCAACTACAACGTCTCCACCACCCAGGATTACCTTGAGCGCTTCCCCGTGCCGCAGGATGCGTTGATTCACGTTGAGCCCGGCTCGTGGGCCGGCGCCGACAACGGCGACCCCGAGTTCAAGAAGTGGCTCGGCGATCCCAACGCTCAGGGCTGGAGCCCCGACCGCAACTCCTGGGCCGTCATGACCGCCGCCAAGAACCGCGTTTTCACCGCCGACGCCGCGCAGCCCGCGACCAACCTGCAGAACGTCATGACCGGCGCCGGCACCAACACCGAGAAGGCGTGGCACTTCCTCCTCTGCGGGCAGGCCAGCGACTACTGGTACTGGGACGGCACCGAAGTCTGGGACTCCAACGTCACCCGCGCGTGCAATCAGGCCGTGCAGTTCGCGGATCCCGTCGTCAATAGCGTCCTCGGCGTCGAAACCGTCCCGCCCAACGTCTTCGTCCCGCAGCGCAACCCCTACAACCCCGGCGGCCTCGAGTTCGGCCAGACCCAGCCCAGCGACTTTGAAGTCTGGACCTACGCCTACGACGTCAACGGCCTCACCAGCGTCACCCTCAAGTGGCGCATCGACAACGACGGCTTCAACCCGCTCTCATCCATCGACAACGAAACCTACGCCGGCGGCGCGGAAGTGGGGGCGTGGAACAGCGTCGCGATGACCAGCAGCGATGTCGCGCCCCCCGCGAACATCCTCAGCCCCACCTACCGCGCCCTCAAGTACAGCGCGATGGTCACCGGTCAGACGAGCAAGCTCATCGACTACTACGTCGAAGCGACCGACAGCCGCGGCAACATCCAGAAGACCGACATCCAGCACGTCTGGGTTGGTCAGAACGCGCCACCCCCGAGCCAGGCCGTCGTGATCACACCGAATCCCGCGCAGGCCGGACAGAGCGTCACCATCCAGTACGACCCCGCCGGCGGCCCCCTCGCAAGCGCCCCGCAGGTCCACATCCACTACGGCTTCAACAACTGGGCCAGCGTCATCTCGCCCGATCCCGCGATGTCGTGGAACATGGCCGAAGAAGTCTGGACCATCACCGTTCCCGTTTCCGCAACTGCCACCCAGCTCGACATCGTCTTCAACAACAACGCCGGCACCTGGGACAACAACGCCGGCGCCGACTGGCACTTCACCGTCGAGAACAGCGTGCCCCCGCCCGGCTTCGTGATGGACGGCATCCGCGACGCCTCCTCCATCGAACTCGCCTCCAACGCCGCCGGCACGATGAAACTCTGGGCCGATCTCCAGGGCGATGTCCTCTACGTCGCGACGAACGACGCCGGCGAGGGCAACGACCACTTCCTCTTCCTCGCCGATGTCCCCGGTGCGCTCGGCAACGCGCCGTGGGCCAAAGCAGGCCAGGTCGCCGGCTGGGACGCCTTCCTCGCCGACGAGAACAGCAACGACTACGAAGGCTGGTTCGACGCCGTCGGTACACGCGAAGCGATCACCGGCGCCAACGGCGGCGTCCTCGAAGGCACCATCAACCTCCGCGAAGAGTTCGGCGGCACGATGCCCGAAGTGATCTACCTCGCCGCCGCGGCCTACGGCAACAACGACGCGAGCGCCCTCGTCCCGACGATGCAGGCTCCCGCCTTCGTCGCGAACAACGGGAACATCGAGGGCAACGAGTACTACATGCTCGACCTCTCGATCTTCAACCCGCCGCCTGACTGCGACGGCGACACCAACGGCGACAGCATCGTCAACGGCGCCGATCTGAGCGTGCTGCTCAGCACCTTCGGCCAGAACGTGGCGCCGGGCTCCGGGGCCGATTTTAATGGCGACGGCGTCGTGAACGGGGCGGACTTGAGCGTGCTGCTGGGGCGGTTTGGGCAAGCATGTAAGTGATCGAGGCCGTTGCTTCGCCTCTGGCCAGCCCCCCGTCTAAGTTCTGATCCAACGGCCACTTATCGAACGCCCTGCGCTCCGGGGCGATTTGTCCGTGTCCCTGGTTGGGTGTCGCCCATTTCTGTGCGATAATGAAGTGTGGCCATGACGCCCGTGGGAGGTCGTTATGGCTTTGGGAATGCAACTCCGGCTTCGTCTGGCTTGGCTCGCACTCGGTGCGATGTGCGTGGCGATGAGTTGCGGGACCGCGCGCGCGCAGGGACTCTGCGACACCGGCTGGCTCAGTTCCCCAAACCTTCGCGGGGTCGACAACGGTGTCAGTGCGCTGACGATATGGGATTCCGATGGAATCGGCCCGCAGCCGGAACAACTCGTGGTGGCGGGCTTTTTCACGACGGCCGGCGGCGTGACGACCAACCATATCGCACGTTGGGACGGCACTTCGTGGCATGCCTTTGGATCGGGCACGAGCGGCGGATCGAATGTGGTGAATGCCGTAACGACTTGGGATCCTGACGGTGACGGCGCGCAGTCGCGGCAGGTGGTGGCGGGCGGCAGCTTCACAATGGCGGGCGGCGTCACGGTGAACCGCATCGCGCGATGGAACCACGTCACTCAGGCGTGGCAGCCCTTCGGGACCGGGGTGAGCGGAGGCCTGGGTGAGGTCTTTGCCCTGACGACGTGGGACCCCGACGGCGATGGCCCTCAACATGAAAACCTGGTGGCTGCGGGCTACTTCACCACCGCCGGCGGTGTGGTCGTCAACAACATCGCCCGTTGGGACGGTTCCGCTTGGCATGCTCTGGGAACCGGGATGTCGGGCTCGGCAAATTATGTCTCCTCGGTCACGACCTGGGACCCTGACGGACAAGGTCCGCAGTCGTCGCAGTTAGTCGCGGGAGGTCGATTCGAATCAGCGAGTGGTGTGCCGGTAAACGGCATCGCGCGATGGAACGGCACTGCATGGCAGGCGTTTGCCACCGGATTCTCCGGAGGCACCCCAAGCGGTCCGAGCGTCGACGTCTTGACCACTTGGGTGCCGCCGGGGGGTGATTGCTCGCAATCCGCACAACTCGTGGCGGCAGGAGACTTCACCATTGCGAGCGGTGTGACCGTGAATGGTATTGCGCGCTGGAACGGCTCGTCATGGCAACCCTTCGGCACGGGGATGAGCGCCGATGCCTCGACCGCATACGTTTCGGAGGCCGCTGCATTCGATCCGGACGGCAACGGTCCGCAGCCTCAGGAACTCGTGGTGGGCGGCACGTTCACAACCGCGGGCGGCGTGGCCGTAAACAACATCGCCCGATGGAATGGATCATCATGGCAAACGCTTGCGACAGGGGTGGGCGACGCCTTCTCCGGCGTGTACGCGCTGCTGCAGTGGGATCCTGACCAAAGCGGGCCGCAGCCGATGCGACTGATTGTGGGTGGGTATTTCACAACCGTCGGAACGCTCGCCGCGAGCCACCTCGCGAGCTGGGACGGATCCGCGTGGGCCTCCTTCGGAAGTTCAACAGGCAGCGGAATACGGGCGTTGACGACGTGGGATCCAGACGGCAGCGGGACCCTGTCAACGCAAGTCGTCGCGGCTGGCGACTTCAGGTCCATGGGCAGCTTGACCGTGAATGGAATCGCACGCTGGGACGGCGCCTCATGGCATGCCATGGGGACCGGAATGAGCAGCAACTCTCTTCAACTCAGCGCGCTCACGACATGGGACCCCGACAACGCAGGGCCACAGTCGGCGCAGCTCGTCGCCGGGGGTTACTTCGACACCGCGGGCGGAGTCAGCGCGAGCAATATCGCACGATGGAACCCCGACGCACCGGGATGGCAACCACTCGGAAGCGGCACGGACCAGCCTGTGTTTGATCTGACAACGTGGGACCCTGACGGGAACGGTCCGCAGGCGATGCAACCGATCGCGGCCGGGTCATTCTCCACTGCCGGCGGCGTGGCCGTTGGCGGTATCGCGCGGTGGAATGGTTCGGTCTGGCAGCCGTTAAGCGGTTCGCTGAGCGAATATGCGGAAGCGCTAACGACATGGGACCCCGACGACACTGGCCCACAGTTGCCGCAAATCGTTGTGGGGGGTTCGTTCGCGACCGCCGGGGGCGTGACGGTGAACTTCATCGCCCGATGGGATGGATCGACCTGGCTGGCCTTCGGATCCGGCATGAACAACGCCGTGCGAGCATTGACCACGTGGGATCCCGACGACGCGGGACCGATCCCCGCCCAGCTGGTGGCGGGAGGAGTCTTCACAACCGCGGGCGGTGTGACAGCTAATCGGATCGCACGATGGGACGGCTCTGCTTGGCAGGCCTTTGGCAGCGGCTTCAACGGCACGGTCTATGCGCTCACGTCGTGGGACCCCGACGGTGATGGACCACTGTCGGCACAACTTGTGGCGGGCGGCGATTTCTTCACCTCCGGGGGGGTGACGGTCAGCCGTATCGCGCGCTGGGACGGTGCTTCGTGGCAGCCGTTCGCAACCGGCGTCAACAGCTCGGTCTATGCACTCGTGTCATGGGACCCCGACGATGGCGGCCCGGCGATCATGCGTCTCTGCGCGGGGGGGTTATTCACGTCGACTTCCGGCAACAGCGTCGTTGCCCGCTTCGCTCAATGGGGGCACGCCACTTCTGTATGGGGAACTGCAGCGGGCGGCCACTATGCTGATTCGCTCCGCTGGTACTGCGGCGACGAGCCTTCGGCTTTCGACACTGTGCTCATCGACGCCACCCTGGCCGCCTATACCCCCGGCGCCTTCACCGTCACCGTCCCCGACGGCCCCGGCACGATCGATGCCGACTCGCTGCAGGTCCGCACCGACTCCGTCACCCTCGACCTGCGCGACACGTCGCTGAACCTCCGCACCGCTGCAAGTGCAACCAATCCGGCACTGGTTGTCGGTTCGTACATCGATCAGCCGGCCACATTGAACATCACCAACTCGCTCCCGACCACCGCCGCGCTCATCGCCAGCGGCGGCGTCATCGGCGACGCCTCATCACCCACGAACCTCGCCAACGAACTCCGCGTCGACGGTTCTTCGGCACAGCTCGAACTCCACGGCGACCTCATCGTCGCCCGCGGCGCGGCCAACGCGGCGCTCGAAGTGCGCAACGGCGGATCGGCCTTCATCGACGGCGGCATCACCATCGGATCCGAACTCGGCAGCGCGGGCGCGCTCCGCGTGCTTGATTCCGGTTCGGAGCTCGCATTCGGCGAGCAGGGCCGCTCGGTCG
>JBGSZV010000114.1:0-12057 GCA_041750235.1 Phycisphaerales bacterium
GGTGGACGTGGATCGGATCGAGCGCGAGCTTGCCGACCGCGACCAGCGCGACAGCACGCGGGCCGTGGGGCCGCTGGTGCGCGCCGAAGGCGCGGTTCACCTGGACACCTCGACTCTTGACCAGCATGGCGTCGTCGATGCACTCGAGCGGATCGTCCGCGAGAACGTGCCGACGGCGGCGTTGCACCCGACATCCTGGGCGCAGCGCGTCAGCCCCGGATCGGGCTCGGCGTGACCGACTCGGCTGGTCGTCCTGAGCGAAGGGGAGTGCTCCAGGCCGCGCTGTACTGGACGGTGTGGTCGCTGACCCTCGCGGGCTTCACGCTGTTTCTTCGGATCCGTCGCTTCGGAACCGAGCGGATTCCCGCATCGGGCGCCTGCCTGATCGTGGCGAATCATCAGTCCCACCTCGATCCGCCGTTGGTCAGCATGTGCGTCACGAAGCGCCAGAGTCACTTCGTGGCGCGGGTCGGATTGTTCAGCAGCAAACACTTCGGGAAGTTCATCGCGGCGCTGAATGCACTGCCGATCCGCAATGACACCAGCGACATCGGCGCGATCCGCGAGGTGCTGGGCCTGCTGGATCAGGGGATGGCCGTCATCATGTTTCCCGAAGGCTCCCGCACGCTGGACGGGCGCATGCAGCCGTTCAAGCGGGGCGTGGGGCTGCTGGTGAAGAAGTCGCGATGCCCGGTGGTGCCGGTCGCGGTCGAGGGGTGCTACGACGCGTGGCCCCGTTCCCGTTCATTTCCGAGGATTTTTGGCCAGCGTGTCGCGGTCCTGGTCGGATCCCCGATCCCCCACGACGAACTCATGGCGAACGGCGCCGATGCCGCACTCATCCGGCTGGCCACCGAGATCGAGACGCTTCGGATGGACCTTCGGGCCCGGCTTCGATCAGCGAGCAACGGTCGATTCCCGGCGGCGGGCCCGGGCGACGAACCGGTGGATCCTCGTGCGTGGTTTGCGGACGTGAGCGCTCCCCAGTCGTGATGTGAACTTGTCCGGTCTGTGAGGGCTGCACCGCCATCGCGGGGTGTGACGCCGCACATCTCTCCAGGGCCGTGCAGACGGCATGCTCCTCGGTCGATAACGCGGAGAGCCGTTTGTGCGTCGCTGCCCGGACCCCGGGTTGCGGCCTGCGATCTGAAGAGGTGCCCGCCGTGGATAAATCCAGCGTCATCGGATCCATCATTGTCTTCCTGTCCTTCTTGATCGTGTGCATCAAGGCGTCGCACGGCGACTTCGGGATGTTCTGGTCGGAGAAGGGCGCCTACATGATCGGTGGCGGCACCATCGGCGTCATCTTCATGGGCATGCCCATGGACAAGATCAAGCAGGTTCCCGGCTACTGCAAGAAGTTCTTCTTCTACAAGGGCATCAGCCCCCTCAAGACCGCCGAACTGATCACCACCCTCAGCGAGAAGGCCCGCCGTGAAGGCATCCTCGCGCTTGAGTCTGATGTCAACGAACTGACTGACACGTTCCTCGCCTCAGGCCTGAAGATGGCCATCGACGGCGGCGACCCGGAAGTGATCGAGTCCAAGATGCGGCTCGAAATCATGGCGATGCAGGAACGCCACAAGGCAGGCAAGAAGTTCTTTGACCTCATCAAGGTGTACGCGCCCGGCCTGGGGCTGGTCGCGACGCTGATCGGGCAGATCGGCATGTTCGGTCACCTGGGTGGCGAGATCTCGATCCTGGGCCACATGCTGGCGGTCGCCGTCGTCGCGACGATGTACGGCACCGTGCTCGCGAACGCGATCGCGGGTCCGATGGGCGACAAGCTCGCGATGCGCTCGGGCGAGGAGATCCTCAGCAAGGAGATGATGCTGCAGGGCATCATCTCGATCCAGAGCGGTGACAACCCGCGCGTGACGCAGGACAAGATGCTCGCGTTCGTGCCGCAGAGCGCTCGCGACAAGATGAAGCTGGCGGCCTGAACTCCCTGAGACACACGGCAATACTCCCATGGCAGAGCACGAGAAACACGATCAGGGGCACGGCGGCGGCGATGGCGGCCACAAGGGCGGCCACAAGAAGGGCGGTCACGGGGGCGGCGGTCACGGCGGTGAGCACCACGAGGAAGGCGTGCCCGAGTGGATGATCTCGTTCGCCGACAACGCGCTGCTGCAGATGGGCTTCTTCGTGATTCTGATGGCGCTCAACATGGGGCCCAAGGCCAAGAGTGAAACGGCGGGCGAGGGCGATCAGTCCGGTGGGCCGTCCGCCGACATGCTCGATTTCGCCATCGCCGTGCGTGAGGGGTTCAACAACCCCGTCAAGATGAACTCGACTGATCCGCGCGACCAGCCGCTCATCAAGCGGCTCCAGCAACGCAGCGGCGGGACGTCCCCCGAGCCGGGCCCCAAGGGCGACAAGGAAGATGTGCAGTCGATCCGACCCGGTGACTACTACCGGCTCGGCGGCGTGATCCACTTTGAGGACAACAGCTCCGAGATCAAGCCGCTCGCCAGGCGCGACGCTGAGAACATCGGTGTTGAGATGCAGGGGCGCAACACGGTCATCGAGGTGCGCGGCTACGCGAGCGCGCAGGAGAGCTACCCCGACATTCAGAAGGGGCGCATGCTGTCGTACGAGCGCGGGTTCGCGGTGGCGAGGATCCTCGCGGAGAACGGCGTCAAGTGGAACCAGCTCCGCATCGTCGCGTGCGGCGACAACGACCCGATCAAGCCGCTGGCGTCGGACAAGAACGAGTACCGGGCCAACCAGCGCGTCGAGGTCATCGCGACCGAGGATCTGGTGCCCAAGGACCCGTACTCGAGCGAGCCCGGCGCGGAATGACCCCCGGCTCGAAGCGGCCCTACACTGACGCCCAATGAGCGTCCGCGTGCTGCCCGAGATCAGAACCCTGCCTCCCCTTGTGGTGAACCAGATCGCCGCGGGCGAGGTTGTGGAACGTCCGGCGAGCGTCGTCAAGGAACTGGTCGACAACGCCATCGACTCCGGCGCGACGCAGATCGGCGTCGAACTCGAGCAGGGCGGTATCGAACTGGTCCGCGTGACGGACAACGGCTGCGGCATCCCCGCGGAACAGTTGCCCCTGGCGGTCGCTCCACATGCCACCAGCAAGATCCGTGATACCGCCGACCTCGACCGCATCGCCACGATGGGTTTTCGCGGGGAAGCGTTGGCCTCGATCGCCAGCGTGTCGCGCATGAGCATCCGCTCACGTACCGCGGCGGATGCGGGAGCGATGCGCCTGGACATCGAGGGCGCCACCAGCGGCTCGCCGCGACCGGACGCGGGGCCTGTGGGCACGAGCGTGAGCGTGCGGAACCTCTTCTTCAACACCCCGGCGCGCCGCAAGTTCCTGAGGACCGCGCAAACCGAGCAGGGACACGCGAGCGAGATCGTTCGGGAACTTGCCCTCGCTCACCCCGCGATTGGTTTCACGGTCAAGTGCGATGGAAGGATCACGCTCGATCTGCCGCCGAACCAGAGCCCGCGCGAGCGGGCGCTTGCCGTCATCGGCGGCGAAATGGAGAGCCAGTATCTCGAAGTGAACGCCGATCAGTTCGATGATGCGCGGGGACTGGTGCTCTGGGGGCTTGCCGGGCTGCCGGTCCTCGCGCGGCCGACCCCCAAGTGGCAGCACCTGTTCCTCAACGGGAGGCCGGTGCGCGACCGAACGATTCAGCATGCGCTCAAGGAGGCGTACCGCGGGCTGGTCGAGCCGGGGCGGCACCCGGCGGCGCTCATCATGATTGAGATGGACCCCGGTGCTGTGGATGTCAATGTTCATCCTGCCAAGAGCGAGGTGCGCTTCCGCGACAGCGGCGTGGTGCACAAGACGGTGTACCTGAGTGTGCGGGAAGCACTCCGACGTGCGGACCTGACTCCCGCCACGGCACCGGAGGCCTCTTCCCCGGGCGTGCAGGGCTGGCGCTTTGAGCCGACGGTCGCGATTCAGTCGTCGGCGCCGCCGGTTCCATCACGATTCGCCGACGCGTTTCAGCAGATGCCGCCGGTCACGCGGAAGTTCGAGTTCCTTGCCCCTGCGCCGAGTGTTCGTGCCCCGATCGAGCCTGCACCTGCTGTGTCACCGGATGGCCCGCTGCCGCAGCCTGTGGATGCTGCGATTCCCGCGCCGGCCCCTTCGCAGCGTGTGCTCCAGGTGCACAACTCGTTCCTCGTGACGCAGGACGAGCACGGGGTGGTCATCATCGACCAGCACGCGCTGCACGAGCGCGTCATGTTCGAGAAGCTGAAGGTGCGACTCGACGAGGCGAGAGCCGGCGGCGGAGGGCTGGAGAGCCAGTCGCTCCTGGTCCCTGCCGTAGTGCCGACCACACCGCAGCGCATCGAACTGGTGCAGTCGCTCGCGTCGATGTTCAAGCGGCTGGGCATCACTCTGGAACCGCTGGGCGCGAGCGCGCTGGGCGTGCAGGCGTTCCCGACGTTCCTATTTGAACGCGGTGTGGACCCGGCGGAGTTCATCGGCGAACTGCTCGACCGCGCCGAGGCAGAGCCGGAGACCTTCTCGCAGTCATCGGTCAGCACGGCAGAAGAGGCCGCGCTGCACGAGGTGCTCGACATGATGGCCTGCAAGGCCGCGGTCAAGGCCGGGGACCAGATGAGCCAGCAGGAGCTGGCCGAACTACTCGCGCTGCGCGAGGAAATCGAGCGGTCGAGCAACTGCCCGCACGGCAGGCCGACGGCGTTGCGGCTGACGATCAAGGAACTCGAGCGGCAGTTCGGGCGTTCATGACGCCGCGGGCACGATCCGGCCCCGCCGTGCGGCCATCACTGATTCGTGAATGAAGACGATCGCGAGCAGCATCAGCGCGATCGCGACCGGCGCGTTCACCACGGTCGGGTTCAACTTGCCCTCGGCGGTGCGCCAGTCGCCCTGCGCCATGTCGCGCACGCCCACGAAGATCTGCAGACCGAGCGCCATCACCGTGATCGCCATGACGAAGCACATCGGTATGAGCGTGTACCAGTAACGCTTGCCGTTGCGGTAGAGCCAGACGGTCACGCCAAGGAGCGTCAAGGCCGCCAGCAGTTGATTACTGGTGCCAAACAGCGTCCAGAACTGGAGGTAGGCTTTCTCGTCGGCCATCAGCAGCATGATGAGCGGCACGCCGGCGGTCGCGGCCGCGGCCACGACACCGGCAACTTTGCCGGGAGCCGCGAAGAGTTCCTGCAGCAGGTAGCGTCCCAGTCGCGTGGACACATCCAGCGTGTCGAAGACGAAGGTGCTGAACGCCATCGCGCCGAATGTGACGCAGAAGACAAACGCATCGGGTCCGAGCAACAGGGTGAGGAATCGAGCGAGTCCATCGCCGTAGATGCGGGACGGGTTGACGGGCGTGGTGACGTCCGCGGGGGCGAGGATCATCATGGTGGCCAGTGCGATCATCGCGACGAACCCCTCGAGCAGCATGGCGCCGAAGGCGACCGCCTTGCAGTGGGTTTCCTTGGCGACCTGCTTGCTGGTGGTGCCGCCGCAGATCAGGCCGTGGAACCCCGAGCACGCGCCGCAGGCGATGGTCACGAAAAGAAAGGGCACCATCATCGCGGTGATCGGGACGCCGTCCTGGGCAAGCACGTTCAGCGGGTTGAGCAGTTCGATCGCCCGCTCGCTGATGAAGGGCTGCTTGATCTCAAAGCCGCCGAAGAGCACACCGATGGCGCCGACCGCGATCGCGATATACAGCACAAAGCCGCCGAGGAATCCGCGCGGCTGCTGGAGGAGCCACATGGGCAGCATGGAGGCGATGAAGCAGTACGCGAGGATAGCGACGAACCAGTGCCGGGCGGAGAAGTTCAGCCACTGATCGATTTCTGTTCCTGCCCACACACAGCCGAGCGCGAGCGGCACGAACACGATCGTCGTGAGCCACATCGGCGGCTTGAGGAAACGCTGCACGATCCCCAGCACGAGCGCCAGTCCAAGATAGAGCGTGCTTGCCGCAGCGACCGCGCCGCCCTTGTTGAAGGGCGTGCTCAACCCTTCAGACTCTTCAGCCTTGCCCTGGAAAGTGCTGGCGGTGATCTGTGTGAACGCGGTGATCACATACAGCAGCGCCAGCCAGATGAAGGTGGTGAGCGCCAGCCAGGCACGGCGTCCCAGGTTCTGCTTGGCGATGTCCGCGATCGAGTGGGCGCCATGGCGGACGCTCGCCACCAGCGCGGAAAAATCGTGCACCGCTCCGATCAGGATGACGCCGATCACGATCCACAGGATGCACGGCCCCCAGCCGAACGCCGCGCATGCCAGGATCGGACCAGCGATCGGCCCGGCGGCCGCGATCGCCGAGAAGTGCTGCGCCATCAGATAGAACGGCCGAGTCGGAATGAAGTCCACGCCGTCGTTCTTGGCCGTGGCTGGCGTGGTTGCGTTCGGGTCGAGGCGGTACTGTCGGGCGATGAAGGTGCCGTAGAGCACGTACCCCGCGCTCAGCACCACGATCACCAATAGCGCGATCACCGACAGCGTCATGCCCCGCGAGTATGCCAGAGGAGTCGGGGTTCCGCGCCGGCGATCTCAAGGTTCTCGGACCGGCGCAGCCCGCGGAGGTTGCCCGTTCAGCCTGAACCGACCGGCGGGGGGCTGGCTTGTCCCAAGCGGCATCGACGGCGATCCGACGAAGACTGGGTGTCGCCGGATCGATTCGATGCCGGCCCTTGCCCCTCATCCGGAGCCGCCCAACATGCTCAGCCGCCGCACCACTCGTTTCCCCGCGTCCGCCCTTCTCGTGACGATCGGCGGCGCCGCCCTTCTGACAGTTGGCGGCTGCGCGCACGATGCTGGCGGCTGGCGGATGAACTACGACTCCCTCAGTTCGGCCCGCTTCGACCGCGTGCCCAAGGACGAAGTGCGGATCGTCTCGGGCGACTTTGACACCCTGACCACGAACCCGCAGATCGATGGCGTGGCGTGCATCGGTACCACCCGCTTCAGGACGCTCAGCGAACTGCAGCCCTTTGAATCTGACCCCGATCGCACCATTCGTCCGCACGCCTCCGAGAAGGGTGCGCAGCTTGTCCGCTGGGGCATGCGTGAAGTGACGCCGGTCGAGAAGGATGCCCCGATGCGCTGGGAGTACGTCGCGGTCTATTACCGCGGATTCTGGCGGCCGGAAGTCGCTTCTGCCGGCAACTGAGCGGCCTATCGGTTGGCGAGCTTGTTCGCGCCGTTGAGCGCCGCGACCTTGTAGCACTCCGCGAGCGTCGGGTAGTTGAACACCGCGTTCACGAAGTAGTCCACTGTGCCCTGGAAGGCCATGACGGCCTGACCGATGTGCACCAGTTCTGTCGCGCCCGTTCCGATGCAGTGGACGCCGAGGATGACTCGGCTTTCCTGATGGATGAGCAGCTTGAGCATGCCCACGAGGTCGCCGAGCAACTGGCCGCGCGCGATCTCGCGGTAGTTCGCCACGCCGGTCTCGAAGGGGATCTCCTGCTTGGTGAGTTCGTCCTCGGTCCAACCGACCATGGAGATTTCGGGGATCGAGTAGATGCCGTAGGGGAACAGCTTGGGGAAGCTATCGGCCTTGATGCCGAACATGTGGCACGCGGCGAGGCGTCCCTGTTCCATGCTTGTGCTGGCGAGCGCGGGGAAGCCGATGACGTCGCCGCCCGCGTAGATGTGGGGCACTTCCGTCTGATAGCACTCGTTCACCTTGATGCGCCCGCGGTCATCGCCGGCGATGCCGACCTTGGGCAGCCCCAGTTCCTCGCTGCAGCCTTGGCGTCCGACGGCGTACAGCAGGCAGTCGGCGCGGAGCGTCTTGCCTGATTCGAGCGTGGCCTCAACGAGCTTGCCGTCGCTATGGAGCGAGGCAGCGGGCGCATCGATGACATTCACCTTCACGACCTTTTCGCCCATCCGCAGCGTCATGCCCGACTGGCGGAGGTGGTACTGCAGCGCCTCGCGAATCTCGGGGTCCAGGAAATCCATGAGGCGGTCGCGGCCCTCGATGAGAGTGACCTTGACGCCAAGCGCCTGCATCATCGATGCGTACTCGGTGCCAATGACGCCTCCGCCGACGACGATCAGCGACTTCGGAAGCCGCTTGAGGTTCAGGATCTCGTCCGCGTCGACGACGTTTACCTTGTCGAAGGCGATGTTGGACGGACGGGCCGGACGCGTGCCGACGCCGATGAAGAACTTGCTCGCCTTGACCTCGATCTTTTCATTGCCGTGCGTGGCGATGACAGTATTCGGATCGACGAACGAGGCGGTGCCCGTGACGATTTGAATGTTGTTGCGGAGCAGCGCGGAGTGTGTCAGATCGATCTCGCCCTTGATGACCTGCTGGCACCAGAAGGTGAGATCATCGACCGTGATGTTCTTTTTGACCTGGTACGACTCGCCGTACATCGCGCGCTGCTTGAAGCCGGTGAGGTGCAGGATCGCTTCTCGCAGCGCCTTGCTCGGGATCGTTCCGGTGTTGATGGCCACGCCCCCGACCACCTCGCGGCGCTCAATCACGCACACGCTTCGCCCGAGCTTGGCGGCCTGGACCGCGCATTTCTGTCCCGCGGGTCCGCTCCCGATCACGCACAGATCAAAGGTCTGCATGGACACTGCTCCGATTGCGATCGGTCTTTGTTAGGATGAGGGCCGAATGGCCGCCATCAGACCTCTGAAGCGTATATCGGACGGGGGTCCCACCTAATGGACCATTGGAGGCAGGAAATCGATCCGAGGCCCCATTTGTCCACGCCCCGGCGGGCCCATTCCGATTCTGACTTCTAGAATCGAGACCTGTCGCCGGGGTGCCGGGCACTCCGGGGCGATCAACACGCATCCACACCCGTATCGGGACCAACAATGAGCTCCGCTCCGAAAGCCGTCCTGCCCGCCGTGAACGCTTGGAACGCCGAATACCTCGACGCTCAGTATCAGCAATGGCTGAACAGCCCGACGAGCGTTCCAGATGATCTTCGCTCGTTCTTCCAAGGCTTTGACCTCGCTCGCAACGGGCACGCTCCGTCGGCCGTGACGTCAGGCGCAAGTCGTGCGCCTTCGGCGCCGAGTGACAACGCGCAGGCCGCCGTCGTCAACCTGATGCAGCACTACCGCGACTTGGGCCACCACGCCGCGGCGATCGACCCATTTGGTCGCGAGCGCGAGGCGCCCGCTGAACTGAATCCGCTGCATGTGGGTCTGACTGCCGCGGACATGGACCGCGAGTTCTCTACCGGCGACGCTGCGGGCCCCGACGCTCCACCGCTGCCGCTCCGCCGCATCGTCGAGATCATGGAGGAGACCTACTGCGGCTCCATCGGCGTGGAGATCGCGCACGTCACCAACCGCACCGAATGGGAGTGGCTTGTTAGGCGCATCGAATCCACACGCAACAAGCCACAACTCACCAAACCGCAGCGTGTGCACATCCTGTTCCAGTTGCATCGCGCGGAGTTGTTCGAGAAGTTCTGTGCCAAGAAGTATGTCGGTGTGAAGCGTTTCAGCCTCGAGGGCGGCGAGAGCCTGATCCCGATGCTGGATCGTTTCATCGAGCACGCCGGCGACGCGTGGAACACGGAAGAGATCGTTTTCGCGATGGCGCATCGCGGGCGTCTGAACGTGTTGACGAACATCATCGGGAAGACCTACGAGCAGATCTTCACCGAGTTCGAGGACGCGTGGAAGCCCGATGCCGCCTTGGGCGGCGGCGACGTGAAGTACCACCGCGGCTACTCCGCCGCCCGCCTCCTGCCCAGCGGCAAGAGCGTGTGGCTGTGCATGTGCAGCAACCCCAGCCACCTCGAGTCGGTCGGCCCGGTGGCGCTGGGACGTTGCCGTGCGAAGCAGCGCATGGGCGGCGACAGCGAACGCACCCGCTGCATCCCCCTGCTGATTCATGGCGACGCAGCGCTTCCCGGCCAGGGCATCGTCGCGGAGTCCCTGAACTTTTCCCAGCTTGACGGCTACACGGTCGGCGGGACGGTCCACGTCGTGATCAACAACCTCATCGGCTTCACCACCGGCGAGGAGGATGCCCGCAGCACCAAGTACTGCACCGATATCGCCAAGAGCATTGAGGCGCCGGTCTTCCACGTGAACGGAGAGGACCCCGAGGCGGTCGTCCACGCCATCACGCTGGCGCTCGACTATCGAATGGCGTTCAAGAAGGATGTCTTCGTTGACCTGGTTTGCTACCGACGTCACGGCCACAATGAGACCGACGAGGCCGCCTTCACGCAGCCGATTCTCTACAAGGCGATCCACGGCAAGCCGAGCGTGCTGAAGACCTACGCGGAACGGTTGCTCGCCGAGGGCGTGATCAGCGAGCAGGACATGGAAGGCCTGCGCAAGAGCATCGACCAGCCGATGGACAAGGCCTGGTCCGCGGTGAAAGCCGCTCCCGTCGATCCCACCCCGGATCCTGGCCACCGACGCTGGGAGGGTCAGAAGGGCGAATGGACGTTTGAGCCTGTTGAGACCGGCGCGAGCCGCGAGGCGCTGCTCGAAGTGTCGCACGCGCTGGGCCAGTGGCCCGAAGGCTTTGCGCCGCATCCCAAGCTCGTGAAGACGCTCCATGAACGCGCTCGCTGCGTGCAAGACGATCTGCCCATCGACTGGGGCACCGCCGAGGCCCTCGCCTTCGGCACGCTTCTGTGCGAAGGCACACTGGTGCGACTGAGCGGTCAGGACGTCCGGCGCGGCACCTTCAGCCACCGCCATGCAGCGCTGCGCGATGTGAACACCTCGCAGCTCTACATCCCCCTCAACAACATCCGGGAGATGGGCAAGCCGGGCACGCCCGAGGATGTCGGCACGCTCATCGCCGGCGGGCCCCAGAAGGGCAAGAAGCGCCAGGCCAAGTTGTGCATCTACGACAGTCCGCTGAGCGAGTTTTCGGTGATGGGCTTCGAGTACGGCTTCAGCCTCGCATCGCCCAACATGCTCGTCCTGTGGGAGGCGCAGTTCGGCGACTTCTGCAACGGCGCGCAGACGACCATCGACCAGTACCTCGCCGCCGGCGAGATCAAGTGGCAGCGATGGTGCGGCCTTGTGCTGCTCCTTCCGCACGGTTACGAAGGTCAGGGCCCCGAGCATTCTTCGTGCCGCATGGAGCGGTTCCTCCAGTTATGCGCCGACGACAACATGCAGGTCTGCAACTGCTCCACGCCCGCGCAGTACTTCCACGTGCTCCGGCGTCAGCTCAGGCGGAACTTCCGCAAGCCGCTGATCATCGCCACCCCCAAGAGCCTGTTGCGCGCGCCGTTCGCCGCCAGCCGAGCCTCGGAACTGGTCGAGGGCGCCGGCGGGTTCCACGAGGTGATCGACGACCCGATCTTCCCGTCCAAGAACGAGAAGAAGAGGGTGAAGCGGATCCTCATGTGCTCGGGCAAGGTGTACTACGACCTTGTCACCCGGCGCACGGAGACCGGCCGCGACGATCTCGCCATCGTGCGGGTCGAGCAGCTCTACCCCTTCCACGCCGAGATGATCGAAAGGATCATCGCGAGCTATCCGTCCGATGCGGAAGTGGTGTGGGTGCAGGAGGAGCCGCAGAACGCGGGTGCGTGGAGCTACATGCTCGTCCAGTTCCGCGAGAACTTCGGGCGCGACCTGCCGTACATCGGGCGTCGCGCGAGCTCTACACCCGCGACCGGCTCTCCTCGCCGTCACAAGGAAGAGCTCGACGAGTTCCTCACCGACGCGGTGGGGGCCTTGTCGGCCGAGAAGCGTGCCGCGGCGCTCGCCGGTGCACATTAAGCCCTCAACAGGCATCGACTACACTGAGCGGGCGTCACGGATACAGGACCCAAGACTCAAGACCCAAGATCTTCACCATGCCGACCAACATCGTCATTCCCGCGCTGGGCGAGTCCATCACCGAAGGCGTCATTTCCTCGTGGCTCAAGCCCGAGGGGACGTATGTCGAGCGTGACGAAGAGGTCCTCGAACTGGAAACCGACAAGGTCACCATGCCACTGCCCTCGCCGGCCGCGGGCGTGCTGAAGTACACCGCCAAGCAAGGCGACACCGTGGCGGTTGGCTCGGTTGTCGGCACGATCGATGAGTCGGCCGCCAAGCCTGCGGCAGCGCCAAAGGCGGCCGCCCCCGCCCCC
>JBGSZV010000115.1:0-15486 GCA_041750235.1 Phycisphaerales bacterium
CGGCGGTGCGGTACGAGCTGGACCGCTGGCTGCGAGGCGGCGGGGAGCGGGCGTTGGTGGCGGCTTCCAGGACACCGATCCGCAAAGTGAGGCTGATGCTGGGGCGTGGGGACTGCTGAACAGGTTCGGGGGGTATTCTGGGACCCACCTCTCAAACAAGGAAATCGCGCAATCCAGGCGCGAATTCAGCTTGCATTCCCGGGTGGAAGTGCTAGCTTCCCTTTCGGAGTCTAAGCACAGGGAGAACTCGAGAGAGGAATCCCTCACAATCTGGTGACGAGTCGAGTGCGCGATGTCTTTGCTGACGTTGCGGACGCGGGCTTGCGGTGATTGCGGGTATCGCTGCGCGATGGCGTTGCGTTGCCGGCGGTCGGTGTGCGTCTGAAGGCGGCTTCGGGCGGTGCGGTCGGGCTGCGCACGGGACGCGGAGTGATCCGGGTTTCGGGGCTTGAGGAGAAGCAGAGCAGTCGCGCCAGAAGCAGGCCAGGGCGCGGCGGGTTCTTCCGGGGTGCAACCCTGGTAAACGGCCTGCACTTCCGGGGGGAAGCGGGGCGAGGATCGCCCGCTTTCCCGCACGGCACGCTCATGCACAGGGGCGTGATCCGGGCAAAGGAGTCGAGATGTTCAGCCTCTCGCACATTTTGAATGGGTTCGCCGCGCAACTTGGGAGCGCGCGGACTCTCGGCGTCCTCGCGGGCGCTGTGATGGGCCTTGTGGGCCACGAGGCGGTGGCGATGGCGGTTCCGCCGCCGTCGTATCAGTTCACCATTGATGCCGCGTCGGTGTCGTTCCCGATGGGCACGATCCCGTCGGGCGTGGCGCGTTCGGCGACGGCGTCACTGCAGAACGGCAATCAGACGGCCCACTACCAGGGCTTCCTGGGGCCGATCTCGTCGTCGTCATACGTGTCGAGCGCTCCGGCGGGGATCAACTTCCGCATGGAGGGCGACATCACTGGATCGATCTCGCCCGGCGACACGATCTCGATGCTGTGGGAGGTGCAGATCACCTTCACTGGCGGTTCGGTGGCGTGGGGCCTTTCGGGCAACGCGTTTGCGCCGGGCGCCGGCACGCAGTTCGTTTCGCAGAACGGCTCGTTCCTGACGCCGTCCACTCAAACGGTTCTGGTGCAGGCGAACAGGGCGTTCGGCGGCACCGGCAGCGGGTCGACGGGGTTCTATGCGATGGAGTTCGCGGTGAACTGGAGCAGCTTCGTGGCGGGCCAGTCGCTGTCGGTCACGGTCAATCGGATGGATATCGGCACGAGCACCAGCGTCGTGCCGTCGCCCTCGGCGATCGCTCCGGCGATGCTGGCGGGTGTGTTCGGGTTCTCACGGCGTCGTCGTCGCTGACCAGCGACGGAGCCGATCGGCCGCGTTCGTCCTGATGCACAGCGGGGCGGGCGCGGGAACAGGGAGTCGGGCCCACGTGGCGCGGTCAGGCGTTGCGTGGGTGACAAACAGGCCAATCACCAGAAGCGACGTGCTTGTTCGGGCGCGCTCGCTTGTGGTGTTTTCCACACGTGTCTCCCACGGACGGCGGGACGCCAACGGATGAAGGAGCGGAGTTGATGTCATTGGCTCGGGTGCTGGTTGAACGTAAGGTTTCGACAACTCACACGACTTTGCTCGCCGGCGCGATCGCCGCGCTTGGCCTGGCGGTTTCGAGCGCAGAAGCGGGCGTCGCTACGCCGCAGCCCACGCTTGGGGTCGAGGATGCGTCGGTGCTGTTCCCCGGCGGGTCGATCCCGGCGGATGTGCCCGCGAATGCGGAAGGGGGCGTGAGCTCCGACGGCTACATCGCCAAGTTCACGGGGATGATCGGCCCGATCACGCGCAACGCGTTCCTCTTGAACGCACCGAATGGCGGCGCGTTCAACTTCGAGGGCGACATCGTCGGAGGCGTGACCCCCGGCGTGAAGATCTGCATCTCGTACGAAGTGGATGTGCAGTTCACGGGCGGCAAGGTGAACTGGGGCACGGGCGCGGACATCTTCGTGCCGCGTGCGGGCGTGTTTCATGAGTCCGACTCGGCGCAGCTCATCAAGCCGAGCGTCGTGATGGGGATGTATGAATACGAGTTCACCGATTCGGACCCCGCGACGGGCATGTTCCGATTCGAGTTTGCGTTCAACTGGGTGAGCGCTTCGCCCCTGGACACGCTGACGATCGATGTGCGGACGGTGTCGGTCGAGGTCTGCAGCGTTCCCGCGCCGGGCGCGGTGGTGCTGGCGGGGCTTGGGCTGGGACTGGCCGCCGGGCGTCGGCGCCGGTAAGCACGGGTACAAACCGCCGGCCCACGGCGGAGATGGGTGATGGGAAGCCGCCCCGGGCCATTTTGGCTGGGGCGGCTTTCTTTTTGGCCTTGTGGCCGCAGGGAAGGGCTGCGATGAGGCGGGGTTTGGGCCGATAGCATTCTCCGTGATCCGGAGGCGCACCCATACCGATCTGTCGCCCGAACTCCGGGCGCACATGGAGCGGATCAAGGCCAAGGCGATGGACTACGGCCTGACGTTCCCCGAAGTCATCTTCGAGGTGCTCGACTTCGAGACGATGAACCAGATCGCGGCGTACGGCGGGTTCGCGGTGCGGTACCCGTACTGGCGCTGGGGGATGGAGTTCGAGAAGCTCAGCAAGCGCGATGCGTACGGCATGGGCCGCATCTACGAGATGGTGATCAACAACGACCCCTGCTACGCCTACCTGCAGGAGTCCAACGCGGTCATCGATCAGAAGCTGGTGATGGCGCACGTGTACGGCCACGCGGACTTCTTCCTGAACAACTTCTGGTTCAGCAAGACCGACCGCAAGATGATGAACACGATGGCCAACCACGCGACGCGCGTGCAGCGGCACATCGACCGGCAGGGGATCGACGCGGTCGAGCGGTTCCTGGATGCGGCGCTGTCGATCGAGCACCTGATCGACCCCTACTCGGTGTTCAGCGAGAAGGATGAGGTGGGGACCAACGCGGCGGCGGTGCTGCGGGATGCGGAACCGTTTGAGCCCAGCCGGCTGCCGGCGAAGAGCTACATGGATCCTTTCGTGAACCCTCGGAAGGAAATGGAGAGCCAGAAGCGGCAGTTCGAGGAAGCACGGCGGGCGAGCAAAGGACGGGTCCCGGTGCGGCCGACGCGGGACGTGCTGCTGTTCCTGATGATGCACGCGCCGCTGGAGGACTGGCAGCAGGACATCCTCTCGATCGTGCGGGATGAGAGCTACTACTTCGCGCCGCAGGCGATGACGAAGATCATGAACGAGGGGTGGGCGACCTACTGGCACTCCAAGCTCATGACGGAGCACTTTGCCGAGGCGGCGGAGATCGTGGACTACGCGGAGCAGCACTCGGGCGTGGTGCACATGCCGCCGGGCGGCTTCAACCCGTACAAGATCGGTGTGGAGCTGTTCAAGGACATCGAGCGGCGCTGGGACATGGGGCAGCACGGCCCGTCGTGGGAGCGGATGGAGAACATCGGCGAGAAGGAACGCTACGACGACAAGAGCATGCAGGGCCGCAAGAAGATCTTCGAGGTGCGGCGGATCTACAACGACGTGAACTTCATTGATGAGTTCCTGACGGAGGAGTTCGCCGACCGGCACCAGATGTACCGCTATCGCCGCGACCCGCAGACGGGGCAGCTCAAGATCGTGAGCCGTGATCACGAGCAGATCAAGCAGTCGCTGCTGTACCGGATCACGAACATGGGGCAGCCGTTCATCTACGTGGTGGACGGGAACTACCTGAACCGGGGCGAGCTGTACCTGGCGCACCAGTGGAACGGCCTGGACATGGACATCGCGCAGATGAACGAGGTGCTGCAGAGCGTGCGGGGGCTGTGGGGCCGGCCGGTGCACCTGCAGGCGCGGATCGATGATGAGATGCAGCTCTTTTCGTGCACCGGCGGGGATCGGGAGGTGCGGAAAGAGAAGATCGGCGAGGAGACGCCGAAGCCGGCGCATGTGCTGGCGTAGACGAGCCGCGAAGCAATGTTAGAGTGATGGCATGAGCGAGCCGTCATTGGTTGCGACATTTCAATCGGATCGGCCATGCCGTGGGTGTGGACTGAATCTGCGGGGGTTGCCGGTTGAGGGTGCGTGCCCCGACTGCGGTGCAAAGCAGGCCGCGGCCCCGGCAATCTCGAAACTGAGCGGAACGATCAACTGGGACTTGAAGTGCGTGCGGTGCGCGTATGTGCTCAAAGGTCTGGATCGCGGGGCGGCGTGTCCGGAGTGCGGGCTGTCGATCGCGGAGTCGCTGCGGCCGACGACGCTCCGGACGCATTCGATGGAATCGCTGCGGAAAGCGCGGGGCGCGTTGATTGGCGTGAGCGTGGGAGTGATCGGGCTGATCCTAGCGGTGGTTCTCACGGTGATCGGCTGGTCGTCGGCGTTCGGGGGAGGCGGCGTCGGGATGTTTGGATTTGGATTGCTCGCGAGGTCGCTGACACGGGAGACCGCGCTTGCCGTGTGCGCGATCTCGGCGATCCTTTTCGTGCGCGAGTTGACGCCCAAGTCGATGGAACGCGGCGGGAGGCCGGGATCGGCGACGGTGACAGTGGTCGGCGCGTGGATGATGCTGGTGTGCTCGCTGCTGATCCTGGGATTGAACGCTGTGCTGCTTGCGACAGGTTGGACGACGTTCAATCGGGGCGGGGGTGGGACGGCGAGCGGCGCGATGATGGCGCTTGGCTCGCTCACCGCAATCGTGTGGTTGCCGACGATGGTCGGGATCGGTCTGGCGTACTTCGGCGGATTGTCGCTGTTCAAGTGGGTCGGGCAGCAATGCGGGTCGGTGCCCGTGTACAAGCGGGCGTCGCGGTTGACGATCCTGAGCATCTCGCTGGTGTGCGCGGTCCCCGTGATGTACTTCGTCGCGTTCATCGGGATTGCAGCGATGTTCGGCGGGCTCGGGGGCGGCGGCACCGGAGGCACCATGGCCTTGATCGCCTTGCCGTTGCTGCTGCTGCTTGGGATGCTGGTGGCGGTGGTGATGCTCCTGACGCTGCTGCGGATGGTGCGGCGGGAGTTGGGGAGGCTGATTGAATCAATCGGCGAACCGGGAGCGCCATGATGGACGAGCAGGGATTGAACGCGGGGGCAGCGGCGTCCAGCGGGCTGGTTGAGAGGGATCACGCCTGCGTGGTCTGCGGGTACAACCTGCGCGGGATCGCGCGGAGCGGAGCGTGCCCGGAGTGCGGCGCGCTGGTGGAGCGTTCGTTCCGCGGTGATGAACTGATTTACTCCTCGCCGGAGTATGTGGCCGCGCTGCACAAGGGCGTGTTCATCGTGCTGGCTGGGATCATCGCGATGATTCTCATGACGTTTGCATCTGTTGGAGCAGCGATCTTCGGGGCGATGGTCGCACCTGTTCCCGGCATCGAGATCGCGTCGGTGCTTGCATCATTCGTAACGGGCGTGGTAGTCGCGGTTGGCTGGTGGATGCTGAGCGAACCGGACCCCGCGTCGCGCGAGGGACGAAAAGGTGAAACGGCGCGGAAGATCGTCCGTATCTGCACGATCGTGGGAGTGGCGATTCAGTGCGCATCGCTGGTCGTCACGTTCGCACTGCCGACCCCCGCACCGGTGTTCACTCCCCCACCGCCTCCGGGCGCTCCCCCCTTGAGTGCCGTGCCGCCGGCGCCGCTGAGCATGGTGGCGATGATCGCAAGTGTCGGCATCGCGCTGCTGAACATGGTTGCCGCGGCAGTGTCGTACTTTGCGCAGATGATCTACATCCGATGGCTGGCGCCGCGGCTGCCCGACGTCAAGGTCTTCGATCGGGCGAAGCTGCTGATGTGGCTGGGGCCGTTGCTGTACACCGTCGGTGCCCTATGCGTAGGTATTGGGCCTCTGGTGGCGCTGGTGCTGTACTGGAACATGCTGGACCTGGTACGGAAGGACCTCAAGCGGATCCGTGAATCGATGGCGGCGGGGCAAGGGGCACTGGCCTAGAAGCCGGTTGTTATCTGTCACCTGGGCCCAAAGTGGCTGGAACGAGCCTCCACATTCGTGGGGGTTGGGTCGATATAGCGCCTGCCATGCGTCCCTCATTGCCGCTGAAATTGATGGTCGCTTTCTTCCTGGGGGTGCTTTGCCCGCGGGGAGCCATGGCGATGCTGCCGTTCGGCACCTTCGGCGCTGGCTCGATCACTGAAGCGGACACCATCACGGCGGATAGTACGGCAGTGGGAGTCTGGTACGCCAAGGACTACACGAGCGATCTCGGCTATGCGGCTCTTGCTTCAAATCCTGACTCGTCGCAGACGCGGGCGCTGGCAATGTGCATCCCGATGCCGCAGGCCGCGACATACAGCCTGACGTCGAGCGTGTACCGCACAACGCGGACCAACCAGACGACTTACTGGCACGTGCTGGCTGTGCAGACTGGAACGACGCTGCAACTGGGGAACGACGGTGTTCCACGCGTCATCTCCGCGGCAGGCGTCAAGAGTTTGAAGATGACCGAGGTGACCGATAACTCTGCAAGCCTGCGGTGGAAGGCCACCACAGAGAACTACACGGTGAGCGCCGCGGATGCCACGGCGTATCAGTACCTCGTCTTTGTATTCATCGGCTCCACTGGCTCGGGCAATGTGCTGTGGTTCGACAACATCAATACTGATGCGCCCTACGCCTCGGTCGCCAGTGATGGTCTGGACTGCATCTGGGTGAACTCATCGAGCGCGATTGGGTCACTGAGCAGCGTGTCGTGGGCTTCCCCGGTTCGTACGAGCAAGGAGCCCCAGATCAACTGGATGAACACAACCAAAAAGTTCTATCCGACGGGCGCCACGCAGCGGTTCGCGATGAAACTGACCGGAACGATCACAATGCCGGCAACCGGCACATGGAACTTCCGGGTGGGAAGCGACGACGGGTCGCGAGTGATTGTCAACGGCACGACGGTAATCAACCATGACGGGCTTCACAGCTATTCGACGCGGACGGGCTCATTGAATCTCAGCAAGGGGAGCCACACGATCGAGGTCCAGTTTTTCGAGAACACCGGTAATCGCGGCCTTCGGCTGGAATGGCAGGGGCCCGCCGATTCCTCGTACGATGTGGTTCCGGGATCAGCCTTCGCTGCAGAAGTCGAGCGAAGGCCACGTGTTGTGCGGTGGAGAGAAACCGCGGTCGTGGACTGATTGCGGCCGGAAACCCTTTGGCTTTCTTGAAGCGTTGCGTAGGATAATCGTCATGGGATGCTGCGGCGGGAAATGTCACGGGCCGGAGTTTGACGAGGATCGCGAGGGCGTCTGCGACGCGGACGTGGAGCGATTCGGTGGCGATGGCGTTCGCTGCCCCGAGTGCGGCGCGGATGTGTTTCACGATGCCGTGCTGTGCCAGGAATGCGGGCACGCGATGACCGAGGAGTCGCTCGCGCGAAGGCCGCCGAAGTGGGTGCTGTTCGTGGCGGGGGCGGCGGCGGTGGGCATCCTGCTCGCGATTGTGATGTGATCGTTCAGTCGGCGGGTTCCGGCTCCGAAGCGTCGATCGACGTTTCGGGCATGGTGCCGCATTCGGGGCACGGCGTGCCTGGTTCGAGGCCGGAGAGGTCGTAACGGCAGCGCTGGCAATGACCGGCGGGGATGAGCGTGCGCCGGTACAGGCGCATGCCGGAGTGGGCGAGCGTGTAGAGCACGGCGGTGTAGAAGACGCTGTTGATGAGGAAACCGGGCCACACGGGAACAAGCGGGATGTGGTGCGTGGCACGACCGGCGCGGGGGGTAAGCTGGAAGACATCGAAGCCGCGGTAGAGTCCGGCGGCGGCGCCCCATTCGGCGCGGCGATTGTTGGCCGCGAGCGTGCGCATGCGGTGGACTTGCATGGAGCGCATGGGGAAGCCGTAGTCGTTGCGGGTGATGCTGAAGAAATCGCCGGGAGCATTGTGGTCGTGGATGGTGACGGTGCGGGTCCATCCACGCCAGCCGCGGGTGGAGTTGGAGGCGGGCCAGGAGTCGGGGATGTAGGGCGGCCAGCTCTTCAGCGCCACGGGCGCGATGGCGTTTCCGCGCAACGGCGGGACGAAGGCCATCGCCCACGCGACGACGCCGAGGTTCACGACCACGCCCAAGAGCACCCACATCAGGAACTTCCAACCGCGGGCGAGCGTTGATCGAGGTTGCGATGAAAGAAAAATCGCCACCTGAAAGAGTAGGTGGCGACGGTTGACGAAGGCGATGGCGGGTGGACGCCGAAGAAATCAGTCGGCGTCAAGGAGTTCCGCGAGCAGGCGAGCGCCCCAGCCGGTGTTGCTGCCCTTGACGAAGGGCCCCTTATCGCTCTCGGTGGCGTGGACGCCGGCGATGTCGAGGTGGCACCAGGGGATCTTCTTGTCGACGAAGTACGACAGGAAGGCCGCGCCCTGGATCGGGTGGGCCTTGCGGTCGGGGTTGGAGTTGAGGATGTCGGCGATCTCCGACTTCATCATGTCGTTGTATTCGGTGTGGTGCGGGAGGCGCCAGACGCGCTCGCCGGAGAGGTCGCTGGCGGCCTCGACCTTGGCGCGGAGCTTGTCGTCGTCGCACCACATGCCGCAGTAGGTGGAGCCGAGGGCCACAACGACGCCGCCGGTCAGGGTGGCGAGGTCGATGATGTAGGCGGGGTCTTCCTTCTCGCAGGCCCAGCAAAGAGCGTCGGCGAGGACGAGGCGGCCTTCGGCGTCGGTGTTGGTGACTTCGACGGTGACGCCGTTGCGGTAGGTGATGATGTCGTCGGGGCGGTAGGCCTCATCCGAGATGGAGTTCTCGGCGACGGCGAGGAGGGCGACGACGGGGCGCTTGGGCTTGATGACGGTGGCGATGGCGTGCATGGCGCCGAAGACGGCGCAGCCGCCGTCCTTGTCGCGCTTCATGCCGCGCATGCCGTTGTTGATCTTGAGGGAGAGACCGCCGGAGTCGTAGGTCATGGTCTTGCCGATGAGGACGGCGGGCTTGGCGTTGCGGGCGCCGCCCTTGGGCTTGTACTCAAGGCGGATCATGCAGGGGAGGTTCTCGCTGGCCTTGCCGACGTTGATGAGGCCGACGAAGCGCTCCTTCTCAAGACCGTCGCCCTTCCAGACCTTGCAGGCGAGGCCGGTCTGGCGGGCGAGCTTCTGCGCCTGAGCGGCGACGTAGTCGGGGGTGCAGATGTTGGGCGGGGTGTGGCTGAGGGTGCGGGTGAGGTTGGCGGACTCGGCGAGGGCGAGGCCGTGGGTGAAGCCTTCGGCGAGGTGGGCGTCGTCGAGGCTGATGGTGAGCTTGGACTTGGAGGCCTTCTTGCTTGCGGTGCCCTTAAAGTCGTCGGCGGCCCAGGCGAGGAGGCCCAGGCTCTCGCCGATGCAGACGCCGGCGCGGGTCATGTCGACCTTGGCCTCGTGGAGCGCGCCGCCGATGGCGATCTGGATTTTTTCGTCCTTGGTGACGGCAAGACGGCGGCCGACGGCCGCGAGGGCGTCGCGGAGATGGCCGACGGTGAACTTGTCCTTGGCACCAAGGCCGACGACCAGGACGCGTCCGGGCGCGCCCTTTGAGGTTGGGAAGGCTTCCACGAGGCGGCCGAGGTCGCCGGTGGCATCGGTGCGCTTGAGGGCGGCGGCGACGCTGGCGTCCTTGTCGTGGGCGGCGGACTTCTTGTCGAGCCCATGACCCTGGAAGTGGGCGAGGATGAGGGCGTCGGGGGCGGCCTTGGATGCGGCGGGAGCAAGCTTGACGGACTGGAACATCGGCGGCGTATCTCCGGGTGATATGGGGCTAGGAGTGTAACGACGGGGGATGAAGTGGATGCTCGGCCACTTGAAATAGACTGCCCATATGGCCGAAGCGAAATCAGGGTGGGGCGGGGGGCCGCGGCAACTGCATGCACCGTGGCGGATGTCGTACATGGAGATGCTGTCGATCGAGATTCGATCGGCGACGCCCACGCCAGAACCCAAAGCGGCGTGTTTCCTGCGGGAGTACTGGCTGCACCCGGAGCAGGATGAGGCCAATCACGTGATCGTGCGGACCGGGAAGCCGGGGATGGACCGGGGCGGTCTGATCATGCTGAACAAGTACCCGTACTCCAACGGGCACTTGCTGGTGTGTCTGGGCGAAAGCCGGGCGCGGCTGCTGGATTACAGTGAGGCGCAGCGGGCGGAGTTGTGGTCGCTGACGGACCTGGCGGTGGAGCTGTGCGAGCGCACGCTGCACCCGCAGGGGGTGAACGTGGGGATGAACCAGGGGAACGCGGCGGGGGCGGGGGTGCCGGAGCACGTGCATGTGCATGTGGTGCCGCGGTGGAACGGGGATGTGAACTTCATCAGTGTGGTGGGGAATGTGCGGGTGATCCCGAGCGCGCTTGAGGACATGGCGAAGCGCTACCGGGACGTGTGGAAGCAGATGGAGAAGAATTCATGAGTCGGTTGATGCTTGCGTTGGTAACGGCGGTGATAGTGCTCGGCGGGTGCGGCCGAACCATGGTGGCGACGCCGACGATCTACTGGGGTGAAGACGCCCAGCCGTTTGCGAACACACCGGAGGAGTTCAAAACGCCGACGGCTGAGGTGCTCTACATCACCGACCGAGCGCGGAAGGACAGTGAGTCCAAGCCGGTGTGGTATGGGTTTGACCGGAGCAAATCGCAGGCTTACGGCAGGTGCGAGGTGAAGTTCGGTCGCGGCATGACGTGGGAGGAACTGGAGGCCGCGAGCCGTGGGGAGCGGCGAACGGAGGAAGTTCCGATCTCCATCGGCACTGTGACGGAAGTCGGACGCCTGCCTGCGATGGGCGGGTTCAGCTTCATGAAGGTCGATGGGCAAGTGGTGGAGCGCGCGGACGAGGCCGCGGAGCGGCAGCGGCTGGTCGTCCAGTTCCACGCGGATCTTTCGACGCAGGTGCGCAAGACCAACAGCGGCGAGGTGTTTCTCTTCGTGCACGGCTTCCACAACGAGTTTCAGGACCCCATGTTCGTGACGGCACAGATCTGGCACTTCATGGGGCGCGACATCGTTCCGATCGCCTACACCTGGCCGGCCGGCTGGAAGTCCGCGGCGCTGGCGAGCATGCTCTTTGGTTACAACTACGACCGGGAATCAGGGGAGTTCACGATCTTCCACTTGAAGAACGTGATTCGGGTGATCGCCTCAAACCCGGATGTGAAGAAGGTGCACCTGCTCGCGCACTCGCGCGGCACCGACGTGCTGATCTCGGCTCTGCGTGAACTGAACATTGCCTACACCGCGGCCGGCAAGGACACGGGCGATGAGCTGAAGCTCGGATCGGTGATTCTGGCGGCGCCGGACATCGACATGGAAGTGTTCAGCCAGCGCATCGGCGCCGAGAAGGTGCCGCTGGCACCGGAACGATTCACGGTGTACGTCTCGAAGAACGACGGGGCGATCGGGCTGTCGGACTTCCTGTTCAAGAGCAAGCGCCGTCTCGGGCGGCTGCGGTACGCGGACGTGAACGAGGTCGAGCGTGAGGCGATCAAGAGCTTCCCCGAGTTGAGCGTGGTGAACGTGACCGCGAAGACGTCAGGACCCGGCCACTCGTATTTCTACGACAACCCGAGCGTGCTGAGCGACCTGATCCTGACGCTGCGGGGGGTCGCGCCGGGAGAGGGCACCGAGCGTCCCTTGACGCTTGAGGGCGTTCCATTCTGGACCCTGCCGCAGGGCTACCTCTGCCCCAAGTAGAGAAGCTCCTCGAGCTTGCGAACCGATAGTTTCGGACGGACCGGCGCGGTCCGCTGGCGATCGGTGCGCGATGGGCTCGAAGGGGTGACGCATGAAGGCGGCAAATCGGTTCGGGTACGGCGGGGCACTCATGGTCGCCGCGGCGGTGCTCGTGTGCGTGCTCTCGGCGTGCGGACGCGTGATGGTGGCGACCCCGACGATCTACTGGGGGGAAAATGCCCGACCCTTCGCGGACACTCCGGAGTCGCTCAAGACGACGACGGCGCAACTGCTGTACATCACCGACCGCAAGCGCCAGGACACGCCCGAACGGCCGGTGTGGTACGGGTACGGGCGCGACAAGTCGATGTCGTTCGGAACGTGCGACGTGGAGTTCGGGCGCGGGATGACATGGGAGGAGCTGGAGGCCGCGAGCAGGGGCTCGAAGCGATCGAAGCATGTGCCGATCCGCATCGGGAAGGTTACGGAGCTTGGGAGGCTGCCGTCGGCCGATGCCGCGAACTTCGAGATCGTGGACGGCAAGGTGGTCGAGCGACAGGAACCGCTCGAGGAGCGGATGAGGGTCGGGAAGGTGTTTCTGGAGGAGCTCGGAGCGCGCGCGAGGGAGATGCCGCGCGGCGAGGTGTGCCTGTTCGTGCACGGTTTCAACAATGACTTTCAGGACCCGATGTACGTGGCGGCGCAGGTGTGGCACTTCTGCGGACGGGACGTGGTGCCGATCGTCTACACGTGGCCCGGCGGGTGGGACGGCTTTGCGCTCTTTGGCTACAACTACGATCGCGAGAGCGGCGAGTTCACGATCTACCACTTGAAGGCGGCGCTCAAGACGATCGCGGCGTGCCCGGACGTCAAGAAGGTGCACCTCATCGCCCATTCGCGCGGCTCCGATGTATTGATGACGGCGCTCCGGGAACTGAACATCAAGTACCGCGCGGAGGGGGGCAGCCTGCGGGAGTCGCTCAAGCTGGGCGGGCTGATCCTGGCGGCGCCGGACATCGACCTGGAGGTGTTCAGCCAGCGGATCGGCGCGGAACGGCTGATGCCCGAGCCGGAGCGCTTCACGGTGTACGTGTCGCGGAAGGACGAGGCGCTGGGCCTGTCGAACTGGCTGTTCTCCAGCGGGCGCCGGCTCGGGAAGCTGCGGTACTCGGATCTTTCAGAGGAGTCCAAGGAACTGGCGAAGTCGTTCAGCGAAGTCAACATCGTGGACGCCACCGCGCACACGACGGGCCTGGGGCATTCGTACTTCTACGACTGCCCGCATGTGCTGAGCGACCTGGTGCTGACGATCAAGGGGGAGCAGCCGGGGGAACAGACGAGGCGGCCGTTGAAACTGCTGGGTGCGCCGTTCTGGGAGCTGCCGGAGGGGTACTGCTGCCCGGAGTAGTATCCGAAGACATTTCACCACAGAGACACAGAGAGAAGCAGAAGCATGAACCGGTGAGACTCATCAGATGGCATTCTCTGTGAACTCCGTGTCTCTGTGGTGGAAGTTTGCTTTTCTCACCCTGCCCGATGTGCGATCGCGAACGCGAGTTCCAGCGCCTGCTGGTAGTTGAGGCGCGGGTCGCAGGGGCTGGCGTAGTTGGTGTCGAGGTCGGCTTCGGTGACGTTGGCGGCTCCGCCGAGGCATTCGGTGACATCTTCGCCGGTGAGTTCGAAGTGGACGCCGCCCAGTCGGGTGCCGGCCTTGGTGTGAGCGTCAAAAGCGCCGTTGAGTTCGGCGAGGATGTCGTCGAAGTTGCGGGTCTTGACGCCCTTGCTGGTGGTTGCGGCATTGGCGTGCATGGGGTCGCAGACCCAGAGCACGCGCTTGTGGGCGCGCTTCACGACTTCCACCAGCGGCGGGAGGCACTCGCGGACCTTTTTCGCGCCCATGCGGTGGATGAGCAGGATCTTGCCCGGCTCGTTGCGCGGGTTGAGGGTGTCGATGAGCTTGAGCAGTTCGTCGGCGGGGATACCGGGGCCGATCTTGACGCCGACGGGGTTCTGGATGCCGCGGAAGTACTCGACGTGAGCGCCGTCGATCGCTCGCGTGCGCTCGCCGATCCAGGGGAGATGGGTGGTGAGGTCCCACCAGCCGTCCTTGCGGGGGACCTGGCGGGTCTGCGCGCTCTCGTAGAGAAGATTGAGACCTTCGTGGCTGGTGAAGAAGTCGATGCGGGTGAGGTCGGCGACGCTGGTCTCGCCGAGCGCTTCCATGAACTTGAGCGCTTCGGCGAGCTGGGTGCTCATCTGCTGATACTCGGCACGCAGCTCCGGGGTCAGCCCGGCGTGGTGCATGAAGCGGAGGTCCCAGTGCTCGGGGTGGTGCAGGTCGGCGAAGCCGCTCTCGATCAGCGAGCGGATGAAGTTGAGCGTGACGGCGGCGTGCTGGTAGCCGCGGACCATGAGGTGCGGATTGGGCTTGCGCGCTTCAGCGGTGAACTCGATGGAGTTGACCAGATCGCCGTAGTAGGACGGCAGGGTGACGCCGCTGCGTGTTTCGGTGGGGCTGGAGCGGGGCTTGGCGTACTGGCCTGCGATGCGTCCGACGCGGATGACGGGCATCTTCATGCCGTGGACGAGGACGAGGGACATCTGGAGGAGGATCTTGAGCTTGGCGGTGATGACATCGCTGCGGCAGTCGGCGAGGGTTTCGGCGCAGTCGCCGCCCTGGAGGAGGAAGCGCTTGCCCTCCTGCGCTTCGGCGATGTGGCGCTTGAGGTGCTCGATCTCGCCGGAGGTGACGAGGGGCGGGAACTCGCGGAGCTTGCCGACGGCTGTATCGACGGCTTCT
Organism: Phycisphaerales bacterium; assembly: GCA_041750235.1. Classification (GTDB taxonomy): domain Bacteria; phylum Planctomycetota; class Phycisphaerae; order Phycisphaerales; family UBA1924; genus JBGSZV01. The sequence continues at coordinate 14,432 of JBGSZV010000115.1, forward strand.
CGGTCGTCGTAGACCGTCTGGTGCGTGGCAAGCTTGCGCTTCCAGGAGTCGGGGGACCAGGCTGTGGCGTCGAGTGTGTGCATGGGATTGAGCGCGCGAGAGAGTACGGAGTTGTCAGCGTGAACTATACGGATCGGCTCGTGATCGGGCTGGAATCGATGCGGAACGCAACGATTGCCCGGTAATGCACGCGCTGCATGGTGTTGAGTGTCGAGGTGAGGATTGGCGGAAATCTCGCGAAATTAAGAAAAAGTTGACGCTGAACGCTTCAGGGGTGGGTTTGTGCGGTCGATAGCGACGGGCATCAAGTGACTCGCCCCGAAAAGGAGGGGCGGGCCCAGTTGGAACTTTCGCCCCTGGTTCAGGGGCAGCCGCAAGGCCAGCGGCACGCAGTCGTTGGCCGCAAGTGACACGGAGAAGTCAGCCATGCCGACGACCAGCCGAACGAAGAAGAGCACGCGCCGCACCACGAAGCGTCGCGCCACCACCAAGCGCCGCACGACCGCCAAGAAGGGCACGGCCACCAAGCGTAAGACGACCGCCAAGCGTCGCGTTGCCCGCAAGAGCACCGGCGTCAAGAAGACCGCTCGCAAGAGCGTTCGCCGCGCTTCCACCAAGCGTCGCACCACCGCCAAGAAGGCCGCGTGGGGCAAGACCTGGAAGCCGACCGCCAAGAAGACCACCACCGGCAAGCGGAAGATGAGCGCCAAGCGCCGCACCGCCCGCAAGAGCACCCCGAGCTTCAAGCTCACCGGCTACGCAATGCCGATGAGCCGCCGCTCGACCTCGTTCCGCCGCGTGATGCGCCGCGCCGCGTAAGAGCGATGCTCGGTTACGGACAAACGAAGCAGGGGCCGCACGCACGGACGCGGAGCGGCCCCTGTTGCTTTTTGCATCACCCCAGCATGCCGAGGATACGCAGCGGCTCGGCGATGCTCCACGCCTGCGCGATGCAGCCTTGCGGTGTGCGGGGTTCGTCGGCGTCGTAGATCTCGGCGATCTGGCCAACGCAGCCCGCCCCGGGGTTGCCGGAGGCCGCGCCAACCATCGCGGCG
>JBGSZV010000116.1:0-4577 GCA_041750235.1 Phycisphaerales bacterium
GCAGCGCAGCAGCACGCCCCGCGCTTCCGCCAACTCCTCGAAGCCTGGGGCTGGTCCACCCCGCTCTGGCGCAGCACCATCCTCCGTCCCAGTCACGCCTCCGAATCACCCCTTGCCGACGTCCGCCAAGTCTGTGACTACATCCTCACGACCCCCGCGCTCGCGCCCCTCGCCCCCCTCATCTCAGCTTCACGCTTCGAAGACGCCTTGGAATACCTCGACGCCATCTGCCGCGACATCCTCCGCGGCGGCGCCGACCCCAGCATCAGCATCCCCCTCTCCGCCGGCCTCGAGCGCTTCGCCGCGCGTCACAACCTCCTCACCTTCACCACCCCCGCCGCCTCCGTCTCCGGCCGCCTTGAATCCCGCGCTGCACGTCCCCTCTTCAAACTCCAACTCCCGCTCCTCGCCGCGCCAAGCGCCGCCGCGTTCGAGTTCCTGCGCAACCAGCTCTCCGCGCCCATCGCGACGCTGCGTCGAATCATCGACGCCCTTCCCGCGCACCTCGCCTCGTCACCCACGCTCCCCCCCGCCGCGCTCCAATCCCTCGACGAAGCGCAGGCCGCCTACACCTCCGCCTTTCAAGCTTCCCTCGACCCGCTGAACGTCCTCATCCGCCGAACCGACCGCGAAACCAAAGTCGGCCTCTTCGCCTCCCTCACCTGCGTCGCGATCGATCCCGACGCCTCCCTCGCCGCCGCCGCTCGAGCCGCTCAAGCCCTTTCTCCCGCGAAATTCCAGCCGCAACCCACCGCGCCCGCAGACGCCCTCTCACGCCCCCGCTCCCTCGCCATTCACGTCCGCCCCCTCCCGTGGGACCTTCCCCGCGTCCCATAGCCATTCATCAGCCGAATTTGGCTCGGAATCGCGGGCCGCACTCCGGTATCGTGGACGCTTCGGCCCCGCGATCACCCAGGAGTGAGACTCGTGCAGTCACGCATCAACACCGCCCTCTTCCTCATCACCGCGCTCGCCGCTTGCACCGCGACGGCAGACCCGGTCAACTACACGAACTACAAACTCCTCCGCGTTGAGCCCACTTCGCAGAAAGAACTCCTCGCCATCACGCAGCTCGGCGAAAGCCTCGAGTGCCAACCCGGCCCCGGCCCGCAGCTCTTCGCGATGCCCGCCGATGCCATCCCCGCGCTCGACGACCTCAACATCAAGTACGAGATCCGCGCCGACAATCTGCAAACCCTCATCGACGCCGCACGCCGCGAGAACGACGCCGCACGCACCGAACGCGGCACCAGCTTCTTCACCGCCTACCACACCTACGACGAGATCAACGCCTACATGGCCTCCCTCGTCGCGCTCCGCCCCGACCTCGCCACCCCCATCGTCGTCGGCGCCACCCTCGAAGGACGCCAGATCCGCGGCCTCAAGATCTCCTCCGGCGGCGCGAACAAACCCGCCGTCCTGATCTCCGCCATGCAGCACGCCCGCGAGTGGGTCGCCGGCGCCACCGGGACCTTTGTCGCCGACCAGCTCATCCGTCAGGAAGGCATCGATCCCACGATCACGTCCCTCGTCGCCAACGTCGACTGGTACGTCGTCCCCATGTGCAACCCCGACGGCTACATCTACTCCTGGACCACCAACCGCCTCTGGCGGAAGAACCGCCGGAACAACGGCACCAGCTTCGGCGTCGATCTCAACCGCAACTGGGCATTCGGCTGGGGCGGCGCCGGCTCCAGCGGCAGCGGCAGCGAAGAAACGTACCGCGGCCCACAGCCATTCTCCGAGCCCGAGTCCGAAACCTTCTCCACCTTCATCGCCGGCATCCCCAACCTCAAGGCCCACATCGACCTCCACAGCTACTCCCAGCTCGTCCTGAGCCCGTGGGGCTGGACCGAAGACACCTCGCCCCGTCGCTCCGAAATCGCGCCGCTCGAACTGGCGATGCGCAACGCCATCACCGGCACATTCGGCACCCCCTACACCGCCGGCCCCGCCGCGCAGACCCTCTACCTCGCCGACGGCGTCATGCCCGACTGGACCTTCGGCGCCCGCGGCGCGCTCGGCTTCACATACGAACTCCGCGACACCGGCGTCAACGGCTTTGAACTTCCCCCCGCCCAGATCCTCCCCACCGCCACCGAAGCCTTCAACGGCATTAAAGTCCTCGGTCAGTTCGCGCAGCTCAAACTCACCGTCGACCTCGCCGAACCCTCCGGTCTCCCCGAATCCGAAGTCGTCCCCGTCAACGTCACCATCACCCCCTTCAACAACTACACCATCGCTCCCGACTCCGCGAAACTGCTCTACCGCATCGGCTCCGTCGGCGCCTTCGCCGAAGTCCCCCTGACCGGAACCGCGCCGAACTTCTCCGCCTCGCTCCCCCCCTTCGAGTGCGGCCAGTCCATCGAGATCTTCGCGCAGGCCCAGGCGTCCGACGGCACCCTCGTCACCGATCCCCCCTCCGGCGTCGTCACGCTCGACGTCATCAACCTCGACACGATCCTCGACGACGCCATCGAGACCGACACCGGCTGGGTCATCAACCCCAGCGGCACCGACACCGCCACCACCGGTCGTTGGGAACGCGCCGACCCCACCGCCACCGCCGCGCAGCCAGCCGACGACCACACAACCGCCGGAACCATCTGCTGGGTCACCGACGGCCGCGCCGGCGCCGGCATCGGCACCTACGACATCGACAACGGCCGCACCAGCATCGCCACCCCCGTCTTCGACATGAGCGCCTACCCCGCCGCCACCGCCAGCTTCTGGCTCTGGTTCGACAACGACAACAACGGCACCAACACCAGCGACCCCTTCTTGATCGACGTCTCCAACAACGCCGGCGCAAGCTGGACCAACGCACGCACCATCGGCCCCTCGGGCCCCGGCACGGGCGGCGGCTGGCTTTACTACGAGATCCCCGTCCAGAACTTCGTCACGCTCACCAATCAGATCCGTCTGCGCTTCACCGTCGCCGACAACACCCCCGCCGAAATCGTCGAAGCCGCCCTCGACGACTTCAAGATTGTCGGCCTCGCAGATTGCGTCCCGCCCCCCGGCTGCGCGGGCGACACCAACGCCGACAGCGCCGTTGACGGCGCCGACCTCTCGGTCCTGCTCTCTGGCTTTGGTTCCACCGTCACACCCGGATCGCCCGGCGATCTCAACAACGACGGCAACATCGACGGCGCCGACCTCTCGGTCCTGCTCTCCGCCTTCGGCTCAACCTGCACCTGATCGGTTCAGGCCCCGCCGTTATCCGTGAAGTTGACCTCGAGATATCGCGCGATGTAATCCACGATGCTGTGCGCCATCGGGATCTCGGGGTTGTTCGTGTGCCCCATCGGCTCGAAACGCATCCCCTTGAAACGCGCCACCGCATCCTCCACCGGCAGGCCGTACTGCAGCGCCAGACTGAACGCACGGCAGAAGCTCTGGCACATCCCGCTCATCGTCGAGCCTTCCTTCGCCATCTTCAGGAAGATCTCGCCGGGACGCCCGTCCGGGTGCAGCCCGATCGTCAGATATCCCTCGTGGTTCCCCACGCTGAACTTGTGCGTCACCGACTCCCGAGTCGTCGGCAGACCCCGTCTCGACGCCGCGATGGACGGCTCTGATTCGCTCATGACGGCTCCAGACGAACGAGTCGGCAAACGAGGGGTCATGCAGCCTCCGGCGTCACTGAACCAGCCCGACCGGGCCGGCCATGGGTGCGTCCGAGGATGTATCGGCCTCACCAGATGAAACCCCCTCCATTTTGACGCCCCGATCGCTGGGGTTCGCCAATCGGGGGGGCCATCTTACTCCCCCTCCCAGTCCCGGTCCGGCCCCACGCCCACCAGAGGCACAAACCGCACCGGCATCACGCTCCGGCGTTCAATCGTCCCGTCCAGCCGCTTCTCCAGCACCAGGAGTTGCTGCGCCGTCGGCGTCGCCCCCACCGGAATGACCATCCGACCACCCGGCATCAGTTGGGTCAGCAGCGCTTCCGGCACGTTCGGCCCCGCCGCCGTCACGATGATCCCGTCATACGGGCACATCGGCCTCCACCCCTTGGCCCCATCCCCCACCACCACGCGCACGTTGCCGTACCCCAGCCGCTCCAGCCGCTCCTGCGCGGACCCCGCCAGCTCCGGCACCGCCTCCACCGACACCACCTCGCGCACCAGCCCCGACAACACCGCCGCCTGATACCCCGACCCCGTTCCCACTTCCAGCATCACATCACCCGGCTGCGGATCAAGCAGTTCCGTCATCACCGCCACGATGTAAGGCTGCGAAATCGTCTGACCGTTCCCAATGGGCTGCGGCCGATCCTCATACGCCTGCTTCTCATACCCCTCGGGAAGAAAATCGTGCCGCGGCACCATCCGCATCGCCGCCAGCACCCGCTGATCCTTCACCGCCGGACGGTCATCCTTCACCGGCCGCTCGATCTGCTCCAAAACCATCCGCGCCCGCAGTTCAGCCAGCAACTCTTCACGATGACCCTTCAAGCTCATGACGGCACCGGAAAATCCTAGGCTCAGTCCGCAAGCCGCAGGTCGCAAGCCGCAAGCCTATTCTCGCCCCGCAAACCCCAGCCAGTCATCCAGCCACTCATCGCTCTTGAG
>JBGSZV010000117.1:0-10525 GCA_041750235.1 Phycisphaerales bacterium
CCGGCTTTGTGGCCGATCGCAACGCGCCGGGCTGGGCACGTTCATGGGAGCAGACCGCGTGGTTCATCCCGCTGGCCGCGGGAGTTGCGAGCGTCACCTTCGGGCTGATCTTTGCGTTCATCCCTTCGACGCGCACGCTGCGCGGGCGTCTGCTGCTTGTCGGCGTGACCACCCTGATCGCGGGCGTCACGATCGCCGGGACTTGGAAGCGACCGCCCGACCGCTTCGAATACCTCGCTCTTGAGCGTGAAGGCAAGGCGGAGATGCTGTTCACCCTCGTGCCGTGGTCGCCGAATCAACGGCCGGACGACCGCGATGCCAAGACGCTGCCCCCGGGCGCTTCCAGCGAGTCGCCGCTCGAGCGGATCATCACGCAGGGCCTCCCCCCCACCGGTGTGTTGGCACAGGAGCATCGCGAACGCGTGAAGGAACGAGTCCTCACGCTGCCCATGGCGCCGGCAGCGCGGGACATGCTCGCGCGCCAACTCGAAGCACACTTCGCCGAACATCCGCAGTTCACCCGGTCCGAGCTTCGGGCGATGCTCGCGCGGGACCTGAAGGCGGTGGGCCATCCCTATCGCATGGGCACCGATGCGCTGGGCGTGGATGTCGCGAGCCAGATGATCCATGCCTGCCGTCTGGCGATCTCGATCGGATTTGTGAGCACCGGCCTCGCGGTGCTGATCGGCGTGACCATGGGCTCGCTGATGGGGTACTTCGGGGGGATCATCGACCTCCTGCTGTACCGGATCGTCGAGGTCTTCATGGCGGTGCCGGTGCTGTTCCTGCTGATCGTCGCGGCCGGCGTGTTGCCACGAAACACCTACGTAATGATGGCGATCATCGGCTGCTTCACGTGGCACTCGGCCGCCCGCTTCACCCGCGCCGAGTTCATGCGGCTCCGCAGCATGGATTTCGTCCAGAGCGCCAAAGCGGTCGGCCTCCCGCTCCGCTCGATCCTCTTCCGCCACATGCTGCCCAACGGCGTGACGCCCGTCCTCGTCGACGCCAGCTTCCTGATCGCCGCCGCCATCCTCGCGGAAGCAACCCTCAGCTACCTCGGCCTCGGTCCGCCCGATCAGGCGTCGTGGGGCCGCCTGCTCGCCAGCGCCACCAGCGAGGCCGGCGCGCCGGTCTGGTGGCTCGCGGTGTTCCCGGGTCTCGCCATCTTCCTGACCGTTCTGTCGTACAACATGATTGGCGAAGCGCTCCGCGACGCCATCGACCCCAAGCTCCGCAAGGCCCGCGTCTAGACTCGCGACTCCACGCATGACACACGCCCCGAAAGAAACACCGCTGCTCAGCGTCGAGGACCTCGCGGTCAGCTTCGACAACGGCAAGGGACCGCGCGTACAGGCCGTCGACGGCGTCCGCATGACCATCTACCCCCGTCAGACGCTCGCGGTCGTCGGTGAGTCGGGATGCGGCAAGTCGGTCACCGCGATGAGCGCCCTGCAGCTCGTCCCCCGTCCGCCCGGGCGGTTTGATCGCGGCGTGATCAACTACACCTCCGGTGGATCGACACGCGACCTCACCAAGCTGACCGAACGTGAGATGCGGGACGTCCGCGGCGCCGAGATCGCGATGATCTTCCAGGAGCCGATGACCTCGCTGAACCCCGTCTACACCATCGGCGACCAGATCGTCGAGGCGATCACGCTGCACCAGAAAGTCGGGCTTGCCGAGGCGACCGACATCGCGGTGAAGGCCATGGAGGATGTCGGCATCCCCGATCCGCGCGGGCGGCTGCAGGCGTACCCGCACCAGTTCTCCGGCGGCATGCGCCAGCGCGTGATGATCGCCATGGCGCTTGCCTGCCGTCCCAAACTGCTGCTGGCCGACGAGCCGACCACGGCACTGGATGTCACCATCCAGGCGCAGATCCTTGACCTGCTACGGAACCTCCAGAACACCAAGAACATGGGGATCATGCTCATCACGCATGCCCTGGGCGTGGTCGCCGAGAACGCCGATGTGGTCTGCGTGATGTACGCGGGCAGGGTGGTTGAGTACGCCAACGTCTTTGACCTCTTCGCCAACCCGATGCACCCCTACACCCGCGGCCTCTTCCGCTCGATCCCCGATGTCGCCACCCGCCAGCACCGGCTGGTGACGATCCGCGAGGTGATCGACAACCCGGCGGAGTTCGCTCGTCTGCCCGGGGCCGACAAGGGAGTGCGCCCCTGGTGGCCATGGCATGAGCCGCCAAAGGATGTCGTTCACACCGGCGGACCGGCGGGTGATTACGCCCTCCGGGAAGTCGAGCCCAACCACTGGGTCGGCGTCTGGCGGACACCTTCGGTGGCCGATTCGCCCTCGCGCTCGCCCGACCTGACCTATCGGATTGTGGATGACCCCGCCCGGAGTCGGTGATAGGCTGATCCGGCGGAGTTCGGCGGCGCGTTTTCGCCAGTGCGCACGCCCCGCCGCCCGATGCCGGTGATGCCATGCGATCGCTCCTCATCAGCGACCGGTCCTTCTCGCAGCGTGAGCACGCGATGCTCAGGCGGCTGGAGGTCGGCCTCGTCGATGAGGGAGTCATCGTCACGCGAGCGGTTCCCGACTCCTGCCTGAAGCTGCTGGATGGCGGGCTCAGTGCTGGGATCGGGTACGCCGATTCGGGCTGGAGCCTCATGCGTGGCTTCCGCGCCAACGCTGTCATTCAGAAGCTCCGCGGCGATGCGAGCACCGCCGGCGAAACGCTGGCGCGAACACCTGTCGACATCGTCCACGCGTGGGGAGAGGGCTGCTGGCCGCTGGCCATCGATGTCGCGTGCGAACTCGGCGCCGCGCTCGCGCTGGAAGTGTGGTCCGCCGCTTCCCTGGATCAACTCCGCGAGACCGAACGCCGTGCACGTCGTCTGACCGACGGCGGCTGTCGTGGCGAGTGGTTTGCGCCCGATGCGCTGATGGCCGAGGCGATCCACGGTCGCCGTACAGAGTGGGGCATCCGCGAGGCCGCGTGGGGCGTTCACCTGCCTTCGGAGTGGTCGCCGCCCCCCGCCCATCGCACGAGCACCATCGCGATCATCTGCCGAGAGCGCGTGGACCCCGGCGTTGGCATTGCCCTGCTGACGGCGATGGCCGATCCCCGCCTCGCCGACACCATGATCTTTATCGACAGCGCGGCGATTGATGCGCAGCCGGAGTTGTGGCGTACCGCCGACCGCCTGGGTCTTCTGGACCGTTTGAGCGTGCTCGACACGCTGGAAGCCCACCGCGAACTGATCCTCAAGGTCGATGCCTTGGTAATGCCCGACCCCGCGGGCGAGCATCGTTCGATCCTGCTGGATGCGATGGCCCAGGGCGTCGGCGTGCTGACCTCGCCCGACCCGTTGATCGAGGACGCAATCGACGGCCGGACGTGCGTGCTCGTTTCCTCGGCATCGACATGGAGAGATGCGATCCTCCGCGTGTTCGACCCGGTGGAGCGGGCGCGGCTGAGCGATTCTTCGCGGCGGTACATCACCGAGCGCCGGCTGGCCCACCAGCACGTCAAACGGGTGCTCGACGCCTACACCGCGCTGGCCCCCGAGCCGTTCGCGTTCCGAGGCCACGACAACACCTGATTTCAGCGGCCGATAACCGGGCCAGATCTGCCGACTGCAGCGGATGCGCCGGGTCCGGGTTTGCCCATCGGCCGACCCGGGGCATCTTTCTCTCAAGTGCCGGCGCGGCGGCTGACGCGCCGGCGGTGACCTATCCGTCCAGCATCAAGCTGAGAAAGAGAGATCCGGATGAGCATCAGCCTTCTGGCTTCGGCCTGCATCGCGGCGAGCGTCGGCACACAGTACCCCGACTACGTCGCGCGCGAGTCCGAGCGCAATAACCTGATCATCAACGCCGAGCCCTACCGGCCGAACACGGTCGATGCCGGCCGCGCCCAGAGCGGTCGCCTGTGGATCGGCACCTCCGATCGCCGGGATGAGGCGCAGGCGCTCGCCCGCTACGGCGCGAGCCCCGACGCCGCGAACGAGATCGTTTTCGTTCGAGTGGACAAGACGCCGGTGGCGATCAACCCGTGGCAGCCCCTCTACAAGCAGGGCATGCAGCGCCATGAGACCGCCCGCAACCTGTGGCTCAAGGAACAGGGCTACACCCACAAGGTCCGCACCCACATCAACATCAACTTCCGCGAGACCAAGACCGCCGACGCCCGCACCATCAAGCCCAGCGCCGTGATCCGTTTCCAGAAGGCCGACGACGGCCCGATCGCCAGCGCCCAGTAACACGGCATTCCGCTTCGCTCACCAGCACCACCGGCGTTCGCTTCGTGCGCCGGTGGTGTTTCGCTTTTTTGGTCACCGCGGCCCGCTGTAGTGGCAACGGCTCGTGCAGGTCTCGTGCACCACCACCTCGGCGAGCAGCGGCAACTGCGGCTTGAGGCGATCCCAGATCCACATCGCGATGACCTCGCTCGTGGGGTTCTTCAGGCCCTCGATCTCATTGAGGCAATAGTGATCCAGCCGCTGCTTGATGGGCTCGATCGCCTGCTTGATCTCGCCGTAGTCGACCAGGTACCCCTTCTCGGGCGCGACGTCCCCAGCGACGATCACCTCGATGCGGAACGAGTGCCCGTGCAACCGACGGCACTTGTGCCCCTCGGGGAACGTCGGCAGCCAGTGGGCGGCCTCGAAATCGAAAGTCTTCACGAGTCGAACGTGCATGGCGGGAGTGTATGGGACGGGGCAACGGGCATTGGCGTCGGACTTTGGGCTTTCCCCATTGCCCACTGCCCATTGCCCAATGCCTGCTCTCTCAAACCCCCCGCGTATGCGGCTCCCAGATGAACTTGTGGAGTTGGGTTTGCATCACCACCGGCAGGCCGTCGGCGAGGATCCATTCCGCGAGGGTGCGCATCGGAAGCCCGCGACGGCCGAGGATCTCAAGGCCGGTGGGCTGCTCGAAAACGGCGCTCAACAGGACGGCATTCACGCGGCCCGAAAGGTCGTACCGCTGGATCACATCCCGGGCCCACTCGTAGTCCGCGCGGTCGCAGACGACGAACTTCACTTCGTCGTTCTTCCGCAGCCGGTCGATGTTGTCCCAGTCGTTGCGCTCGACCTCACCGCTGCCGGGGGTCTTGACGTCCATGATTCGGATGACGCGGGTATCGAGCGTCTTTCCCCGATCCTGTCCGGAGATGTCGCACGCGCCGCTGGTCTCGACCAGCACCGTCTTGCCCATTCCCGCGAGGCGGTTCATGAGGTCGAAGGAACGTGGCTGCAGCAGCGGCTCACCGCCGGTCACCTCGAACAGGTTGCAGGGGTGCGCCGTCGCCTCGCGGATAATGTCCTCGATCTCCCGCGTGCCGCCCTCGTGGAAGGCGTACTCGGTGTCGCAGTAGCTGCAGCGCAGGTGGCATCCGGCGAGGCGGATGAAGACGCACGGATGCCCGGCGCGCGTGCTCTCGCCCTGGATCGAATAGAAGATCTCGTTGATGCGCAGCGTGTCCGGCATGGGCCGGGATTGTAGGACCGGCGGGCGAGGTTCAGTTGACGGCTTCGGCGTTCACGACCGCCTGAGCGCCCGTGTGCCCCAGATCCGCCGCGAGTGCCATGTACTTCGCGGATTCCGGGTCGTTGCCCGCCCGCTGCAGCCACAGGGCCGCCTGATAAGCAAACTCGGGCTCCATCGGCGAACGGCGCGACGCCTCGACGTACAGCTCCGCCGCCTCCTTGGGCTTGTGCACCATGCCCAGGCACATGCTTAGCTCGTTGAGGAGCGGGACGCTCGCGAAGCGCTCTTCCTCAGGAACCGCAAACAGCAGGGCCGCGGCCTTCTCCGGATCGTTGCTGCGACGGAGAATCCGGGCCTCCATGAGTCGCCAGACGTTCGACTTGGCGTCGATCTTCCGGGCACGCTCGATGTAGTCCTTGGCGGCGCCGAGGCTGCCGTCGTCCATCGCGATGGCGGCGAGGCTACCCCAGCCCAGGGCGAGGTCCGGATCGAGGCGCACGGCATCAGTCAGCGCCTTGCGGGCCTCGTCGATCTTGCCGAGCTTCCGCGCCACCTGCCCGAGATACAAGGGGTACTTGGGGTTGGTGCGGTCGAGCTGCCCCGCGATGATGTAGTGCGTCTCCGCGTCGGTCCAGTTCTGGAGTTCCGACGCCACCGTGCCCGCTGCGAAGCGGTACTCGGGATGATCCGGGCCGAGCAGGACGGCAGTCTGGTAGTGGTTGTACGACTCCTGCCGCTTCCCGAGGGTGAGCAGGGTTTCGGCGTAAATCAGGTGCAGTGGCTGCTCGCGGGGGTACTGGGCGACCGCCTCGCGGAGAACTGCTTCGGCCTTGCCCGCTTCGTTCGAGCGGAGGTACTGCTGGGCCGACCCGACGATTGCGTCGATCTTCGCGCGATCGGGCGAGACGGGGGCGCTGGTCGCAGCAGCGTTGCGCGTCGGCTGGATGAGCTGGATCGCGCCGTAGAACCCGGCGGCCACCAGTCCGAGGACGGGCAGGACCATCAACGCGCGGAGGCGGCGCGAAAGGGGAGGGACGGACGGATTCGAGTTCTTGTGTTCGGTGGCCATCGGGGTCTACATCGGGTCCGCTACACTCATCCCTTTGACGCGATCGGGCAAGATTCAGTTCCCGTTCGGGTCCAAAACGTGTTCTTTGCCAACTGTTCGCATGAGGGGAGCCGACGGTGCCCGCGCTCGACAAGAACTATAAGCCAGCCGACCACGAACCGCGGATCTGGAAGCGGTGGGAAGACAGCCGCGCCTTTCACGCCGACCCGGCCAAGGTCGTCAGCGGCAAGGCCAAGCCCTACTCCATCATCATCCCGCCCCCCAACGTCACCGGCAGACTCCACCTCGGCCACGCACTGAACAACACGCTGCAGGACATCCTCATCCGCGCCCATCGCATGATGGGCTTCGAGGCGATGTGGATGCCGGGCACCGACCACGCCGGCATCGCCACGCAGTCGGTCGTCGAGAAGCGTCTGCTGCAGGAAGAGAACCTCAAGCGCAGCGCGATGGGACGCGAGGCGTTCGTCGCGCGCGTGCAGGCCTGGAAGGACGAGTACGAAGAAACCATCACCGGCCAGCTCAAGGCCATGGGCTGCTCCTGCGACTTTGACCGCCAGCGCTTCACCATGGACGACATCTGCGCCAAGGCCGTGCGCGAGGCGTTCTTCCGCCTCTTCCGCGACGGCCTCATCTACCGCGGCAAGCGGCTGGTCAACTGGGACCCCATCACGCAGACCGCGCTGGCGGACGACGAGGTCGTCAACGAGGAGATCGAGGGCAGCTTCTACTACCTGCGCTATCCCCTTGTAAGGCATCAGGCATCAGGCACTGGGCATCAGGCAAATGCAGTGCCGATCACGTGGAGCGAACTCGCGCGACTCGGCTATCCGGGCGCTTCATCACAGCCCGCCGATCAGGCTGCCTGGGTCACCGTCGCCACCACCCGTCCCGAGACCTACCTCGGCGATACCGCCGTCGCGATCAATCCCAAGGACCCGCGCGCCAACGCGCTGCGGGGCCTGCATGTCCAGTTGCCGCTGGTCGGCCGCATCATCCCCATCGTGGAAGACGACTACGTCGTCATGCCCGCGAAGGACCCCGATGCCGAGGGTGTGGACGCCAAGGCGAAGTTCGCCACCGGCTTCCTGAAGGTCACCCCCGCGCACGACCCCAACGACTACGACATCGGCAACCGCCACAAGCTCGCAGTCATCAACGTCATGGCCCCCGATGCATCGATCTCCGACAAGCACGGCTGGACGGACATCGGCGATGCCCACCTCTTCGTCGGCCTCTCCCGCGAGGACGCCCGCAAGAAAGTCGTGGCCGAGTTCAAGGCCCGCGGCCTGCTCGAGAACATCCGCCCCTACACCCATTCCGTCGGTCACTCCGACCGCAGCGGCGCGGCCATCGAGCCATACCTGAGCGACCAGTGGTACGTGAAGGTGACCGACGACAAGCTGCGTGCCGCCGCGCTCCGAGCAATGACGCCTGAGCAACGTAACACCCCCACCGCTCGCGCTGCGCGCTCCACGCCACAGGGCGACGGCTCGATGACCTTCTACCCCGAGCGCTACGCGCGCACGTTTGAAACGTGGCACGAGAACTTGCGCGACTGGTGCATTTCGCGCCAGCTCTGGTGGGGGCACCGAATTCCGGTGTGGACCTACATCCAATGGGGAGGCGGCCACACGAACTCTGCGCCAACTGAACTCACGCAGGCAATCGAGAAGTACTTGCGCATTAATGGGGCGAATGACCCTCGCGTGACGGTCGTGATCAAGTCTCCGAAAGAGGTGTTCATTTGCGCAGCAAGTTCTGAGGCTGACAGTTTATTGGGCATTTTTGACGACTACGTTGACAAGATGCACTCTCAACGCAGCGATTGGCCGGCCGGAAGTGCCGCTCCCGAACCGACTGAGATGCCCAATGAAGTCAGCCGTTTTCACAACGCTGACATCGCTTCATTCAACACTTTGGCATCGTATCGTCGAGTGGAACAGGACCCCGACGTCCTCGACACCTGGTTCTCCTCCGCCCTCTGGCCCATCTCCACGATGGGCTGGCCCGACACCAAGGGCAACGGCGGAGACTTTGAAGCGCTCCTCAAGGCTTACAACTCCAGCAACGTCCTGTGCACGGCGCGCGAGATCATCACCCTCTGGGTGTCGCGCATGACGATGTTCAACCGCTACTTCATGGGCGAGGGCGCCGGCCACGGCCCCGTCCCCTTCCACGACGTCTTCATCCACGCCATGATCCAGGACGGCGAGGGACAGAAGATGTCCAAGAGCCTGGGCAACGGCGTGGACCCGCTCGACATCATCTCCTCACACGGCGCCGACGCCATGCGCTTCACCCTCTGCGACATGACCACGCAGACGCAGGATGTCCGCATGCCGGTGGACATCTTCTGTCCGCACTGCGCCAAGTCGTTCGAGCCCAGGAAGATCACCAACCAGTCCGGCTACGTCGTCGCCGCGCCCACCCAGACCTGCCCCCACTGCTCCAAGTCCAGCGTGTCGTCCTACGGACTCGCCTCTGGCAGCGCCAAGCCCGACGCCAAGACGCCCTCGGCCAAGAACACCAGCAGCAAGTTCGACAAGGGCCGCAACTACTGCACCAAGCTCTGGAACGCCGCCAAGTTCACGATGATGATCCTGGAAGAGTCCGGCGGCGCGGGGTCCGCGGACGGGCCATCGGTCCACCTCTCGGATCTGTCGCAAGTGGACCGCTGGATGATCGCCCGCATCGTCGCCGCCACCCAGCGGATCGAGGACTCCCTCAAGAACTACGAGTTCAACAACTACGCCCAGGCGGTCTACGAGCTGCTGTGGTGGGATTTCTGCGACTGGTACCTCGAGGCCATCAAGCCCACTGTCCGCACCAGCCCCGCCCAGCAGGCGGTCCTGCGGGCCGCCCTCGACACCATCCTCCGCCTGCTGCATCCCGTGGCCCCCTACGTCACCGAGACCATCCAGGAGGCCTTCGGCGGCTACCTGCGAGCCCCGGTGCAAGGCCTCGCCCTGCCGCCGTCACAGACGGGACTGCTGTGCTCGGCGCCTTGGCCGCACCTTTCCCTCGATCT
The DNA here is from genome assembly GCA_041750235.1 of Phycisphaerales bacterium. Taxonomy (GTDB): domain Bacteria; phylum Planctomycetota; class Phycisphaerae; order Phycisphaerales; family UBA1924; genus JBGSZV01. The sequence goes on from JBGSZV010000117.1 coordinate 9,561, forward strand.
GGCCTCCAGCCCCGCCCTGAAGGCCGTGGATGCCGAGTTCTCCCGGGTGAAGGGCCTCGTGGACGCTATTCGCCAGGCCCGCTCCGGGCAGGCGGTGGAGCCGCGCCGGAAGGTCACCCTTCACAGCCCCCCGGAACTCGCCGATCTGATCCGCGGCGCCCAAGGGGTCGTGGAGACCCTCGCGGGCCTCGAAAAGGTCGTGGCGGAGGCCCCGGCCGGGAACACTCAGGGGGCCGTCGTTGTCTTTGAAGGGAGGGAGCTCCTGCTCTCGAACCTCAAGGACGCGGTGGACCCGGCGGTCGAGCGGACGGCCCTCACGGAAGGAGCGGCCAAGCTCGAGAAGGAAATCGCGGTGCTGGAGGCTCGCCTCGCGAACCCCGGCTACGCCGACAAGGCGCCCGCGAAGATGGTCCAGGAGACGCGCGACACGCTTGCCCGCAAGCAGGCGGAAGTCGGCGCGATGCGGAGGCGACTCGAGGAGCTGAGCTGATGCGGGATCGTTCACACCATCGTCTGCTGGCCGCGTCACTCGGCGTCGTGCTGTTCGCCGGTTGCGCGAAGAACGCCGGTGATGATGTCATGCTCGGCGACCTCGGCGCCGAGACGATCACGCAGGCGAGCGTCGAGGCCAAGCCGGATGTGCTGTCGGCCGAGCCGTGGACCTTCGGCGCTACCGCCGGCGAGATCATCCGCACCACCCACTACCGCATCTTCACCACCGAATCCAACCGCGGCGCACGCCGTCGCCTCGCCTCCTTCAGCGAGCATGCGCTCGCGCAGTACCGCACCGCACTGGGACCGCTTCCATCCCCGCCGGTGCGGCTCGACACCTATCTCATGGACAACCGCCCGCAGTGGGAACGGCTGACCAAGCAGTTGATGGGCGCGCAGGCGAACCAGCTCCTGGCCATCCAGCGCGGCGGCTACGCCTCGCGCGGCATCGGCGTGTACTACGACCTCGGCCT
>JBGSZV010000118.1:0-15652 GCA_041750235.1 Phycisphaerales bacterium
GGCGCCTGTTCCTCTCGCGCACCGGCCGTCCCATCGACCGCGCCAGCGTCTGGAACATCGTGAAAAAGCACGCCGCCAGCGTCGGCCTCGGCGACCTCTACCCCCACCTGCTCCGCCACACCTTCGCGACCCACCTGCTCACCGGCGGCGCCGACCTCCGCGTCGTCCAGGAACTCCTGGGCCACGCCAACGTCACCACCACGCAGATCTACACCCACGTCGACCACGACCGCATGCGCGCTATCCACAAGAAACACCACCCACGCGCCTAGCAGTTTGGCGCACAGCGCATGGCGCACTGCGCACCGCGCCATTCACACCGGCCGCTTCAAAGGCCGTCCCAGCGGCGGTTCCTTCATGCTCCGCGGCATCGGGATCGGCTCGTCATCCCGCACTGGGGCCGCCGCGGGCGTATCGGTGAACGTCGTGTTCAACGCCGCCACCGCGCGCGACGAGGCCAGCGCCCCCAGCTTCATCGTCCGGATCTCCCGCTCGAGCTTCTCATCCACCTCGCTCAGGCACGACATCATCGCGCCCTGCTCAACACCAAGATGGAACCGCAACAGTGAAGCGCCCAGCCCTGCCAGCATCAACAACGGCAGCACCATGTTCAGTCCGAAGAACATCATCCCGCTCGGTGCGCCCGGACCCTTCTGCCGGTACACCTCCGAACCCATCACCATCGCATCGTACGAACGGAACACGCCGCCGAACGGCACACCCGGAAGCAGCGACGCGAGCGGCAGGCACAACATTCCGATCACCAGCGTCCACGTCGTCGCCGTCACCGCCATCTCGACGCCCGGAACCGACGCACCACCCGCCACCGCGACACCCTGCAGCATCAGAATCGCCAGCAGCACCGCGCTCATGATGCCCAGCGTCTGCGCAACCTCGCTCGAGCGACGCAGCAGATGATCCTCGGCCGACGGCACCAAATTCGGATTCACCGATTCCTTCGCCGAGGTCCGCGAGCGCTCGGTCTGCGCCGACACCGCCGTCGCCGACTCCGGCGACTCCATGCTGGGCTTCTGCACCACGACCTGCTCGTGACGCACGCCGCCCTCCGGCCGCAGCTCCACCCGCCGCATGTCAGTGAAGTGCACGGAACCCCAGATGATCACCTGGGCAATCAGGCACACCGCCAGCGCACTCCCGACGCACAGAATGCTCCGGCGAAGGTGCTGCAGCGCGGCCGAGACGTGTGGGCGCGTCAGGGTCTGCACGAGAACTCTCCTCAACCCCCGCGCAACGGCAGGGAAACGAATCGAGCCCCCTATCGACCCCACACGCCAAACCCTCCACACCCACCCGCCAAACCCCCGTTTCCGGCACCGGCCTGCGACGATCGCCCCCCTTCTCGGACCCCGAAATGGCCGTTTTCAGCCCGTAGCGTCTGGAGGTTTCAGAAGATATTGAAATATGAGGGCGCTCCCCCTACCCTCTCGTATCATCCGCCCCATCACCCCGGGAACTCTCCCTTCGATGATCGCCGCGCCCACCACCACTGCCATCAACACCGCCGCACCCGCCGCGCGCCCGGGCATCGATCCCCTCGACCACGCCTTCCTCTCCGACGTCGCCGCCGGCGCTATCCGCCTCACCACCGAGCAGGCCCTCGACCTCTTCCGCCGCGCGCCCCTCACCACACTCGCCCGCTACGCCGACGCACGCTGCCGCGCCATCCACGGCAACACCTTCCGCACCTACATCATCGATCGCAACATCAACTACACCAACGTCTGCAACGCCAAGTGCACCTTCTGCGCCTTCCGGCGCGACGGCGACGAGCACGACGCCTACACCCTCGCCCCCGAGCAGATCCACCAGAAGATCGCCGAACTCGTCGCCATCGGCGGCACCCAGATCCTCATGCAGGGCGGCATGAACCCCGCGCTGCCCCTCGACTGGTACATCAATCTGCTGCGCTCCATCAAGGAACGCTTCCCCCACGTCCACGTCCACGCCTTCAGCCCCCCCGAGTTCATCGAGTTCGTCCACTTCTTCGATCCGCCCGGCGCAACGCTCCGCGACAAGCTCAAGTGGGTGATGGTCCGCCTGCGCGACGCCGGACTCGACTCGCTCCCCGGCGGCGGCGGCGAGATCTTCTCGAGCCCCGTCCGCCGCAAGATCGGCTTGGGCAAGTGCGATGCCGAAGCATGGCTCACCACCATGAACGTCGCGCACGAACTCGGCATGTTTACCAGCGCCACGATGATGTTCGGCCACATCGAAGGTCACGCCGACCGCATCCATCACATGGACCTCGTCCGCCGCTGGCAGGATGCCGCCCTCACCACGCAAGTTCCGGGCGGACACTACAAGGCCTTCATCTCCTGGCCCTTCCAGCGCGAGAACACGCCGCTGGGCCGCGTGAAGGACTGGGGCGCACGCCCGGAAGAACTCAATGAGCCCTTCCCCGGCGATGTCGTCGCCAACCTCACCGGCGATGGCGACCCCAAGGCCCATCCCGAGTTCGGCCGCCGCGTTCGCATGAGCGGCGCGCTCGACTATCTCCGCACCCAAGCCATCAGCCGCCTCTATCTCGACAACGTCTACTCCATCGGCGCGAGCTGGGTCACCATGGGCCCACACATCGGGCAGCTCGGCCTCCGCGCCGGCGCCAACGATATGGGCAGCGTGATGATGGAGGAGAACGTCGTCTCCAGCGCCGGCACCACCTACTGCCTCAACGAGACGGTCCTGTGCCGTCTCATCCGCGACTGCGGCTTCATCCCCGCCCAGCGCGACAATGTCTACGACATCCTGAAGTACCACGCCGGCCCCGAGAGCCCCGACCTCCAAGTCAGCGACTGGTCCAAGCACCGCGCCAAGAAGCTCGTCGCACAGGTCGAATCCAAGGACGAGTCCACGGTCGAACTCACGACCAGTGCGCGGTAACGTGACATCATGACCCAGCCCGCCTCACCATCGGCGGCGTTCGCCCTCACCCGACCCCAGACCCTCTACGTCTGGATCTCCGGCGTCTTCGTCACGTCCCTGCTCGTCGCCAACATGATCGGCGCCAAGCTCTTCAAGATCGATGTCGACCTCCTCGGCGGCTTCTCCATCATCCACACCGCCGGCATGGTCCCCTTCCCCATCACCTTCCTCCTCACCGATCTCGTCAACGAGTACTACGGCCGCCGCGCGACCCGCCGCCTCACCTACATCGCCTTCTCGATGGCCGCGCTCGCCTTCTGCTTCATCGCCCTCAGCCGAGCGCTCCCCACCTTCGAGGGCTACTCCAACACCGCCAGCCACGCCGCCTTCGAGAATATCTTCGGCCAGGCGACGATCATGTACATCGCCAGCATCCTGGCCTTCCTCTGCGGCTCACTCCTCGACATCTGGATCTTCGGCGTCTTCAAACGCCTCACCAAGGGCCGCTTCGTCTGGTTCCGCGCCACCGGCAGCACCGTCATCTCGCAGGTCTTCGATTCCTTCATCGTCACCGCGCTCGCCTTTGCGGTCATCCCCGCGCTGCTCGGCAACAGCGCCTGGACCATCAAGCAGGTCCTCGAAACCGCCGCGACCGGCTATGTCCTGAAGTTCTGCATCGCGATCGCCATGACCCCCATCATCTACCTCGGCCGCTGGCTGATCCGCGAGTGGTTCGGCATGACGCCCGTGCCGGCAGATCAATGACACTCACTCGAATCGTCCGCCGCAGGGATCCACTACACATCGGCGTGCGTAGCTCCTTATGAGATGCTCCTGCACCGCCTCAAGTCGCTCCTCGCCAGCAGCGCTGCGGTACCGATACTGATTGTCTTTCTGGCTCTTGATGTGATGGTTCTCGCAGGCCAGCCCGGCGGATCACGCGGCAGCGTTGGTCAATGGCTGATCGACGCATCCCGCTCACGCCGCTGCCGCTGCGGCGGTCACGACGACACACGCCGGTCGTATCGCTTCGATCTTTTCAGAGGCGCCAACGGCAGCATCGCCATCCATGGCGCAAGCGGCTGGGACTCCGCCAAAGGAAGCATCGATCACGTCATCGTGCTGGTCGACTACGACGACAAAGGCTTCTACGCCCCCACAACGTACTCCCGCTGGGCCAAGGTCATCGGCCCGTCCATTCCCGAACTGCTCCCGCAGCAAAATGAACTCCGTCGCCGCATCCTCGATCGCAGCATCGGCACGCTCGGCGTCATGAACGTCGGCTCCCGTCGCCAAGCCCTCATCAACGGCAAAGTGGCTCACCTGGATGGCATCTCATTCCTCGGCATCGCCCACAACACGATCTCGCTCGCCGCTTTCGCCATGCTCTGCTGGTCGATCCCCCTCAACATCCACAAGCTCTCGCCATCCAACCTGCTGAAGGGCTTCCACACCATTCCAATCGACGCGTGCCCGCACTGCCGCTACAGCACCATCGGACTCACCACCGACACCTGCCCCGAGTGCGGCAACTGCATCTCCACCAGCGATTGAAACCTACACTGCCCTAATGCTCCGCCGACTCCGCACCATCGCGGGCCATCCACTCACACCGTTTATCCTCATTTTCTACGTCGCGCTCGACCTCGTGTGCATCGGAAGCCGCTACGGCTGGCGTTCGACAGACGCATCCAAACTCTTGTACGAACCGTTGTTCAGCAGACCGAAGTGGAGCGTAAGCTGGGTGATGGCAGCAGTCACGCGAGGTGACGACCAGTCACTGATCCTGCTGTGCCAAGATCAGCGCGAATGGGAATCACGGCCCGATCTTCTCGCCCCATCACGTGTCGTCGACTACATCTCGGTATTTCCTGATCCGCGAAGCGATTGCGGCACATACGCACCGACATATTCTCGCCTCGACCTGACTCCGACCGACTTTCAACCCGGATCATTGACGCCTGCACAACAATCCGATTTCCGCCGGCAGTTTCTAGAGCACTGGGTGGCACGGCGCATCATGCCGACCGACCTATCGAGTGAAGAACGCAGCCGCTTCATCGCGGGCCAATCCGTCATTCGCGTCACCCACCTCCCTCTCGGCTACCTCCACAACACCCTCTCCCTCACCATTTTCGCCATGCTCTGCTGGTCCCTCCGCCTCAACATTCCCAAACTCTGGCGCCGGCGCGCCGATCCCACCAAGTGCCCCCACTGCCGCTACAGCACCATCGGACTCACTACCGACACCTGCCCCGAGTGCGGTCATCGGATCCCTGCTCCCACCTGACTCGTACACTCTTTCAATGCGAGCGCGCCTCAAAAAACTGCTCAGCCACCGCGCTGCGCCGTGGCTTCTCGCCGCGTACTTCTTCTTTGATCTCGCCTGCATCGCTGGGAGGCCGTGGACGCGACGCTCAATCACCGGCGAAATCGTTCAATTGTTCTTCGATAGCAAGACACGGAGCCCCAGACGAGCTGGTGGCATTATCGTGCGCCTCCCCGACGGCACGCTCGTCCTCCTCCACGACTACAACAGCCAACAGTTCCCCCTTCCAATTCATCAGTTGCCGGCGGTTCACTACTACCGCTTTATGGGCGGCCGCCAAGTTCTCGGTTTGTACTCCCCCGTCGTTCGGCGCGAGCGTTGGCACTTGTCGGCAGACCCCCACCCCGCCGTCACCGCTGCGGAGCAGGCTCAGTTCGCCAAGGAGTTCATCGACGCCCACCTCGCCCACGGCGTGCTCCGCAACTTCAGTCCGTCGGAAGCAAAGGCCCGGCTCCTCGCCACGGGCAAGGCAGAGCAGTATCGCCTCCTCCCGTTGGGCGTTCTGCACGACCTGCTTTCACTCGCAATGCTGGCCCTGCTTTGCACAAGCATCCGCATGCAACCGCCCAGACGCAGAAAGTACGTCGATCCGGATCGATGCGGGTGGTGTGGCTACAGCACCATCGGCCTCACCACCAACACCTGCCCCGAGTGCGGCAAGCCCATCACCTGATCACGCTTCCGCCCTCCAACTGCGCCGCTCCCACCGAACACCTCCTCTTACAATCCCCCCATGCCCCACCTCGGCCTCAACATCGATCACATCGCCACCATCCGCCAGGCCCGCTACCGCGCGGGGCCCGGAGGCTCCACCGGCTACGGCGAACCCGACGTCATCCACGCCGCCTTCGAGGGCGTCCTCGGCGGCGCGGAGTGCATCACCGCCCACCTCCGCGAGGACCGCCGCCACGTCATCGACCGCGACATCGATCTCCTCCGCGCCACCTGCGGCGTGAAGTTCAACCTCGAAATGGCCGGCACCGATGCCATGATCGATGTCGCCCGCCGCGTCCTGCCCCATCAGGCCACGCTCGTCCCCGAGGGCCGCCAGGAAGTCACCACCGAGGGCGGCCTCAACGTCGCCGGCGATGTCGAGCGCTGGAAGCGCGTCGTCGCTCGCCTCGCGGACTCCGGCATCGCCGTCAGCGCCTTCATCGACCCCGACGAAAAGCAGATCGATGCCGCGAAGCGCGCCGGCTTCGTCGCCTGCGAGATCCACACCGGCCGCTACGCCCACGCCTTCCACGAAACCGGCGGCAACTTCCACGACAAGCGCCTCCACGCCGAGTTCGCCGCGGTCGCCGCCGCCGGAGAAGACATCCGCGACCGCGACATGCAGTTCAACGCGGGCCACGCCCTCAACTACATCAACGTGCTGCCGATCGCCCACCTGCCCGGCGTCGCCGAACTGCACATCGGCCACGCGATCATCAGCCGGGCCGTGCTCGTCGGACTCCGCGAAGCGGTGCGCCACATGAAATCGCTGATCAGCGTGCCCTGATCGCGGAACCCGACGCCCTCCGGGGCGTATCACCCTGTCCTGTTTTCAATCCCTCCCGGGGGCACATGCAACCAAGTTGGCGTTAGCAGGTACTTACTTACACAAGTGCCTACTATGCAATGACTTACACGCATTTCTCCGCTGGGGATTTGGCGATTCCAGCGTACTTTGGTAGGATATTCGGTCTATGGCCAAGCCCGCCTCACGAGCCGTTGAAGGCAAGCCCAAGAAGAGCAAGTCCGCTCCCACGGCCGCCTCCGCGCCCGCAAAGACCGAAAAAAGGCCCGTGACCGTCGTCAAGAAGGCCAAACCTTCCAAAACGGCGACCTCGACCCCTGCCCCGGCAGCCCCCGCCAAAGCACTCGCGCCAAAGCCCACCACCGGCGGCAAGACCCAGAAGGGTCTCGGCAGTTATCAGAACGCCCTGAAGTTCGTCCTGGACCGCGTCAACGTCGAGCGCATGCACGCCCGCCGCGTCGATCCCAACGTCTTCAAGCTCGACCGCATGGCCGCCATCATGAAGCACTTGGGCGACCCCCAGGACAGCCTCAAGTGCGTCCACATCGGCGGGACCAACGGCAAAGGCTCGACCGTCGCCATGGTCGCCTCCTGCCTCCGCGCCTGCGGCTACACCGTCGGCACCTACACCAGCCCCCACCTCATCGACATCCGCGAGCGCATCTGCATCAACGGCCAGCAGATCTCCCACCACCACTTCACCGACCTCGCCGGCAAGGTCTCCGAAGCCATCGAGCACATCCCCAAGAAACTCGGCGATGTCACCTTCTTTGAAGTGATGACCGCCTTGGGCTTCCTCCACTTCGCTGAGCAGGCGGTTGATGCCGCCGTCATCGAAGTCGGACTCGGCGGCAAGCTCGACTCCACGAACATCATCACCCCCGAGGTCGCCGCGGTCGCCGCCATCGGCTTTGACCACATGCAGTTCCTCGGCAACACCCTCACCGAGATCGCCCGCCAGAAGGCCGGCATCTTCAAGCCCGGCGTCCCCGCCCTCACGATCCAGCAGGAAGCCGGCGTCGTTGATGCGATGCGCGACGTCGCCCAGAGCACCGGCGCGATCTTCGAAGTCGTCGGCGCCGATATCGACTTCAGCTACCGCTTCGAGGCCAACCCCCAGCTCGGCCCGCACACCCGCGTCGGCCTCTCCACCGACCGCTACGAGTTCGAGCACGTGCCCGTGCCGCTCCCCGGCGAGCACCAGGCGCACAACTGCGGCCTCGCCCTCGCGATCATCGACAAGCTCGCCCAGCGCGGCTTTGAGCTCCCCGAGAACAAGGTCATCCGCGGCCTCGAAGAAACCAAGGTGCCCGGCCGCATGGAGCTGGTCATCAAGGAGCCGCGCATCCTCCTTGACGGCGCGCACAACCCCCAAGCCTTGAGCGCGCTGATGAAGTCCATCGGCGCCCACGTCCCCTACGACTCGATGATCATGATCTTCGGCTGCGCCGCGGACAAGGACCTCGACGAGATGCTCAAGAAGGTCGCCCTCGGCGGCGACAAGATCATCTTCACCAAGGCCCGCGGCAACGCCCGCGCCGCCGAGCCCACCGAGCTCCACCGCCGCTTCCAGGAGTTCAGCGGCAAAATGAGCCAGACCGCCGAGACCCTCGAGGAAGCCCTCAACATCGCCGGCCGCGCCGCCGGTCGAGAGGACATGATCTGCATCACCGGCAGCTTCTACCTCGTCGGCGAAGCGAAGAAGCTCCTCGCCGATCGCCTGGCCAAGGCCAACGTGACCGTCAACGCCTGATCTCGCGGCACGCCCCAATCCTCTCCGCCCAAGGCGCGCCCGCCGCGCCCATTACACTGCGCACGCAATGACCCAGAACACCACGCCATCCCCGCGCCCAGATAGCTCCGGGGGCGATGCCCGCGGCCCCCAGTACCGCTACAACGCCCAGCTCGCGGACACGATTGAGCTCAAGTGGCAGGCATGGTGGGACGCCCACAACACCTTCGTCGTCAAGAACCCCGGCGAGCCCGGCTTCGACGCCTCGCGCCCCAAGTTCTACTGCCTCGACATGTTCCCCTACCCCTCGGGCGCCGGCCTCCACGTCGGCCACCCCGAGGGCTACACCGCCACCGACATCCTCTGCCGTTTCAAGCGCATGAAGGGCTGCAACGTCCTGCACCCGATGGGCTATGACGCCTTCGGCCTCCCTGCCGAGCAGTACGCCATCCAGACCGGCGTGCACCCCGCGATCACCACCAAGAAATCCATCGAGACCTTCCGGCGCCAGCTCAAGCGCTTCGGCTTCTGCTACGACTGGTCGCGCGAAGTCGCCACCATCGACCCCGAGTACTACAAGTGGACGCAGTGGATCTTCCTCAAGCTCTACAGCACCTGGTACGACCCCGCCTTCCAGCGCCGTGATGGCGGCGTCGGCTCCGGCCGCCCCATCACCGACCTCGTTGGCGAACTCGAACGCGGCGTCCGCGGCATCGGGCCCAGCGGCGAGATCGTCGCGCTCGAATCCGGCAACGTCCTGAGCGGCTCCGCTATCGGCATCCGCCGCTGGCACGAACTCTCCGATCGCGAGCGCCGCGCCGTCATCGACGACCAGCGCCTCGCCTACATCGGCGAGCAGACCGTCAACTGGTGCCCCAAGCTCGGCACTGTCCTCGCCAACGACGAGGTCATCGACGGCAAGAGCGAACGCGGCGGCTACCCCGTCCTGCGCAAGCCGCTCCGCCAGTGGATGTTCCGCATCACCGCCTACGCCCAGCGCCTTCTCGACGACCTCGACACCATCAACTGGCCCAGCAGCACCAAGACCATTCAGGCCGAGTGGATCGGCCGCTCCGAGGGTGCCGAGATCGACTTCGGCATCATCGATGCGCCCAAGGGAGTCGAGCCCTTCCTCCGCGTCTACACCACTCGCCCCGACACCATCTTCGGCGCGACCTACATGGTCGTCGCCCCCGAGCACCCGCTCGTCGAGCAGACCCTCCGCCACCCCCGCCCCGAAACCAACATCACCGCCCTCCGCGCCTACGTCGAACAGGCCCGCAACCGCTCCGACATCGAGCGTCAGGAGAGCAAAGTCAAGACCGGCGTCTTCACCGGCATCCACGCGCTCAATCCCGCGACCGGCCAGAAGATCCCCGTCTGGACTGCCGACTACGTCCTCATGGGCTACGGCACGGGCGCGATCATGGCCGTGCCCGCCCACGACGAACGCGACTACGAGTTCGCCAAGAAGTTCGATCTGCCCATCCGCGATGTCATCTATCCGCGCCTCGTCGAGGGCATGCGCTATTACACCGAGCACAACCGCGACCACGAGCAGCAGCCCGAGTCCTGGGTCTCATCCCTCGCCGACTTCCTGGGCCTGCTCACCACCCGCAACGCGGGTTCCGAGCAGTTCGCAGCCATCATGGCCGACGTCCTGCGCCGCCGCGACGAAGGCGAATCCGCGGACTCCTGGGAAGCCGCCATCGACGTGCTGCTCTCGGATGCCGCCGCTGTCTCCAACCGCCGCGGCGCGACCAAAGCCATCTGGCTCGAAGCCATCGAAGACCTCGGCCTCGACGACCCCGCCGACCTCCGCCACCGCTTCGAGAACGCGAGCTTCTACGCCGTGTCGGGCAACGCCTACACCGGCCCCGGACACGCCGTGAACTCCGCGGGAAACGACGTCTCGCTCGATGGCCTCGGCGTCGACGACGCCAAGCAGCGCATCACCCAGTGGCTCGATGCCCAGGGCATCGGCAATCGCAAGGTCAACTTCAAGCTCCGCGACTGGACCTTCAGCCGTCAGCGCTACTGGGGCGAGCCATTCCCCATCGTCTTCGACGCTCACGGCAATCACTACCCCGTCTCCGACGCCGCGCTCCCCGTCCGCCTCCCCGAACTCTCTGACTACGCCCCCATCGAGAGCGAAGACCCCCTGCCGCTCCTGGGCAAGGCCCGTGATTGGATGAACACCACCGCCGGCGCCGCGGGCGTCTCGCCCGACGCCCTGCCGCCGTCAACACCCGTCACGCGCGAAACCAACACCATGCCCGGCTCCGCCGGTTCCTCCTGGTACTTCCTCCGCTACTGCGACGCTCACAACAGCGACCGTTTCATCAGCCGCGAAGCCGAGTCCTACTGGATGGACGGCGGCGTCGATTTCTACATCGGCGGCTCCGAGCACGCCGTCGGCCACCTGCTTTATTCGCGCTTCTGGCACAAGGTCCTCTACGACCTCGGCGAAGTCAGCTCGCGCGAGCCCTTCGCCAAGCTCTTCCATCAAGGGTTGATCACGTCGTTCTCCTACCAGCGCGCCGACAAGACCCTCTGCCCCAACGATCAGGTCGATGAGGTCTCCGAAGGCGTCTACATCGAGCGTGCCACCGGCGCGAAGCTCTCCCCCGTCGTCGCCAAGATGAGCAAGAGCCTCAAGAACGTCGTCAACCCCGACGACGTCATCGCCGAGTTCGGCGCCGACACATTCCGCCTCTACGAGATGTACATGGGCCCCCTCGAGCAGAGCAAGCCCTGGAACCCGCGTGACATCGCCGGCTGCTTCCGCTTCCTCCAGCGCGCCTGGCGCCTCTGCGTCGATGAGGAAACCGGCAACCTCCGCGCCACCGAGACCACAAGCCCCGATCTCGAAAAGCTCCTCCACCGCATGATCCACAAGGTCGGCGCCGACATCGAGCGCCTCGCCTTCAACACCGCCATCGCCACGATGATCGAGTTCGTCAACGCCGGCACCTCGGCCACGCCCACGCTCACGCGCCACCAGATCGGTCGCTTCGCCCTCTGCCTCGCCCCCTTCGCGCCGCACCTCTGCGAGGAACTCTGGAGCAAGCTTGGCCACGCCACCAGCATCGCCAATGAACCCTGGCCCTCGGTGGACGATTCTCTCCTGCGCGACGACAGCGTCGAACTCCCCGTTCAGATCGCCGGCAAGGTCCGCGCCCGCGTCACCGTCGCCGCCAATGCGACCGAGGAAACCATCCGCGCCGCCGCGCTTGCCGATGAGAAAGTCATCGCCTTCCTCGCCGACAAGTCGGTTCAGAAGGTGATCATCGTCCCCGGCAAGATGGTGAACATCGTCGCGAAGTGAACTCAGTCCGAAGCGGTGCCCGCGGTCGTCCGGCTCATCAACGCATTCAGTTCAGACTCGACTTCCACGCACTCATCGCACAGCCGCTTGATCGACTGCTCATGCGCTGATCGGTCCGCAGGGGACGCCGCACTCCGAGCGCGACCGTCAGCCTCCTGGATCTCCACGCGCAGCCGTTCCAGCCGACCCAACAGGTCACCGACGGCATCCGGTGAGCCGGGCGGCCCCGAGTCCGGCGATCCGGGAGTCTCAGGAATGATCATCGCCGATGCGAACTCCGATGGAAGTCGGATCTGGTTCCCATCGCTCGCAAACACCTGCAGCCGCTGCCCGGGCCGCAACTGCACGTTGTTCATGATCCGAATCTGCTGGCGTCGCAAGACATCATGGCTCGACACCGCGAACGGACGCACGCCCTCGTGCTCACCCACGGCCATCGGACCCGACGTCATCAGCACGTTCGTCGAGATCCCGCGCCGCCCTCCCTGCGCGATGACGAGATCGCCGCCCTCCACCTCGATCGGTGTGCCCGCAGCGTTCAGCCCGATCCGCGAGACCATGTACCGCCACGCCGTGCGGAGCCGGTTCTCACGCAGCTCGACGCGCTCGGGATTCGAGTCGAGGTCGGCACGTCGGCCCATCGGAACCATCAGCTCCAGCGTCTCGCCTTCGCCAAGATCGTCAACCAGTCGCTCGAGCTGGCCGTTCATTCCCAGCGCCGCCGGCGGATTCTTCGGCCGGAAGATCTTGATCGCAACGAGATCCCCCGGTTTGAAGGAACTGATCAACCCGATCAACTCATTGTGCTGTGAGTACGTCCTCGATGACGCCTTCTCCAGGCTGATCCCGTCCACCTCGAGAAACACATCCCCGACACGCAGGATCCCCTCGATCGCCGCGGGGAACTTGGGCCGCAATCCCGCGATGCAAGGCCGCATCACACCCTGGTTGAACTCGATCCCGATCGCCGCGCGTTCGCTGCGCTCAAATCGATCCTTCAGGATCGACATCAGCCGCGTCCGCTGCTCCAGCGAAAGGTCCGAGGTCTTCAGCACGCCCACCAGCATGTCATCGCCGAGCACGCTGGCATTCGACAACGCGCTCGTCGCTTTCTGTCGCTCGACAAAACGCTCATCATCGAGCGCATCGAGAAACGCGCGAACATCCGGCGGCAGTTGGGGCGTCGCTCGCGCCCCGTCTCCGGGAAGTCCTGGCTGCTCCGCGAACAGGGTTCCCGCGAGCAACAGCACGCCCGCCAGTCCCCCTCCGCGCACAACCAGTGACTTCGACATCAGACGCTCCTTCAACCCGCCACGCGACTCAACAGCTCATGATTCCGCGTCAGCCACTCAACCTTCCGCTCAACCATCCGCAGGAAAGCCCCGCCCGGGATCGGGCCGAATCGCCCCGTCGCCGCGACAGGCACAAACGCCTCCGCGACCATCGCCTCCACCATCAACCACGCCAGCGCGCCCAGTTCGGCACGGCTGAGGATGGCCCCGGCGGGAGACATCGAATCGTAGCCCTCCAGGAAGCTCTTGAACCGGGTCTCGTCCAGTTCGCTCGGCCACACCTCCGGGTTCTCTCCCAGCCGCGTGATACTGAACTGCAGGGCCCCATTCGCCACGTCGATCGCCCGCGGCTCCCGCCGCACCGTGTCAAAATCGAGGACCGCGGCAACCCGGGTACCCGAGAACAGCATGTTCCCGGGGTGCCAGTCGCCGTGCACCATCTGCGAAGGCCAGGTCGCAAACCCGAAACCCTCCACCCGGTCCGCCGCCTCCTGGTACGCCCGGGCCAGCGCCTCGCCCGTCCCGCGCAGCCTCGGATCAAGCCGCTCGCAAAGCGTGGGGAGCTGCGCCGGGATCTGCGGCAGGCGGTGGTAACTCGTCGTGACGATCGGCGTGCCCGGCGCAAAGTCCCGCAGCAGCGTGTGCAGCAGCGCCAGCGCCGACCCAGCTTCGCGCGTGGCCGCGAGCGACTGGTCGTACTTCGCGCCGGTCACGAACGCGAACAGTTCGTACACGCGCCCCGCGTGCAGGATGATCGTCCCCTGATGCCGCCGCGTCGTAATAAGCGACGCCACCGGAAATCCCCGCGAGGCCAGGTGCCGCTGCACGCCGTGTGCCAGCGCCACGCGCTCAGGATCGTCCCGCCCTTCGGCCCGGCGCTTCAGCAAAAACCCGCCGCGCTCCGACCGGATCAGCAGCTTGGGCGCTCGCCGCGAGCCACGCACGAAAGGCTGGATCGCATCGATCACCCCCAGATCGAAGTGCGACAGCACGATCGCCAGCTCGCTCGCCGCAAACGTCGCAGGCCCGCCCTCGGTCCCGCTCGTCGCCGAAGGCAGCGACGACATCGCGCTCGCCACCTCGGGAGACTGCGGCGTCGAAGGCGTTCCAGTCTGTTCAGGCTCAGGCATCACGCGGACCAAACCACCCCTTCCGCGGGCGAACCGACGGCTCGCTACTCGACGTTCTGCACCTGCTCCTTGATGCGGTCGATCGCGCCCTTAATCTCAACGATATCCCGCGAGATATCCGCATCACCCGACTTGCTCGCGATCGTGTTCGCCTCACGCAGCATCTCCTGCGTCAGGAAGTCGAGCGTCCGCCCCACCGGCCGACCGTCACCCTCCGCGACCAGTCCCTTGAACTGGTCCAGATGGGCCGTCAGCCGCTGGATCTCCTCGCTGATGTCGCTCTTCTCGGCAAAGACCGCCACCTCTCGGATCAGTTCGTGCGGCTGCACGCTCGCGCCGGCTTCCTTGAGCAGCGTGTCCACCCGCGCTTGAAGCCGCACGCGGTAGTCCTCCACCACGCTCGGCGCCCGCACCGCGATCCGGGCCAGGTGCCGGTGGATCAGCGCGTGGTGGCTCATCAAGTCCTCAACCAGCAGCCGACCCTCGCGCTCCCGCGTCGAGATCATCCCCGCGCAGGCGGTGTCGAGCAGCTTCATGAACACCTTTCGCCCGTGCTCCAGCCGCTGCTCCTCATTGGCCGGCGCTTGCAGCACTCCCGGCAAACCCAGCAGCGGAGCGATATCCAGCTTCACCGCACCTGAAGCGACCTGCGGCAGCGCCTTCAACTGCTCGATGTAACTCGAGAGCGCGCTGTGATTGATGTGGTACGCAGCGCCGTCTGACGCGTCCGAGCACTTGCCGATCAGCGTGATCGTGCCCCGCGTCAGCCGCCGCCGCAGCTCGGATTCCAGCTCCGGCTCAAGCCCTTGCAGGTCATCCGGCAGGCGGATCGAAGCCTTGAAATACTTGTTGTTGAGGCTGCGCAGTTCGAGAAAAAAATGCACGCCGTTGTCGTGCCCCGATGCATCGCCAAAGCCCGTCATGCTGCGGATCACGCGCGCGTTCCCTCACAATCACGACCAGGCCCAGATGGTGACACGCTCACCGACATCTCAGTTCCCGCCCGGAGCCGGGGGGTTCGCGGGCGGAGTCGCCGGCGGGTTCTCTGGCGGTGCTGCGGGCGGCTCAGCGGCCGGCTCTTCCGCGGGGGGCGGAACTTCCGGAGCGCCTTCATCCTTCGAGCCTTCCTGCGCTTTCTTCAATGCTTCCTGCATCGCCTCGGTCGGAGCCGCGATCGGCTTGGGAATGATCGTGTCGCCGCTTTCGGTCTGCACCGTCATGCCGCTCGTCGCGGGATTCGCCGGCGGAGGAACGACCGGTGTGCTCGTCGTCAGGCCCGGCGGCGGTGTCGTGGTGTCCGCCGTCGCTTCCGGAACCACCGGCGGAGCCTCCTCCGGCCGCACCGCGAAGTTCAGCACCACCGCGCTCACCAGGAACAGCACAAACACAAGGATCGTGCCCGTAGTCAGCGCATCGCCGGTCTTGGCGCCGAAGGCCGT
>JBGSZV010000119.1:0-5776 GCA_041750235.1 Phycisphaerales bacterium
CCGCGCTCCCCGCGTGGGCCGCGCTCCCCGGCAAGGAACGCGGCAAGTACCTCTTCCGCATCGCCCGCCGCATCCAGGAGCGCGCCCGCGAACTGGCGATCCTCGAAACCATGGACGGCGGCAAACCGATCCGCGAATCGCGCGACATCGATATCCCTCTCGCCGCCCAACACTTCTTCTATTACGCCGGCTGGGCCGACAAACTCGCGTACGCCTTCCCCTCCGCACGCGGCACCGCTCCGCGCCCCGTCGGCGTCTGCGGGCAGATCATCCCCTGGAACTTCCCCCTCCTCATGGCCGCGTGGAAACTCGCCCCCGCCCTCGCCTGCGGCAACACCTGCGTCCTCAAGCCCGCCGAGACCACGCCCCTCACCGCCCTCCGCCTCGCCGAGATCTTCGCCGAGATCGACCTGCCCCCCGGCGTCGTCAACATCATCACCGGCGACGGCTCCACCGGGGCCGCCCTCGTCAACCACCCCGGCGTTAATAAGATCGCCTTCACCGGCTCTACCGACGTCGGCAAACGCATCGCTCGGTCAGTGGCCCAGCAGAGCGCCACGACCGGCAAAGCCAAGAAACTCACCCTCGAACTCGGCGGCAAGTCCCCCAACATCATCTTCGAGGACGCCAGCATCGACCAGGCCGTCGAAGGGATCATCACCGGCATCTTCTTCAACCAAGGCCACGTCTGCTGCGCCGGCTCGCGCTTGTTTGTGCAAGAGAGCATCCTCGATGAAGTAGCAAAGAAACTCGCCATCCGCATGTCCAGCATCCGCGTCGGCGACCCGCTTGATAAGAACACCGACCTGGGCGCGATCAACTCGCGGATGCAACTTAATAAGATCGAAGAATACTTACATGCGGGCGAGCGCGAAGGCGCGAGGCTGCGCGTGTCGGGTACCATCGGTACCGCCACCGCGATCAAGCACGAGCGCAAACTCACGCCTAAGACGAGTGAGTCTGAGGGTCGGTCGAACGAGGGGGCAATACAGAGGGCGAAAGAGCAAGGGAGCGAGCCGGCGGCTTCTTGTGCCGCCGCCGCCCTCGCCGTGTCTTCCAAGGGCTACTGGTGCCGCCCGTGCCTCTTCGAGGGTGTCCAGCCCTCGCACACGATCGCCCGCGAAGAGATCTTCGGCCCCGTCCTCGCTGTCCTAAGTTTCCGCACGCCCGAAGAAGCCATCACCCGCGCCAACAACACCCCCTACGGCCTCGCCGCCGGCGTCTGGACCGACAAGGGGAGCAAGATCTTCGAGATCGCCCGCAAACTCGAAGCCGGCGTCGTCTGGCTTAATACATACAACCGCTTCGACGCCGCCTCCCCCTTCGGCGGCTACAAAGAAAGCGGCTTCGGCCGCGAAGGCGGCCTGCAAGGTCTGCGGGGGTACGTCGAACTCGCCTGAGCCGCTCATATTCGGCTCGCCATCCGCCCCGCCCCCCCGCCCGTCCCCTTCGCGCCGCCCCGATCGGCCCTTGATTCCACCAGCGGCCACTCCGTACCTTTGGCCATCGCGCACCGGGCGACCCCGTGCCGAATCGTCACACACCGCTTCCAAGGGTTGTTCCATGAGCGCCACCCCCCCATCCGCCCCCCCCCCGCCCGCCCACCCACCCGCGTGCCCGAAATGTCAGGCCGACTTTACCTACCTCGACGGCACGATGTTTGTGTGCCCCTCATGCTCGCACGAGTGGACCCCGGCGAAGCCGGGAACACACGCTGGTAACGCACTCCCGGAATCGCCCGACGCCGCCGCCGAAGCCACGGCGGTCCGCGACGCGAACGGCAACGTGCTCGCGTCGGGGGACTCGGTGGTGGTCATCAAAGACCTGAAGGTCAAGGGTTCGTCGCTCGTCGTCAAAGGGGGCACCAAAGTCAAGAACATCCGCCTCGTGGACGGCGACCACAACATCGATTGCCGGATCGACGGCATCGGCGCGATGCAACTCAAGTCCGAGTTCGTCCGCAAGGCATAGAACGAGTCAGGTGGCCCGACGATGTGCCACCGTCCGAATCACAAAGACACCGAAGTCGAAGACGACTTCGGTGCCACGTTCGATTTCAGCGCCACCTGCCGCCTGCCAGAAGTCAACGCCACTCGCCCGCTGTCGCCTGATACTTCCATCCACGGACTTCGGCAGCGGCTTTGAGCTTCTTGCTCTTGTTCTCGACCTGACTCGTGCCGAGTCCCGTGAAATCGATCACGGCGTGCTCGGGGAACGGCTCAGGGTCTGGCACTGCGGACAACTCCTGCTGTTTGCACTCCATGACCGTCACCGCCAACGCGCCAACCGATGCCAGTTGGAGCCTCGTGGTGTAATGCAACCACGAGTTCTCCGCGCTGATTAGATCGCCGTCGTAGACCGACAGCTTGTGCTGGTCCTTCGGGGTTGGCCGAAACGCCTGAGAAGTTACTCTACCCTGTTGGACCCAAGAGGGATTCACCTGTCTCAGAAGGAGCGTGTCGTCGTTCACCCGTTCCCCCCTGCCAGTGAACGGACTTGATCGACAACCCACTTCCAATCAGCGGCTCGGGCGAGATTCAGGCTGCGTGCCTCGTCTGCACCGGTGTCAAGCTGTAGGGCGTGCCACTCTCCCACCCGCTGGCTTAGGCTGATCTCCACCGAGAGTTCGTTCGGACCGATCGACCACTCAGCACGAACCCCACCGTCAACAGTTGGGTAAAGGAACGGCGGAGGCAGGTCTTCGGGGTAGTGCTCTCTGAACGCCGCCGTGAGCCAGTCAACGCCGGTTGAACTTGGCGCAACACCTGCACCGTCGAGCCAGCCATCTTTGAGAATCCGCAGCTCATCCAGCCTGGCGGCAACATCCATCGGGTCCAGGATGCTCACATGTTCAACCGATTCAATGCTCTGGAGCTTGCCTCCTCGATTGAGCTTCACAACCCCCTGGAGCTGAACTCGCAAACCCTCGTTGTATCCAACGAATGCGTCCTTGATCGTTTGAAGATGAGGCTCACGCATCGGTGCGGGTATCTTCCGGCCATCTACCAACTGTATGTGGAAACTCCAGGCCTCTTGATCGGCTGCCGGGATGATGCCGCGGATCGTTTGCTCTTCAGTCAACTCGACTTGCGATGACGCGAGCACGAGGCGACGACGGGATTCTCTCGTGAGCTTGACCGGAGTCTTCTGCGTAGGGGTCGTGAACTCGATGGCTTCGCCGTCGCGCAGACCACGGCCCATCCGATCGAAGTAACCTAGTGCCGTCTCTGGCAGATGGTTTGCGATCGCACCGTTCTGCTCCGCTGCTCCGATCGCAGCGACGATTGACTCGCGAGCCTCCTCGAAGTAGGCCTGATTCTCGGGAGGAAACAACGTCGCCGAAGCCATGACGAGACTGATGACGGGAATCGCACTTCCCTCTTCGACTCCGGTCAGCTTGAGCTCTACGCCATCGGTAAAGCCTCTCGGAGAGCGCTTCCGCTCCAGGTTCGCCTTGAGAAATCGCCATTTCGCTACCTCGATGACCATCTCTTCAAGGACCGCCAGGTCCTTCAGGAACTCAAGCGGAATCGCGTGCCCCTCGAAGCGAGCGCCGGTGAGGCGGGGCTTCAAGAACGCTTTTGATCCAGCGCCACCACTCGCGGCTTCAACGCCGTCGGTGCCAGACGCGGATTTTGGGGTTCCATCAGCCATTTCGCCCAGCTACTCCTCTTTGGGACCATCAATGGTATCGGCTCTCGGAGGGCGATGGCTCAAGCAGTGGCCATTCCGTTCTCGGAGTGTTCCGATCCCACTTCACGGCGGGTGGCCCGGAAGTCCGCCGTGGTGGATGGCCCGGACGTCTGCCGTGCCGCCGAAGTCCCTGTGCTTTTGACAGGGACTTCGGCGTCTTGGTTCGCATACGACGGCCCAAGTCACCATTCTATCACATGGTACCCGCTGGCCCCGGCCACGAGATTCGGTATCGTGTCGGTACTGGTTCCTGCAAGACGCCGAAGTGGTCCTCAGACACGGGCCCGACTTCGCTGGCACATTGAGACTTCGGGGCCACCCGCCGACGTGGTGCCAATCGGCAGGTCCAACGCCGGGGTTGTTTGCGCGGGGCATTGTGCATGCCCACGTTCCAGTTGCGCGACCATCAGCCAAAGGCACAGCGCGGCGCAGCACATCGATGCCAGTGTGCCAATCACACAGATATAAGTAAGCAACATACGATATACATCGTACAAGTTTCCCTTCGTTGACCGCCAGACGAGAGCCACTTTTCCATGCGTATCTGCGAGGTGCGGTCCGTCGCGATCAGGAGTGAATGTTTCATACGAATCAAACGATAGGTGATCCTTTTGTCTCTTCGTAAAACGGCCACGCGCCATACAGCATTCAATCACGAATCGCATCCATCGGTGAGTAAGAGGGGATTCGAGCGAGACCGCAACGATTGTTGCATGCACGATGGCGGCCACGTACAAGTCGTAGCCGGCTTCAAGTTTTCTCATCAACGCCCATCGAATCACCCAGGTGACGAGGAAGACGAGTGACGCGAGAAACAGACACCCAGCCGCTGTAGGCGAGGCGGCGAGTGGAGTTTCTAACTTGATGTTCGTGAGGCCGGTGGTAAGTAGCACGCCCCCTGCAGTCAGTACGGCAAGCATCGTGCCGATTGCAAACCTCGCATCCTCTGAGAACGCGGATCGGGACGAATAGATCTGGTCAAGCGAACTTCCGAATAACCCCTCAACGCAGGGCTTGGGCCTCTGCCGCCGCCATATTCCTTCAGGCATCCAGTCCGCATCTTTCTTGCCTCATCCTCAATCCACTGCGGAATCGGTAACGGGTTATGGCAATCGAGCATCTCTTCGTCCTTTGTCGATGGAACGATCGGAGTAAGCATTTGACATTTTAGGCTGTTGGCCGTGAATTCGGCTGTGCCGCAGAAACCCCTGTGCCTTTGATAGGGAATTCGACACCTTGGCTTTCCCCACGACGCACCCAAGCACCATTCTACCACATGGTACCCGCCGGCCTCGACCGCGAGATTCGGGATCTTGTCCGCACCGGGTCCACCAAGACACCGAAGTCGGTCCTTGAACGCAGGCCCGACTTCGGCGGCACGCGTCGATCAAGGCTCCCGGGCCACGCACCGCTCTGTTCGGCCATTCTTGCGCTGTAGATCACCATGCACCCGCAACGTATGACCCTGCGCCGGCGCCGCTCGTCCCTTCGTTTGTCCCGAACCCAACTGCTTTTGCTCCAAAAGTCGTTGCGTTTGCTCGGCTCGCCGCTTGGTTCGCGGCGGTCGCCGCTTCGGTTGTTCCGCTCGACGCTGGGTTTGCGTGGGTCGCCGTGGCGTCTGCTCCGCTCGCCACTTCTTTTGTTCCCCTCGCCATGGCGTCCGCCCCGCGCGGCGTGCCAAAACTGCCGATTGTGGGCCACAAGCCCCGCGCTCGCTCCGCCGTTCAAGTTTCGGCGGGCGGGTGACGATGATCGCCTCGGCGGGAGCCGTGATACGGAGTTGATCTGACTTCCGCGCTGAGCATGTGGAGCAACGCAAGCGACAGGCGTGACGCCTGTTCCACAAGACCAGGAGACAGGCGGGACGCCTGTCCCACAACTACAAGACCAAGGCAAGGGACACCCGCATGAGCCTCGTGCCCGACAACGACATCGGCAAGGTCCGCTTCTATGAGTCGCACATCGGCCCGTGGACGGACGGGGCCGCCTCGATCGGGCTGGACCCCGAATCCGTCGCGGCCCTGGCGAACCTCACGATCGAGGCCCGCGCCGCCTACAGCACGGCCCTCGCCGCCCGTCAGGC
>JBGSZV010000120.1:0-3136 GCA_041750235.1 Phycisphaerales bacterium
GCGCCTGCGACAACACCTGCTTGAGCACCTTGTCGAGCACGCCGTTGACAAACCCCGGCGATTTCTCGGTGCCGAAGGCCTTGGCGAGTTCGACCGCTTCGTTCACCGCAACCTTCGGCGGCGTGAGGCCGGTGGTCATCTCGTGGTACGCGAGCCGGATGATGGCGCGGTCCACCGCGGGCTGGCGGTGCGCCGGCCATGTCGGCGCCAGGGCAATCACGGCATCATCGCTCGACTTGCGCGAGCGGTACGCCTCGACCGCGACGGCAAAGCCGCGGTCCAGGTCGGCATCCTCGAGCTTGGCGCTCACGCCCTCGTCGGCGTCTGACAGGCTGCCGCGGATGAGCGCGGCGTCTGCTTCGCCACGGGCGTCGAGCTGGAAGAGCGCCTGAAAGGCAAGGCGTCGAATATCGCGGGTGATGGGCAAGCGGTCAGTTCCCCAGAAGTGCGTTGGTGGCTGCGAGCGAATCGAGCGCGGCGGCCATCGCCTCGATGCCCTTGTTGCCCATGTCGCCGCCCGCCCGCGCCTCGGCCTGCTCGGTCGCGTCTACCGTGAGCACGCCGAAGGCGACCGGCACAAGGCTCGTTGCGCTCACCGCGGCGATGCCCTGGGCGACCGCGTCCGCGATGATCCGATCATGACTCGTTTCGCCCTTGATGAGGCAGCCGAGCGCCACCACCGCGTGGTAGTGGCCCGAGGCCGCCGCGACGGCAGAAAGGTGCACCAGCTCAAAGGACCCCGGAGCTGGGACGACGACCGCGACCCCGCGGTCGCCCACCACTCGATCGAGTTCCTGAATCGCACCATCCCGGAGGCGGTCGGTGATCCAGTCGTTGTAGCGGCTGACGATGATCGCCACGCGGATCTGGCCGCGAGGGAGTCGGGACGGGAGTTGAATGATGCGGGTTGGCATGGAAGCCCCGATGATAGGGCGCAACCGCGATCCCGGCCGGGCAATCGGCCCCCGATGGCGTACCATCCGCCCGCGATGACTTCCCTGCTCATCCGACTCGCCCCGGTGCTCCACCTGACCCGCGTCACCACGGCCTTTGCTGCCGCGGGAAACGTGTGGTTTGTCATCCTGTGGACGCGTTCCCACGCGATTGAACGCGAACTGGCTTCCGATCGACTGACGACGCTCCCGCTGTGGCTGCTGCTGGCGAGCGGCGGGCTGTATGCGCTGGCGCTTTACGCCTTCGCAATGGCCCTGAACGACGCCCTGGACGTCCGCCGCGACCGCGCGCTGCACCCCGATCGCCCGCTCCCCTCCGGGCGTCTGTCACTCGACACCGCCATCGGCCTGATCACGCTCACCTTGCTGGTCGCGATCCTGGGCGCTTCGACGCTCGGGCTGCCCGCGGTGTGGACGGCACTGGGAACCGCGGGTGCGGTGCTCATTTACAACGCATCGGTGAAGTACCTGCCTTCGATCGGCCTTGTGCTCGTGGCGCTCATCTACGGCGCGCACATGATGGCGGCGAACGTCGAACTGATCTTCGTGTGGCCGGTGTGGCTCGCGATGACGCACATGCTCGGCGTCGGCGCGCTGAGCCATCTCTTTGCAAGTCGGCGTCCGGCACTGACCAAGCCGATGCTGGCTTCCGCCATGGCCGGCTGGCTGTTGTGGTCGGGCGTGCTGCTGTTCATCGGGTACCGACGGGCGGGAACCCTTTGGCCCTCGTGGGTCAACGTTTCGACGATCGTGGTGCCCGCGGCGCTCGCCGTCAGCTTTGTCGTCTTTGCATGGATGCGCTACCGGCGCTCCGGCGCAACGCCCCGTTCGGCCGAAAAGATCGAGCGCTACGGCGCCCTGTGGCTCACGCTCTACACGATCGCCTGGATGGCGGGAGAAGGGCGCTGGAATGAAGCGGGGATCCTCGCCGGGCTTGCCGTCGTCGGCTTCCTCGGAATGACCGTGCTCAAGGAGATGTACAACCTCGCCGAGCACCCGGTCGGATTCCGGCGATAGTGTCGGGTCAGTTGAGTTCGGTGCAATACCACGCCATCTGATTGCCGACAGTGACCGGCGCCAGGAGATGCAGTTGCACCCCCGATTCGCCGATCGTGCGGCCCAGACGCGCGTTGGGTGTGAAGAGGTGCAGCACCGGATCCACTTCCGGGTTCGACAGTTTCGGGATCGCCATCCGAAGCAGCTTCGCATGGCGTTTGGCCCACGCGTTGGCCATCATCAGATTGGACAGGGCATGCTCGTCGCCGCCGTCGCGCAGCAGGTGGAGGCGACCCGAGGGGTCCACGGCAAGCTCAACCCGTTCATCATCCGGGCAGCGTGCTTCAAGCGGCGTCAGGCCGCTCACGTGCTCGCACAGATTGACCCGCACCAAAGCTGGAGCCGGGGTTGCTTCCATTGGCGCTGATGGAGCTTCGACCGTCACGGGAGCAGCGACGACTACCGGCGCGGCCGCCGGCACTTCGCTGACCGGCGCATCGGGCGCGGCTTCAGCGGGCATTGCCGGAGATTCGGGTTCGCGAGGCGCGGGCGCCAAACCGGAAAGAAGCCCCGTCACGCCCACCGCGTTCAACTGCGTCGGACCGCGATGGACCATGACCCCGCCGGTCGGACCGACCTTGCCGACACTGGGACCGATCTCGACCGAAGCACCCAGGAAGACCTGCGCCGCGCGTTGGATCTTCGCACTGACCTCGCGTGCCCGGTCCTCGGTCGCTCCAATCATCGCCACTCGGATCGCGGGGCGGTGAGCGTGCTGCTTCTGCCCGACGATCAACCGCTTGATCGTGTGGTACGCCGCGACGATCGCCGCTTCATTGGCGCCCGAGAGCAGCGTTACTTTGTCAACGCTCATCTCGCCCGCCAGCAGCGGCTCATCCACATCATCGGCCTGCACGATCCAGCGATCGACCCGCTCGCTCGCCCAGGAGATCGCCTCGGTGAGGCTCTCGGCGCGCTGCGCCGGAGACTGGTTCATCGAAGGACCAAAGATGTCAACACTCGTTTCGCCCGTCAGCACGCGCACCAAGGCGACGCGGCAGTTCTCTTCGCGTGCCACCGCCCGCGCGTACTGCGAGGCCCACGGGCCGGAGCGGAAGGGCAGGTGCCCCATGACCAGCGTCTCGACAATCGCGTGCGGTCCGCGAGATGCGGGCGCTTCCGGCTCG
>JBGSZV010000121.1:0-15312 GCA_041750235.1 Phycisphaerales bacterium
ACTTTTCATGCGTTCTATATTTATACTCTCCCTCGGAATCGCTGCCGGCCTCGGCACGCTCGCGTCCGCACCGCTCGCAGCGGCGCCGAGCTCGCACGCGACGCCGATCAGGGCGGCGGTCTTGCGCTCGATGATGTCGAAGTAGGTGCGCTCGTCGAGCGAGGGATCACCCCGCCGCGAAAGCTGGAGCATCTCGCCTTCACAGACCACACCCGTCACTTCACCCACGCGGAGGGCGATGCGCTGGGAATCCAGCGTGCTGCAGAGGTGGAAGGCGCGAGCGATGAGGTAGTCGCCGAGGATGACGGCCACCTCGTTGCCCTTGATGCGGTTGACGGTCTCGGCTTGGCGACGTTCATCGGCCTCGTCGAGCACATCGTCGTGCACAAGCGTGGCGAGGTGGATGGTCTCAAGGACCGCGCCGATCGTGATATGCGCCTCGGAGGCGACCGCGCCGCGGTCGGGGCGGACGGCCATGCCGGTGACCAGCACCATCGTGGGCCGCAGCATCTTGCCGCGGTACCGCTCGACGTACCGGCAGAGCGTTTCGACCTCGCGGATCTCGGAGCGGAGCTGCAACGCGATGAGGTCGGCGACTCGCGCGAGGCCGGGGGCCAGCAGATTCGCGACGGTGGCGTGGGCGGGCACCATGTCGACCAAAGCGTTCATCCAAAGGGAGTGTAGAGCACGCGGACCGTTCAAGCCAATACTTTCAGAAATATTTGAAGATTGGCGTTTGGGGGCTGGGATGCGTTATTTCTCCGCCACGATGTAGCAGATCCATGCCGGGTCATTGGCGGCGGTTTCGGCGGGCTCGAAGTTGCCGTCGCCTTCGTTATTGTCGTCGGTGCCTTCCCAGTAGACCGTGGAGTTGACGAAGCCCGCTTCGGCGAGGAGTTCGCGGATCTCCGGGAGCGACCACATGCGCCAGTGGTAGGTGAAGGCCTTGTTCATCTTTGAGCCGTCAGCAAAGTGGAAGTGGATGTGGCAGGTGGCCAGCCCCGTGATGGGGTCGAACTCGGCCTGGTCCCAGACATAGGTGAAGGTCTTGTCGATCTTCCGCTTGTCCTTGGCCGCCTTGAAGGATTCGAAGCCGCCATAGGCGTCGAGCATGAAGAGCCCGCCGGGCGCCAGGCTCTTGTGAACGTGGGTGAAGTAGTCGCGCATGGTGTCGCGACGCGTGAAGAGGAAGTAGCTGAAGTTCATCGCCAGCGCGACATCCACCGGCGGCACCTTGGCGGTGAGAACGTTGTCGCGGACGAGGGTGACGCGCTGTCGAGCGTCGCTCTTGAGTTTGCCGAGGTTGTGTTCCAGGCCCCATGCGAGGGTGTCGGCGTCGAGGTCGACGCCCCAGGCGTGGTTGGCACGGCGGCGCCGGACCCACTCGCAGGAGGTGTTGGCGGTGCCGCAGAAGTCCTCGCGGAGGGTGGTCGCGTGGCGGCCGCGGAGGGTCTTGTAGGTTTCGTCGACGAAGTCGATCTCGGCATCGACCGCCTGCACGGACTTCTGATAGAGCACATGGCGATCGGCACGTGCGGCCATGGGGACCTTGGCGGATCGGGCGTTGATCGACTTTGAACGTGACTTCTTCGCCATGCGGACTCCCTGTGGGTGAAGCGGGGCCGGAGTCTAACGCCACCGGTGCGCAACGGGTTAGACTTTCATCATGACAATGCCAACGCCGCAGGGCGTCGCCCCCCCACTGCCGACATGGATTCGACCGGTTCCCGGGGTGCGCCTTGCCCACGCGGACTGGCTCGATGGGGTTCGTCACGTCGAACCGACGACGGTGGACCTTGTCTACGTCGATCCGCCATTCAACACGGGGGTTCGGCAGACCGATCGCGCCGGGACGTTTGAGGACTCTTGGGCGGATACGACGGCGTACATCGCATGGCTACGTCCGCGTGTCCTGGCGACGCTGCGGGCATTGACACCATCGGGGTCGCTGCTGATTCACTGCGACTGGCGGACCAGTCATCACATCCGCCTGCTGCTGGATGAACTGCTGGGCGAGGATCGGTTCATCAATCATCTCATCTGGTCCTACGGCCTTGGCGGCTCCTCGCCGCGACGCTTTGCGCGGAAGCATGATGACATCCTGTTTTATTGCCTCGACCCCGATCGCTACTTCTTTGAGCCGCCCATGGTGCCCGCGACCAGCAACCGGATGGCGGGCCAGATGAAAAAAGCCACAGACGTCCTCGACATACCCTCTATCAACAACATGGCCAAGGAACGCGTCGGGTGGCCGACGCAGAAGCCGCTTGCCCTGCTGGAGTTGCTGGTTGGCGCGTGCTGCCCACCGGGCGGGCTGGTGCTCGACCCGTGTTGCGGATCAGGAACGACACTGGTTGCAGCGCATCGCCTGGGGCGCCGGGGCATCGGGCTGGATGTGAGCGCTGAAGCGGTGCACCTCGCGACCGAACGGCTGCGGAACAACGAACTGGAGGCCGAATCGTGAGCACGAAGAGCAAGGCAAAGCTACCGATCATTCTGCTGCTGCTGGTCATTGTCGGCGGCGCGGCGGTAGTGTTCGGCCCGAAGCTGCTCAAGAGCGGCGGGATGGCGGCGCTCAAGGGCCTCGATGAATGGCTCGCGCGGCAGATGGTCGCGATCTCGAGCACCTACATCGTGCCCAAGATCGAGTTCAAGAAGTTCGAGTACGACCCGCCCTACACGGTCCGGATGACCGGCGTCACTCTCACCGCGCCCGACGGTACAAAGGTCGTCGAGGCGGGCGCCATGATCGTCACGCTCGCCGAGACCCCCGGCCTGAACAAGCCGGTGGTGATCCAGAATGTCGAACTCGATGACGCGACGCTGCGCCTCATCGCCACCCCCGAAGGCGGCTTCAAGGGGCTGGTGCCGTTCATGAAGGGCGAGAACATCAAGGACCAGAGCAAGGTCGACGAGAACACCAAGCTCTCCAACGTCTTCCAGCTCCGCAAGGTGACGCTGAAGAACGGCGGGCTCGTCTACGACGCGGGCGACGGCTCGCAGCCAATGAATCTCTCGGGTCTGAACCTTGAGACGGGCGTGGAGCCCGCGGGCGATCCGGGGTGGTACAAGCTGAACATCGCTTCGTCGCGACCGCCGCAGATGAACATGACGATCGACGGACGGATCAACATCGACACGATGGAGGCCGACTTTGCCGAACTGGTGCTCAAGACGAGGCTCGATGCGGGCAGTGATGGTGGCCTACCGCCGCAGATCAACGACATCCTGAAGCGGCACGAAGTCAAAGGTGACGCGGAGATTCGTCTCTCCGGCCTTGTGCCTCTGCGCAACTGGAAAACCGGCAACTTCCGGGCGGCGCTGACGACGCAAGGTCTGAACGTCGCCGCGGGCGAGTACCGATTGCCGATCGACCTGCTCGATCTGGAGGCGTCGCTCTCTGGTGGAACGCTGAATGTCACGAAGGGACAGGTCAATCTGTGCAAGGGCAACATCACGCTGAGCGACACGAGCGTGAATGTCGCGCAAGCGGGGATGCCGGGGCGAGCGACGTGGAGCGTGCGCGACTTTGAGTTGCGCGAGCTGCTCCGCATCGCCGCGGCGCCGGGCGAGACGCCGAAGATGGCCGGGCGCACGGCGACCGACGGCAGCGTCACCTTCAACGCGAGCGACGCGCTTGCCTCGATCAATGGCAGCGGAACGCTGAACGTGCGCGACGGGCGATTAATTGCTCTGCCGATCATCGCGGAGCTGATGGAGGCGATGAGCCTGATCGGCAAGCTCACCGGCAACTACGACCTGTCGGACAAGGCCGACGCCGAGTTTACGCTCAAGCCCAACGGCCTCAATCTCAACAAGTCTTCCATTGAGACACAGGTGGTCCTGGCGCGCATCACGGGCGTGATCGCCTACGACGGCACGCTCGACCTTGAGGCCAACGCCGGCCCCATGGAGAAGGTGCAGGGGATGCTGGGCAAGGTCGGCGACTTTATTGGCAAGGCCACGGACCAGCTCGTCAAGTACAAGGTGACCGGCAAGGCCGGCAGCCCGCAAGTCAGCGTTCGGCCGCTGGGTTTCTAGGTCAGCAACCGGTCCCGAAGTTCCCCAGCAGCACGCTGAGATCCGCGCCGTTCACCTGGCCATCGCCGTTGAAATCCGCGCCGGTGTTGGGAGTCACGCTGGTTCCGAACTGGCCGAGCAGCACGCTCAGGTCGGCGCCGTTGACCGAGCCATCGCCGTTGGCGTCGCCGGGGCATGGCGGGGGCGTGGTGAAGAGGATGCCGTCGGCGTCGGCGCCGCCGAGCGCGGCGATCTGCGTGTCGGTGAGCATGGTGTCGCCGAAGTACATGTTGGCGACGTAGACACTCTCGCTACGGCCAGCAGCGAGATCGGCAAAGAGACAGAGCGTGCTGGCCATCGGCAGCCCGCCTGTGCTGAAGGCCCATGGGTTGGGGAACTGACCCCAGAGGTTCCACGTCGCGGCGATGACCGCTTCGCTGTCCAGGAAGCGCGGGTCGCTGGGGTTGGTGGTGTTGTAGAGCCAGTCGGAGCCGGTGGTGCCGATGAAGGTGCCGTCGACAAACACGCGGGCGAGGCCGTTCTGCGGGAAGTTGTTGACGATGGCGATGCGCATCCAGCGGTCGGGGGCGATGAGCGGGGTCGGGAGATAGCCCAAGGGTTCTACGCCGTAGCCGATGTTGCCGCCGCCGCCGAAGGCGGTGTTGCGGATGAGCATGTCTGCCATGCCGTCGTTGTTGTGATTGTCCTCGATCAGCGCGACGGGGTACTCGGTGTTCCAGCTTGAAGCGGGGATGTAGAGGTCCCAGATCATCGTCCACTGCGGGATCGCCTGCCCGGGGAACGCCGGCTGCGTGCGTGGATAGAGCAGGAGGCCGACGCCGCGGCGCCAGTCCTCGTTGCCAGGTGCGCTGGTGTTCCGCGCGGGGCTGGTCTTGTAGACGTTGTCGGGCTGGCCATTGATGTCGGCGATGCCGAAGCTGGTGGTCGTGCCGAAGCTGGACTGCAGGTCGGTGACGCCGGTGGGCGTGGTGGCGTTGGGGGTGGTGAGGCTGCCATCGGTCCCGTCGAGCACGCTTCCGAAGGCGGGATCATCCATGTAGCGCAGGCGAGAAGGGCCCGAGGCCGCGACGGCATCAAGGTTGGCGTCAAAGTGCCATTCGGTCTGGTTGGCGGCGGTCGGGTTCCAGACCTGCACATTGCACGTGCCGCTGGTGACGACGATGGTGCCGGTGAGCGGACCGAGGACGCCGGTGGGGAGATCGATATTCAGGAACTCAACGTAGGCGACGCCGCCGGCGTCGATGCGGACTCGGATGTCGAAGCCGACGTTGATCCCGCTGATCGTGTCCGCGAAACGCTGTGTCCACAGCTGGGTGGGCAGCGTGCCACCGGGGTTGCGGACATAGCCGGTGAGGATGCGGGAAGCGCCAGGTGCGAACTGATCGAGGACCGCGGCGAGCGACGACCCGGTCGGGATCGAGTCGGCGATCAGGCCGGAGGTCGAGACCACGCCGTTGAGCTCGTAGCGATACCCCGTGGCGGCTGGAACGAGCTGCGCGGGACCCGAGGGAGACGGGTTGGCGCTGCTGTTGCGGACCTGGTTGGGCCAGCAGGGTCCAAAGAGAACGCAGCGGAACTCCATGCCCGTCATGTTGATGGTGGCGGACTGGGCGTCGGCGGTGGCGCAAGTGCAGGCCGTGGCGACGAGCGTCGCGAGAATCGTCCAGAGTCGCATGCTTCGTCTCTCCTTGGCGATGCGTGTGAGGCGTTTCCCGGAACCCGCCACACTACCGCGATCCCCCCGCTTGCCAAGCGCGTGCCGGGCGGAATTGGCGGTTCCGGCGCGGTTTGGACGAGGGATCGGGGTATATTCGTTCGGGTCGGCCGTGGACCCGGTGCTCCGGGGGCCGGGGGTCCGGGGGTGGGGTGAACGTGATGACCCAGCGACAGACATCCGCCACGTTCGCCCGCTGCCCGCGACGCTCACCCGGTCGCGCGCCGGCGTTCACACTGATTGAACTGTTGGTCGTGGTCGCGATCATCGCGCTGCTCATCGGCGTCCTGCTGCCCGCCCTGGGTCAGGCGCGGAACGCGGCACGGCGGACCGGTTGCCTCGCCAACATCCGCCAGCTCATCGTTGCCGGCACCGCGTACGCCCAGGAAACGAGCAAGAACTCCTACCTGCCGACGATCTTCCCCTTCGAGGACAACGTCGGCTGGCTGTACCCGGATTCGATCAGCGACTATCACGTCGCGCTGTGCCCGAGCACGCAGAACACGATCCGCAACAACTTCGAACTCAGCGACTCCAGCGACTTCGCCCAGTTCCCGCTGCTTTACAAGCGTGACTTCCTGTACGACCTGTACTGGGCCGCCAAGGACGCGAACGACAGCGCGGGCGGGCACTCGTACGAGACCTGGACGTGGTTTGAAGAGGGCAAGTTCCCCGACGGCCGGATCGTGTCGGGGCGCGGCAAGGGAACCATCGCCGACCAACTCGGTTGGCCTCCGGGCAACGCCGCCTCGGCCGGCATTCTCAACGTCCCCACCACCAGCCTCCTGAAAACCTTCACCACCGTCACCAACCCCGCCCGCACCATCCTGATCCTCGACAACGACAACGACGACTCGGTGCTGCCCGGGGTCATCGACCGGGCGGACGGCATCAACAACTGGCCGGAGGCGTGGCAGAACCACGGCGAGAAGGGGTTGAACGCCGGCTTTGTCGATGGCAGCGCGCGGTGGGTCGAGCGCGAGAACCTCATCGATACGTACATCGAGGGTGACGAGGTGCCCCCGAACAACTACGCCCAAGTATCGGCGTGGCGGCGCCGGCCCTACACCTATCGCGGCGCTTCGATCGGCGAGTGGTACCAGCCCTGATCAGCGGGCGGCGAGCAGCGCGGAGTTGATCGTCGCCGCCAGATCGCGCGCCTGAACTCGCAGCTCAGGAACGGCCACCGATTCCCACAGTCCCGGCTTGCGCCAGGTGCCCAGCGTGTAGAGCCAGTTCGATGGCGTGCCTTGGGCGTCGATGGTGGCGCCGTCGGAGGCGGTTTCGACGCCGTAGCCCATCGGGTCGCTCGCGATCAGTCCGCGGCGCAGCAGCGCCTGCACGAGGGGGTCCGTCGAGCGAGTGACATCGGAGTCCGGGCCGGTGCAGTTGATGACGTGACGAACGCGTAGCTGGGTATCGCCGAGATCGGCGATGACGCCATCGGCCTGCGGAATCCAGCCGCGGAGGCGTGCGGCTCGAAAGCGGAGCGAGCCCGCATCAATCAGCTCCTGAATCGCAACGTGAACGCTCGTGGCCGCTCGGTGGCGATGGACTTCCCAAAATGGCCGAAGCCGGGCGGCAAACCGCTCGCGCTCCGCAGGAGATAGCTGGTGCCAGAGCTTCTGAGTCACCGGTCGTACCGAGTCAACGACCGCGCGCCAGTCGCATCGCGTTGCCGCCTGACGCAGCGCGGAAAGGAGTGCCTTCGCGGTGGGCTCGACCGCAAGCCACGCGTCCGGCGCCGGGGCTCCCGTCAGTCCGAGCGGTTGCGGAGCGTGCGGTCTCGGCATCAGGCCACGGCGAGAAGCGGCATGGATCGTCGCGGCATGTCCGCGCTCGCGCAGGGAGAGAACGACGTCGTACATCGTGAGGCCGGTGCCGAGGATCAGGACGTCGTCGTCGGGCTTGATGTGATCCAGCGCGCCGGGCACCCAGGGATCGGGCACATATCGCGGGCTCTGGTAGAAAGACTCGCCGAACATGACGCCGGGCGATCGCGCCGGCGAGTGGCCCCGTGCCACGACCACCTGCTGTGCAAAGACTGGCCGCGGCGTGTTGAGCCGCACCTTTGACGGCGAACCAGGCTCGATGTCGATCGCCGAGGCGTCGATGATTTCCAAACGATCGACCCCCCTTCCCGCGCGCGACCTCAGCAAAGAGCTGGGCGAGGTAGTCGCCGTAGCGACGCCGGGAGATAAAGGCGTCAGGGGGAGTCGCCGGGTCGATGTGTTCGCGTGCCCAGCGAAGGAAGTGCTCGGGATCATCCGGCAGGGCGCTCATGCGGGCGGCGGGGACGTTGAGGAGATGGGCCAGCGACGAGGTGGAATAGGCCACGCCGCGCGCCAGGTCCGGGCCGCGATGGATGAGAACGACGCGCGCCGGCACTTCGGAACGCAGCAGATGGATGGCGGTCAGCGTGCCGCTGAAACCGCCGCCGATGATCGCGATGGTTGGCAGGTCGCTCACGCCCGCCCTGCCGTGGCCGTCGCCCGCGCGAGGTACTTCCGGCTGTTCTTGAGGTGCGGGGCGTAGATGTGGAGCGTGACGAGGGCGACGGGCCAGTGATGTTCCTCGCCGACTGTTGGGATGTTGGCGAGGGAGTGGACGTCTGAGTCGAAGGAGCAGACCACGTCGCCGGCGCGGAACACACACTGATCTACGAGGTCGGCGAGGCCGTCGACCGCGAGATCAAACCGCGTTTCTGTTGCCGCCCCTTGTATGACCCGGACGGCACAGGCCGATCCGCCGTGGTCATGCACCGGGCTCTGCTGGCCGGGGAGCCAGCACATCACGAGGGCCTCATAGTGATCGGTCAGCCGGACGAGAGTGCGAACGTAGCTGCCGGGATCGCTGGCGGTATGGGGAAGGATGTCAGCGAGCGTCAGCGGCGATTCCCGAAGACATCGATCAAGCTCCCGGATCGATGGTGGGCCGGGACATCGATCAAGGCGGTCAAACAACTCCTGCAGCGCGGGCGACAACGGGGCGGTCGTCGAACGTCGGGGGAGCGACATGGCGGGTGGCGGCGGGGTGCCCATGGCGTGATACTGGCAAGAGGGATGCCTGAATGAAACACCGTTTTGGGGTCCAGGAACGCCACCATCTCGAAGGGCTCCCGTGGAACTGGTATATATAACGGCTCGTTCCAGCGAATGTGGTAGATTTATCCACTATGGGTGATAGCGAAACTCGGGGCACCGACCCCATGCCGCAGATCGTGGGTGCGGGCGAAGGCCTGCGGATGGTCATGGAGCGCGTCCAGCAGGTGGCAAAGGCTGATGTGCCGGTCCTGATCCTGGGAGAGACCGGGTCGGGCAAAGAGGTCATCGCCCGGGCGATCCACGCCGGTTCGCGCCGCGCCAAGGGGGCCTTCCACAGGGTGAACTGTGGGGCAATCCCGCCGGAACTGATCGATTCGGAACTCTTTGGTCATGAGAAGGGCGCCTTCACCGGGGCGACGGACCAGCGCCCGGGTTGGTTCGAACGGGCCGACGGCGGCACACTGCTCTTGGACGAGATCGGCGAACTGCCTTTGGCGGCACAGGTGCGGCTGTTGCGTGTGCTGCAGGATGGCCGCTTCGAACGGGTGGGCGGGAAGCGGGCGCTGAGCGTTGATGTGCGGATCATCGCGGCGACACACCGCGACCTTCCGGCGATGGTGGCGGCCCACAAGTTCCGGGAGGACTTGTGGTACCGACTGGCCATCTTCCCGATCCGATTGCCCTCGGTGCGCGAGCGGCCACAAGACATTCCTGCGCTCGCGGAGCATTTGGCGGCCAAGGCGTGCCGGCGTTACGGGACGCTGGCGATCAAGCCGTCGCGCGCCGAAGTCGAACTACTCATGGCATACGACTGGCCGGGCAACGTTCGCGAGATGGGGGCGGTGATGGAGCGGGCGGTGATCCTGGGGGATGGCAAGCGGCTAGAGATCGCCAAGTCGCTCGGCCTGATGCCGAGCGTGACGATGGCGCCGCGGGTATCGCGCGAGGAACATGCGGCGAACGTCGTCGATTCTCGCGGATTTCCGACCCTTGACGAGGTCGCGACAGCGCACATCAAGGCCGCCTTGGCACGAACACGCGGGCGGGTGGAAGGGGAGAAGGGGGCGGCGGTGCTGCTGGGCATCAACCCCCACACCCTGCGGGCTCGAATGCGCAAACTGAGTGTCGACTGGAGCGTGTATCGCGGCGGCGGAGCGTGATGCAACCGGATTGGACTGGACTTCGAAGGGTGTGAAGAAGTTGACGGTGAGCGGTTCTGAATTCTGTGCAACAGGAACAAACGATTGCCGTAGAAGGAAATCTCATCAAGTTTGTGGAAATCGAAATAGTGTGAGCCGATAGCGGTTGACTTACGTGGCGCGGGTGGTAGTTTCCCACGCCAACGGTTTCGAGGGGCGAATGACGGTCGCGCCCCGCCGGTCGATGCAGGGCCACTGTCCGGCCAGCCGACCAAAGCCTTGACCCTCGTTGAGCACTCAACGATGAACGATGACGATCCCCACCCGTCCGCCTTCGGGCAGACCGGCGGGAACCGTTCGCAGGCCGCGAACGGGCGGACCATCAGCCTTTCCGTCCTCAATGCTGTCGACGCGGAGCCCGAGCCGGCTCGCCAGACGGCCCTCACCACCCTTGAACCCCTGAACGCTCCGGCGGGCACGAATGGTTGTTGCAATGGCAACGGCCACGCTGAGCATCAGAACGGGCACTCCAACGGCCATTCCAATGGCCACGCGAACGGACACTCCAACGGGGTCAACGGCCACGCGTCCGCGCCGGCCGAGGTCACCCTGCTGGACGACACCGATTTCGCGGTCGGGCCCAAGAGCGCCCGGATGTGGCATGGCCAGTTCTCCAAGGCCACCCCGGCCGAGTGGAACGACTGGAAGTGGCAACTCCGCAACCGCATCCGCACGCTGGAGGGGCTGGAGCGCGTCTTCCGTCTGACCGACGACGAGCGGTCCGCGATGAAGCAGATGGGCGACCACCTGCCGGTGGGCATCACGCCGTACTACGCCAGCCTCTGCGATCCGGACGATCCCAACGATCCGCTCCGCAAGACGATGATTCCCGTCACCAACGAGTTCACGCTCGCGCCCGGCGAGAGCAAAGACCCGCTTGGCGAGGACCACGACAGCCATGTCGAGGGCCTGGTGCACCGGTACCCCGACCGGGTGCTGTTCCTGGTGACCAACTTCTGCGCGGTCTATTGCCGCTACTGCACCCGCGCCCGCATGGTGGGGCAGACGGGCGAGTACCACTTCAACCAGAAGCAGTACGAGCGGGCGATCCAGTACATCGCTGACCACCCGGAGATTCGGGACGTCCTGATCTCGGGCGGCGACCCGCTGACGATGCACGACGACAAGCTCGAGTGGCTGTTGTCGCGGCTGCGGGCCATCCCCCACGTGGAGTTCCTGCGCATCGGGTCCAAGGTCCCGGCGGTGCTGCCGCAACGCATCACCCCGGCCCTGTGCAAGATGCTCCGGAAGTACCACCCGCTGTGGATGAGCATCCACTTCATGCACCCGGCGGAACTCACGCCAGAAGTGAAGCAGGCGTGCGAACGCCTGGCCGATGCCGGCATCCCGCTGGGCAGCCAGACGGTTCTTTCCAAGGACGTGAACGACAACGTTCCGACCATGAAGGAACTCGTCCACGGCCTGCTCAAGATCCGCGTGCGTCCCTATTACCTCTACCAGTGCGACCCGATCGCCGGGTCGAGCCACTTCCGGGTGAACGTCGAGAAGGGTCTGGAGATCATCCAGGGCCTCCGCGGCTTCACGACCGGCTACGCGGTCCCGACGTATGTGATCGACGCCCCCGGCGGCGGCGGCAAGGTCCCCCTGCTGCCCGACTACAAGATCGGGCGCGAGGGCGATGACTTTGTCGTCCGCAACTTCGAGGGTGATGTGTACCGCTATCACGATCCGGTTCAGAGGTAAGAGTTTTCACCGCAGAGACGCAGAGTTCGCAGAGGAAAGATGGGAATTGATCCCTAGAATCTCCTCTGTGTTCTCAGCGTCTCTGCGGTGAAGTTTTTTTTGGGGCTCGCCATGCATCCCTGCGCAAAGTGCGCGACGATTCAGAAGACGTGCTGCCAGCAGGCGGAGATCGTGCTCACGGTAGGCGATGTGAGCCGCATCGAGGCGTACGCGGGCAAGTCACGCGAGGACTTCTCCGAGTACCGCGCTCCGACAGACCCCGCTTACGCCGAGGCGGATGCGGGGGACCCGAACTGGCTGGCGTACACGACACGGCCGGACGGCACACGCCACGTCCTGAAGCGCCAGGAGAACGGGGACTGCACGTTCCTGGGCTCGAAGGGGTGCGTCCTGCCGACGGAGGTGCGGCCACTGGTCTGCCGTCTGTACCCCTACACGTACAACGAGCAGCGGATCACGGGATCGGACGAGGAATACTGCCCGGTTTCGAGGGTGGCGCCGCCGGGGCTGACCATGCTGACGGTGCTGGGGATGTCCGCCGACGACGGCGAGCGGTGGCGGCGTACGCTGTACGAGGAGCTGCGCGCTGAAGCGCACCAGCGGACTCCGAACTCGAGGATCGGACACTGATGAAGATCGGCCTGACATACGACCTGCGCGACGACTACCGCGCGATGGGGTGGAGCGAGCAGGAGGTCGCGGAATTCGACCGATCCGACACCATCGACGCGATCGAGCGGGAACTGCGTGCCCTCGGACACGAGGTGGACCGCGTCGGCCATGTGAAGCTGCTGGTCGAGCGCCTGGCTCGCGGCGACCGGTGGGACCTGATGTTCAACGTCGCCGAGAGCCTGCATGGGCGCGGGCGCGAAGCAGTGATCCCAGCCCTGCTCGAGCAGTACGAGATCCCGTACACCTTCAGCGACCCGCTCATCTTCGCGCTCACTCTCGACAAGGGCATGACCAATCGCGTGGTGCAGAGCCTGGGCATCAACACACCCGCCTTCGCTACGGTGGCGCATGAGAGCGACATCCGGCGCGTGAAGATGGCGTTCCCGCTGTTCGCCAAGCCGATCGCGGAAGGCAGCAGCAAGGGCGTGGATGCGCGGTCCAAGGTTCGCAACGAGGATGAACTGGAAGAGGTCTGCCGTCGGCTGCTCAAGGAGTTCCGCCAGCCGGTGCTCGTTGAAGAATTCCTGCCGGGGCGCGAGTTCACGGTGGGCATCACGGGGACGGGCGCCGCAGGGCGCGCGATCGGCGTCATGGAGGTGCACTACCAGAGCGGCGCGGACGCCGGTGTGTACACCTACCGCAACAAGGAAGACTGCGAGACGCTGATCCGGTACTCGCTTGCCGACGATGAACTCGCGCGCGCTTCGGCAGCGCTGGCGCTGGAGGTGTGGCGCGGACTGGGATGCCGTGATTCGGGGCGCGTGGACGTCCGCGCAGACGCCCACGGCAAGCCGTCGTTCGTGGAGATCAACCCGCTCGCCGGACTGCACCCCGAGCACTCGGACCTGCCGATCATGGCGACGCTCGCCGGCGTGAGCTACCACGAGCTGATCCGGCGCATCGTGACGAGCGCGAGCGAGCGGGTGAGGGTTCGCGCGACGGCGACGAAGCGATGAAGATCGTCATTCTCCATGACGCGATCACGGAGGCTTCGACCGTCGATGAGGCCGATGCCTTGACGCAGGCGGAGGCGGTGGGCGCTGCGCTGCAGGAACTCGGCCACACAACCTCGCGCGTGGCGTTTTCACTCAACATGGAAGCGTTCACGGCGGAGCTTCGTCGCCGCGGACCGGACCTGGTGTTCAACCTCGTCGAATCGGTCGGCGGGCACGGCCGGCTGATTCATCTGGCGCCGGCGCTGCTGGATGCGCTGCGCGTGCCTTACGCTGGATGCCCGACGGATGCGGTGTACACCTCAAGCAACAAGCTGCTCGCCAAGACCATGATGAAGGGCGCCGGGATCCCGACTCCGGCGTGGAGGAGTGCTTCCGCCGGCGATGAATCGCACGTGGGGCGGTACATCCTCAAGAGCGTGTGGGAGCATGCCTCGCGCGGGATCGATGATGACTCGATCGTGGAAGTAAGTGAAGCGCGGGAGCTGGACAGCTTTCTGGCGCAGGCTGGGGATCGACTGGCGGGCGAGGGATTCGCCGAGCGGTATATCGACGGACGAGAGTTCAACCTCGCGTTCCTCGCGGATGAACGAGATGGCGTGCGTGCGTTGCCGCCGGCGGAGATCGAGTTCGTCGGCTACGCCCCCGGCAAGCCGAAGATCGTCGGCTACAGCGCGAAGTGGTCCGAAGGGTCGTTCGAGTACGAGAACACGCCTCGAAAGTTCACCTTCGAGGCGTCGGATCGCGCCCTGGTCGATGAGATGGTCGAACTTGGGAAGCGCTGCTGGCGGTTGTTTGGAATGCGCGGCTGGGCGCGGGTGGACTTCCGGGTGGACGAGGCCGGCCGGCCGTGGGTGCTGGAAGTGAACTCAAACCCCTGCCTGTCGCCGGACGCGGGGTTCGCCGCGGCGGTGGCGCGGGCCGGGATGACGATGACCGAGGCGGTGCGCCTGATCCTTGAAGACAGATGACATGAGCACGCGATCTCCGACCGCCAACATGCGCTCACAGCCACGTGCGTCGGACTCCCCCGCCGTCCGCGCGATCGTCACCTCAAGTGGCTTTTTCTCGCCGTCGGAGATCGAGGTCGCCGTGGAGCTTATCGACGATCGGCTGACCAAGGGGGAGAAGAGCGACTATCGGTTCCTCTTTGCGGATGTGGATGGCACGCTCGTCGGCTACACGTGCTACGGCGAGATCGCGTGCACAACGGGCAGCTACGACCTGTACTGGATCGCAGTGCATGAGTCGGCGCGCGGGATGGGACTGGGCAAGCGGCTCGATGATGAGACCGCGCGGGCGATTCAGACAATCGGCGGCCGGCGCATCTACGCCGAGACGAGCGGGCGTGAACAGTACGAGCCAACACGCGCGTTTTATCTTGCTTGCGGCTACTTCGAGGAAGCGCGGTTCGCCGACTTTTATGCGCCGGGGGATGACAAGGTCGTCTTCACCAAGGTGGTGGGCTGATCGTCAGTCGCCAACGGGCGGTTCGATCGGTGTGCCGGGTTCCCACTTGAGCAGTTCGATTTCGAAGGTCAGGTCGTTCCTGGGCGGGATCGGGTCGCGTCCCTGTTCGCCGTAGGCGAGCCTCCACGGGATAAAGATGGTCCGCTTGCCTCCGACCCGCATGCCGGGAATGCCTTCGCGGAGCCCCGCGATGACGTTGGGATTGCTGAGGGGGATGGTCCACGAGCGCTTGCGCTTGTCAGTGGAGTCGTAGACGCTGCCGTCGGCGAGCTTGGCGGTGAAGTTGACGGTGACGCTGGCGCCGGGGGGGCACTCCGGGCCGTCGCCGAGGGCGCTATCGGTGATGATGAGGCCTTCGGGCAGCGATCGTGGAGCGAGCGGCTGCGCCGGGACGGTTGCCGCAACCCTTGACGCTCGAACCGTTGCCCCGACGCTGAGCCCGGCTCGCGACTCGATCACCGAGGGGGCACAATGGGGGCATGACTCAGCCGATCACGCTCACCGAGGAGCAGCGC